>NZ_AUCC01000011.1 GCF_000429565.1 Arsenophonus nasoniae DSM 15247
TACTCACCCGTCCGCCGCTCGCCGGCAAGAAAGCAAGCTTTCTCCCGCTGCCGCTCGACTTGCATGTGTTAGGCCTGCCGCCAGCGTTCAATCTGAGCCATGATCAAACTCTTCAATTAAAAGTTTGATGCTCAAAGAATGTTTTACTGGCCGTAACGCTTTTTTTGCCACTTTGTCGGCCTTTTATCGCCTTCGCTGTTGGCCAAAATAACGTTACTGCTTATTAGTTCATATATGAATTAACTGTTTGTCACTCTTTAAGACTTAATCTTCAAATAGTTTTTGATGATGTCTTGCGAGTGCCCACACAGATTGTCTGATTAATTGTTAAAGAGCGTGCGACCGTAGTCGCGAGGTGGCGTATATTACGCTTTTCACCTTAAATTCGCGTTATACTTTACTTTTATTCACTTGTTGATGAATAAGTCGCGATAACAGGAAGGGCATTATAGATTTATTTTATCTTTGCACAAGTACTTTTTTAAAAAAAATAATTTTGCTTTATTTATGAACAATAAGTTCATTTTTTTGACAATTTTTTATCTTATTGGGTAAATCTGCCAGGCTATTTATAATCCAATCAGCGCATTTTTTATCATCTTCAGTGACAACCTTTGCTGAAGTAACCAATACATTAGTCCCAATATGCGCCTCTTTACCTGCTTGCATATCAGAAAGCTTATCACCAACCATATAAGAAGCTTTCATATCAATATTAAGTTGTTTTTGCGCGGACAATAACATACCGGCCTTCGGCTTACGGCAATTGCATATTTGTCTATATTTTTGTTCAATTGCTGCCGGATGATGAGGACAATAATAAATACCATCCAGCTCAACACCACGATCAATAAGAGACCAATCCATCCATTCCGTCAAGGCAAGAAATTGCGCTTCTGTGAACAACCCTCTTGCAATGCCTGATTGATTGGTAACAAGTATCAAAGCATAACCCATTTTTTTTAATTCAAGCATTGCCTCAATGGCACCTTCGATAAACTGAAAATTATCTATTTCATACACATAACCATGATCGTGGTTAATGGTACCATCACGATCAAGGAAAATCGCCGGAATACTTTGACTCACCGTATTACTCCATTAAATTTAACTTTGTTCATTATATGAAAAGCGGTTAAATAAGAACAGGATCAATATTTACATTTTTGTTGACTTAGACGTCTAGACACCTTAACATCCATGTTAAATAGGATCGAATGTTCTCACCACTATTTCCATTATTTAGTAGATCACAATGATAAGACTTTCTAACATTAATAAAATTTTTCACCAAGGAACACATGCAATTCACGCATTAACCAATATTAATTTGCATGTTCCTCAAGGCCAAATTTACGGGGTTATCGGTGCTTCCGGTGCCGGAAAAAGTACGCTAATTCGTTGTGTTAATATGCTTGAACGCCCAACATCAGGAGAAGTATTCATTGATGGGCAGACATTGACCGATCTTTCTGAAAAAGAGTTAATCTTCACACGCCGTACTATCGGAATGATCTTCCAGCATTTCAATCTACTTTCTTCACGAAATGTTTTCGATAATATTGCCTTGCCTCTGGAGCTAGATAACACACCAAAGGCCAAAATCCATCAACGCGTAACAGAGTTATTAACACTAGTCGGTTTAGCAAATAAAAAAGATGCCTATCCAGCCAGTCTATCTGGAGGACAGAAACAACGCGTTGCTATAGCACGTGCTTTAGCCAATTCACCTAAAGTATTATTATGTGATGAAGCGACAAGTGCATTAGATCCGGCAACAACCCGTTCTATTCTTGAGCTATTGAAAGATATTAATCGACGTTTAGGTTTAACCATTTTACTTATTACTCACGAGATGGACGTTGTAAAACGTATATGCGATCAAGTCGCGATTATTAGTGAAGGGCGCTTAATAGAACAAGATAGCGTTAGTGAAGTATTTTCTCATCCAAAGACCCCGATTGCGCAAAATTTTATTAAATCAACACTTGTATTAGATATTCCTGAAGATTATCAAAAGCGTTTACAGATGGCGCCGGCACCCGATTTATCGCCATTATTGAAATTGGAATTTACCGGTAAGTCAGTCGATGCACCATTGATTTCAATGGTGGCTAGGAAATTTAATATTGACATTAATATATTAAGTTCACAAATTGACTACGCCGGTGGTGTTAAATTTGGTTTTATGCTGGCTGAACTCCATGGTCTTGACGAAGATATTGAAAAATCAATTACCTTTTTAGAAGAGCACCATGTAAAAGTAGAGGTCTTAGGTTATGTCTGAAAAAATGATTATCCTGCTACTAAATGGTACGCTAGATACACTAATTATGACTTTTGTGTCAGGATTTTTGGGGTTTTTATTAGGACTTCCCATTGGGATATTACTTTATGTGACTCGCCCCGGACAAGTTATGGAAAATCTGACACTTTACCGAACAGTGTCTGCATTAGTTAATGTGTTTCGTTCCATCCCATTTATTATTTTACTGGTTTGGATTATTCCATTAACTAAATTCATCGTCGGCACATCTATCGGTATTCAGGCCGCGATCGTTCCACTGACTATTGGGGCTGCACCTTTCATTGCCCGTATGGTTGAAAATACGCTGTTAGAGATCCCCAATGGTTTAATTGAAGCCGCTCGTTCAATGGGCGCAACGCCACTACAAATCATTAGTAAAATCTTGTTACCTGAGTCTTTGCCCGGTTTAGTCAATGCAGCGACCATTACCTTAATTATGTTAGTCGGTTACTCTGCGATGGGCGGTGCGGTTGGTTCTGGCGGGTTAGGTCAAATTGCGATGCAATACGGCTATTATACCTATAACCCAACTGTTATGAATACGGTTCTTGCTTTACTAATTATTTTAGTTTTTGCTATTCAATTTGTTGGCAATCACCTAATGAAAAAAACACGTAAATAAAATCCTCACTTAAAAAGGGTTAAAACTGAGTCTGGTCTTAAAGAGGTAATTATGTCTATCAAAATAAAAACTAGTGCCGTTGTTGCGGCACTATTCAGTATATTAGTTTTTAGTGGCTGTGGTGAAAAAACAGAAAAACCTAATCACATCAGAGTGGGTGTCATCATGGGCAAAGAGTTAGCAGTGGCTGAAGTCGCACAAAAAGTCGCCAAAGAAAAATATCAGCTTGATGTTGAATTAGTTACCTTTAATGATTTTGTACTGCCAAATGAATCTCTGGACAAAGGCTATATTGATGTTAATGCATTTCAACACAAACCTTATTTAGAGCAACAAATTAAAGATCGCAATTATAAATTAGTCGCTGTTGGCAAAACATTTATTTATCCTATTGCGGCTTATTCTAAAAAGATTAAGTCTGTTGAACAACTAGCTGATGGTGCCCAAATCGCAATTCCCAATGATCCTACTAACTTAGGACGTTCACTATTGTTGTTACAAAAACAAGGGCTAATCAAAGTAAGTAATAGTGCCGGTTTACAACCTACCGTATTGGATATCACTGAAAATCCTAAAAAGCTGAACTTTATTGAACTGGAAGCACCGCAATTGCCTCGTAGTCTAGATGATCCCAAGATTGTTCTCGCGATTATTAATACAACTTGGGCTAGTAGCGCCGAACCTAAATTAACACCAGCAAAAGATGGATTGTTCGTTGAAGACAAAAATTCACCTTATGTAAATCTCATCGTGAGTCGTATAGATAATAAAGATAATGAAAATGTGAAAAAATTTGTTAAAGCCTATCAATCTAGCGAAGTCGCTGAAGCAGCGAATAAAATTTTTGACGGGGGGGCTATCCCTGGTTGGTAATTGCTTTATCAAAAAGAGTGACATTATAATAAAACAAGCGGATATAATCCGCTTGTTTTATTATAAATTTCATTCAATTAATTATTCCATTATGATGGCTAAAACTGATTTTTAGCGCTAATTTGATTTTTTTAATAAGGAATTTATATGCGCTTATTACTCTGTTGTCTTGTACTTTGTATTTCAGGCTGTAATTTACTTTCTCCAACTGAATATAATAAACAAGATAACTCGCTAAAAAAAACAAAAAAATGTTATCAACAAAATATCACCACAAAAAGGTTCTGTGGTAAAAGTTATTGATAAAACAGAAGCGCTGCTAGGTAAACCATTTAAGGATCTGGGTATTGTTTCCGGTATTTCATGTCAACCTAATCGACAAGATCCAAGCGTAAGTATTCCAAAGGCGAAAAAAACATGTTGAAAAAGGCCTCTTCTCAGGGAGCAAATATCGTGTTATTGCATCGTTGTGAAATAATTAGTACACCTGATTGTTATCAAACTGCTATTTGTGAAGGTTCTGCACTGAATATTATCAATGAATAATTTCCAATTTAACGTGATTGGGCTGATAGAATCACCCTATAAAGAAAAATTTGCCATCCCGAGACAACCAGGCTTAATTGATGACGGACAGGGTTTTTTGCGTCTATTACCACCTTATAATCATCCTGATGCGGTTCGCGGATTGGAACAATTTAGCCATATTTGGGTTATTTTCATTTTTCATCAAACCAAACAACAAAGTTGGCGCCCACTGGTAAGGCCTCCCCGTTTAGGCGGCAATACTAAAATGGGCGTTTTCGCCACTCGTTCTCCATTTCGTCCTAATCCTATAGGTATGTCATTAATTGAATTGAAAAATCTAATTATCCGTGATAGCGAGGTAGGCTTGACTCTAGGGAGTATTGATTTAGTTGATGGAACTCCTGTTATTGATATAAAACCCTATCTTCCTTTTGCCGAATCTTTACCAAAAGCAGTTGCTGGATTTGCGCAAGCTGCACCCGCTAATAAAATGACAGTTATTTTTTCTGCTACCGCCCAAAAACAGCTGATTGAGCAACAAACCCGCTACTCTTTCCTTGAGCGTTTTATTCGACAAGTCTTAGCCCAAGACCCACGTCCAGCATATAAAAAAAATGCTGCTGATGAAAAAATCTACGCTGTTCATCTGCTTGATTTTAACGTTAGATGGCGAATTTCAGCGAATATAGTGGTCGTTCTTTCCTTAGATACGCTAAAAAATTAAGTTATCTCTTTTGACATTAGCAAGTCACTGGTAGACTGGGGAATAATTTTGTTTTAATGGTTGGTTAATGCCAACTGGAAGTAATTCGTCGTTGATGGAAGCTAATAATGCGTACAAGCCAATATCTTCTCTCTACTTTAAAAGAGACTCCCGCCGACGCTGAAGTTATCAGTCATAAGCTGATGCTTCGCGCAGGTATGATCCGTAAACTTGCTTCAGGGCTATATGACTGGCTACCAACCGGTGTCCGTGTGTTGCGCAAAGTTGAGAACATTATTCGTGAAGAAATGAATCGCGCTGGTGCAATTGAGATCTCCATGCCGATAGTTCAGCCAGCCGATCTCTGGCAAGAGAGTGGGCGTTGGGAGCAATATGGGCCAGAATTACTTCGTTTTGTTGATCGTGGCGAGCGACCTTTTGTGTTGGGCCCAACTCATGAAGAGGTAATTACCGATCTTATTCGTAACGAAGTAACTTCTTATAAGCAGCTTCCGTTGAACCTTTATCAAATCCAAACAAAATTTCGTGACGAAGTAAGGCCACGTTTTGGTGTGATGCGCTCCCGTGAATTTATTATGAAAGACGCTTATTCTTTTCATACCGACCAAGACTCGCTGCAACAAACTTACGATGCTATGTATGCGGCCTATAGTGCAATCTTTACGCGTATTGGCTTCAATTTTAGGGCAGTCCAAGCAGATACTGGTTCTATTGGTGGTAATGCCTCGCATGAATTTCAAGTATTAGCGGATAGTGGTGAAGATAATATTGTTTTTTCTACTGCTTCAGATTATGCCGCTAATATTGAACTGGCCGAAGCCATTTGTCTTTCGAATGAACGCGCTGCACCAGTTGAAGATATGCGTCTTGTCGATACGCCTAACGCCAAAACCATTGCCGAACTTGTAGAGCAACATGATTTACCTATTGAGAAAACAATTAAAACTTTAATTGTTAGTGCCGCAAAAGAGAGTGGTCACCAGCTTATTGCTTTATTGGTCCGCGGTGATCATGAACTCAATGAGGTTAAAGCAGAAAAACACCCTTTGGTGGCAAGTCCACTGAGATTCGCAACAGAAGAAGAAATACGTGCCACCCTGAAAGCTGGCCCAGGTTCATTAGGCCCTGTTAACTTGCCAATACCGGCGATTATCGACCGCAGCGTTGCTATGATGAGTGATTTTAGTGCAGGCGCTAATATCGATCATAAACACTATTTTGGTATCAATTGGCAACGGGATCTCTCTTTACCCGAAGTTTACGATCTACGTAATGTCGTCGAAGGCGATCCGAGTCCAGACGGTAAAGGTACTCTACAAATTAAACGTGGGATAGAAGTTGGTCATATCTTTCAACTTGGAACTAAATATTCTGAAGCAATGAAGGCCAGTGTACAAAATGAAGATGGCCATAATCAAACGGTAACGATGGGATGTTATGGTATTGGTGTCACGCGGATTGTCGCAGCAGCAATTGAACAAAGCCACGATGATAAAGGAATTATTTGGCCTGATGCTATTGCGCCTTTTCAGGTTGCTATTTTACCGATGAATATGCATAAATCCTATCGTGTAAAAGAGGTTGCTGAAAGACTTTACCGTGATTTGCAAGCCAAAGGAATTGATGTTCTTTTAGATGATCGTAAAGAGCGGCCTGGTGTGATGTTCGCCGATATGGAGCTTATTGGCATACCTCATACAATAGTGATCGGTGATCGTAATTTAGATAACAACCAGGTTGAATATAAACAACGGCGAAATAATGAGAAAGAATATATTAATATTGCTGGGATAGTTGATTTTCTGCATACAAAACTTAACTAATCAGCCTCATTAAGGCAAAATGCCCAGCTCTTTTAGTTGGGCATTTCATATAACTGATAATTAGCGAGACTGACAAGTACGCAATTTATCAAATTTAATCGTTCCAGTCTGGATCAATGTGGCATCAAACAATCCATCCTCCATCGAAGGACGGATAGTATAATAGCCCTCAACTTCAACATAAACTGGTTTACCCGCTTCAATACCCGTTGCGCGATATTGGTTTTCTAAATCAATACCACTCACACTATAAGTACGCCCCGTTTTACACTCTTTAAATAAAGCCGCGTCGGCGATATAGCGATATTCTCCGCTCTTTATGTCAGGCTTAACTTGCTCTAATGTATAATTTAAATTGCTTTCTATTTTATTTCCTTCCTGATCGAGATATTCTATTGTTTTATCATCAGTACTAGGTTGAAAATAGGTTTTTTGTTCTTCAGAATCAATCAAAAATAATTTAGTGCCTTTTTTAGTCCAATTTCCGCTAGAAAAAAAAGTATTTTTTTGTTCTTCCTTACCCAAATAAGTCAATTGTTCAATATATGTACCATTCGGATTAAAAAGAACGGTTGTTTCAATACCTGAACAATCTGCGCAAGGAAGTACGCCAGTATAAACTTTATCTACTGGCTGGTTCTGAGATTGTGATAATTTATGCTGGCAGCCAGCTAGGCTCAGCGCACCTATTGTGAGCAATATTTTTAATACTTTTTGATTCATCATTCGCTCCAAAATCCATCAATAAAATAGATCTATTACAATAACAATCGTTTATTTTCAGCAAACCATTTTACCTGGTTAAACAATATTTAAAACCATTTGTTAAATTTCATTGCGTACCATTAATATTAGCCAAAATCATACTAATGTTTTCGTTCTTCGTTACAAAAAAAAGTCTGGTGCTATTATGCGCTTTAAGTAGTAAATGCTTATAATTACAAATATCCGAAGGCGGCAAATAACCGCCACTTAACAATAGTGGTGAGGGATTATGTCTAAAGATACTGAATACAAACCAATTAACTGTGATGACTATGATTATTTAGAACTCGCTTGCCAACATAGTCTTCAATTAGCTATAAAATTGAATAATGGGGAGATTATTGAAGGCAAAGCAATCGATCTACTGTTAAAAAAACAGGTTGAATATCTGGTTGTTGAGGCTGCTAATGAAAAAAAGCAACTGCGATTAGATCATATTGTTAGTTTTAGTCATCCTGAAATTGGAGACATCGTTATTGATCATTCTGGATCATAAAAGAAGCCATGATTAAACAAGCGCGAGAATAACCCTTACTAGTAGAGTAAGGGTTTTTTATCGGTTATCCATTTTACGTTCAATGCAGACTGCCCTTGAATACATCGCCCAGATTCGGTAATAAATACACCAACAGCGGCAATAAGTTCATCGTTATAATAAACCAAAGGTATTCTTTCTCTTAACCATGGAGCAACACCTAATTCTTGCCAAAGTTTTTTACTCCGCCTCGCGTGCTGGCGGCCAATAATTTTAATATTGCCTTTTAAACCAAATCGAATAGTCACCTTTTCATTTTGTAATGGAGCACGAACACTAATGCCTTTATCTACCACCCTAAGCGTCCCTAAATTATCGGGTAATTTAATGGCTGCAGGCAACTGCCACGCTAAACAAATTTTAGTCAGATCGTTAAATTGTGGTAGCAACCAAAGTTGTTGTTTAAAACGCCGAATAACATTGTTGTTAGCTAACTTAAATTGCGGTTCGGCATCTGGCCGCGCACAGATCACGTCTTGCCAAATCTGTTTTAATTGAACACGAGAAGGCATCAAAATTCGATGAAAACTCAACCAACGGCGTAATATTGCGTTACGTTTTATTGCAGAATAACTTGCTAAAGCATCAAGCTGCAAGGCTCCTTCTGCCGTTACTAGCTGAGATAAATAATCTTGTAGTAACTCATTTAGTAAGGCTTCTTGTTCGGCACATAAACTGGCACTTCTAGCCACTGCTTGCGAAAAATGCGGCCAACGTCGATTGAAATGTGGCATTATCGTCAAACGTAAAAAATTACGATCATAGCGCTGATCTTGGTTACTATCGTCCTCTATCCAAGAAAGTGCTTTTTTTTGCGCATAAACAACCAATTGCTGACGGCTAAAAGATAATAAAGGTCTGATTAAATAGCTATCAGCAAACGGCATAGAAATTGGCATGGCAGATAAGCCTGCTGGCCCACTGCCCCGTTTTAATGCTAATAAAAAAGTTTCTGCTTGATCATCTAAATGTTGGGCAGTAACAATAATTTCTTCAGGTAATAATATTTCGCGAAACGCTCGATATCGTGCATCACGCGCCGCTGCTTCTATCCCTTTTTTAGTCGGATCGATATAAACCGGCTGTGAATAAAACGCTACCTGCAAGTCGCAACAAACTTGTTGGCAATGGATAGCCCAATCATCAGCTTTATCATTAAGTCCGTGATGAATATAGACCGCACGGATGTTAAGATTTGGCACTGCGGTTTGACGTAATGTCACTAAGGCATGTAATAAAACCGTTGAATCCAGTCCACCACTGAAGCCTACCAACACTCGGCGTGTTGAGCCGATAGCTTTTATAATTTGGTTCAGTAATGCAGCCTCATCAACATTCATAATTATTCTTATTACCTCTTTTCGGCATTAATTATCTGCTCTATTTTCCACTCATCATACTAACAGTATTCATATAATATTTTGTATTAAATAAAATTTACTCAGAAAATAAAAGGAGAAATAAATTTTTTAAGGATCATTTCTGATAATAAATCAACGATAAAACATTTTACGCATTAAAAAATGGAAATAACCATTAATAGTTATTTCCATTTTATTCATTTGCTACCGCAATATTAGCAATAACCACATTCCATTAAACGTTGATAACGTCTGTTTATCAACTCTTCCGGACTAAAAGAATCGATATCACTCAAATCATTTAAAATCCGCTGTTTAAGATTATGCGCAATTTGCTCATAATTACGATGCGCGCCACCTAGCGGCTCTTCAACAATGTTATCAATCAGATTAAGTGATTTTAAACGCGAAGCGGTGATCCCCATCGCTTCAGCGGCTAATGGTGCTTTATCGGCGCTTTTCCAAAGAATAGAAGCACAGCCCTCGGGTGAGATAACAGAATAAGTACTGTATTGTAACATATTCACTTTATCACCCACACCTATAGCTAATGCGCCACCAGAGCCTCCCTCACCAATTACGGTACAGATAATAGGCACAGAGAGCCGTGACATTTCACGTAAATTACGCGCAATTGCTTCAGACTGACCGCGTTCCTCCGCCCCAACACCAGGATAGGCTCCCGGTGTATCGATAAAGGTAATAATCGGTAATTTAAAACGCTCTGCGATTTCCATCAATCGTAAAGCCTTACGGTATCCTTCCGGTGCTGGCATGCCAAAATTACGCCGAATCTTTTCTTTTGTTTCACGCCCTTTTTGATGGCCAATAACCATTACTGGACGCCCATCCAACCGAGCCAATCCGCCAACAATGGCTTTATCATCAGCATAAGCACGATCACCCGCTAGCTCCTGGAAATGAGTGAATATACGCTGAGCATAATCCAGGGTATAAGGTCGCATCGGATGACGAGCAAGTTGTGCTATTTGCCAAGCGCCTAAGTCAGAAAAAATTTTGCGTGTTAACTCTAAACTCTTTTCGCGAAGTCTAGCGACCTCTTCATCTAGGTCAATATCTAGCTTGGTATCCTGACGATTTACTGCCGTTAACGAGTCTATTTTTGCTTCCAACTCAGCAATCGGCTGTTCAAAATCCAGAAAATTAAGGCTCATAATATTCCTATTTAGTCAAATTCTAATTCTACCTGCTGATTACCTAGCAGAGTTCGCAGCTCAATCAGAAGATTATCTGTCGGTGTTACCCGCCAAGTGACGCCTAATTTTAATTTAGCGCGCGCGTCTTTTTTCTGATAATAAAGATTAACCGGTATTGTTCCTGAACGATAAGGTTCCAATGTGCTACGAAGACGGTTTAATAATTGGTCATCAATTTGTCTATCTGTCAATGAAATAGCAATACTCCGGGCATATTTTGCCCGAGCTTCGCTAAGATCCATCAATTCACGAACAGACATTTTATTACCACCATTGAATTCATCAAAGCTGACCTGACCTGTGGCAATTAATATTTTATCTTTCTCTAGTAAATGCTGATACTTTTCTAATGCATCAGAAAATAACATGATATCCAAGCGCCCAGAACGATCATCTAAAGTACATATGCCTATTCTGTTGCCACGCTTAGTTGTTACCACTTTAGCTGTTAGCGCTAAACCAACCACCGTAGACATTTGTCCCCGCGGCGTTGGATTCACATCCTTAAGTCTTAATCCACTAGTATAACGTTCAATCTCTGACAAATAGGCGGTAATAGGATGCCCAGTTAAATAAAGACCGAGCGTTTCACGTTCACCTTCTAATATTAAATGTTCAGGCCATTTCGCTACACTAGCATAAGATTGTTCAACCTGCTCAGGCGCTTCAGCTAATACGCCAAACATATCAGTTTGTCCAATAGCTTCTGCTTTAGCATGTTGATCCGCCGCTTTTAAGGCATCTTCTAATGAAGACATTAATGCGGCACGATGCGGACCTAAATGATCAAAAGCACCGGACATTATCAATTTTTCCATCACTCGACGATTAAGTTTTTTAGTATCGACCCGCGCACAAAGATCAAAAATTTCTTTAAAATAACCACCTTTTTGTCGAGATTCAATAATGGCTTCTATTGGACCTTCACCAACACCTTTAATTGCACCAATACCATAAACAATTTCACCTCTGTCATTGACATGAAAATGGTATAATCCACTGTTGATATCGGGTGGTAGTACTTTCAACCCCATACGCCAACATTCGTCAACTAAACTAACCACTTTCTCGGTATTATCCATATCCGCTGTCATCACGGCTGCCATAAATTCAGCCGGATAGTGGGTTTTTAACCAAAGGGTTTGGTAAGAAACTAAAGCATAAGCAGCAGAATGTGATTTATTAAATCCGTAACCGGCAAATTTTTCCACCAGGTCAAAGATTTTCATGCCTAACTCACCATCTATACCATTTTTAACTGCTCCCGCTTCAAAAATTGAGCGCTGTTGTGCCATTTCTTCCGGCTTTTTCTTACCCATTGCCCGCCGGAGCATATCTGCGCCACCTAGCGTATAGCCAGCAAGTACCTGAGCAATCTGCATGACTTGTTCTTGATAAAGAATGATACCGTAGGTAGGCTCTAAGACCGTTTGTAATGATGCATGCTGCCATTCAACATCAGGATAAGAGATGGCTTCTCGCCCATGCTTGCGATCAATAAAATTATCCACCATCCCTGACTGTAGTGGGCCGGGACGAAAAAGTGCAACCAAAGCGATCATATCTTCAAAGCAATCGGGACGTAATCGCTTAATCAGGTCTTTCATACCACGCGATTCAAGTTGAAATACCGCTGTCGTCTCTGCCCGTTGGAGCAGGTCAAAACATTTTTGGTCAGTAAGTGGGATCGTCGCGATATCAATGGGCGCTAAATTTTGTTTTGCTCGACGTTGATTAATCATATCTAACGCCCAACTAATGATTGTCAAAGTCCGAAGACCCAGAAAATCAAATTTTACTAGACCGGCGTATTCAACATCATTTTTATCAAATTGAGTAAGCGGGTTTTGCCCTTCAGGATCACAATAAAGTGGTGCAAAATCGGTTATTTTGGTCGGCGCAATCACTACTCCGCCAGCATGTTTACCTGCATTGCGCGTCACACCTTCCAGTTTACGCGCCATATCTATTAATGCCTTAACTTCCTCATCAGCATCATAAATTTCTTGCAGCTGTGGCTCAACAACAAATGCTTTTTCAAGGGTCATACCAGGATCAGATGGAACTAATTTGGCGATACGATCAACAAATCCATACGGATGCCCCAATACCCGGCCAACATCTCGAATAACCGCTTTTGCTGCCATGGTACCAAAGGTAATAATTTGTGAGACAGCTTCACGACCATACATTTGCGCAACATGTTCAATGACCTGATCGCGTTTTTCCATACAAAAATCGACATCAAAGTCAGGCATGGATACACGTTCAGGATTAAGAAAACGTTCAAATAGCAGATCAAATTCAAGTGGATCCAAATCTGTAATTTTTAATGCGTAGGCCACTAATGAGCCAGCACCTGAACCTCGTCCCGGGCCAACCGGGATAGCGTTATCTTTTGACCATTGAATAAACTCCATTACGATCAGAAAATAACCCGGGAAACCCATTTGGTTAATCACGCGTAATTCAGTATCTAAACGTTCATCATATTCAATCCGTCGCTCAGCTCTTTCTTTCTCATTGGGATAAAGGAATTGTAAACGTTCTTCCAGACCAGCTTTAGCACATTTGATAAGGAAATCTTCCGTTGCCATATCCCCAGTGGGAAATTGCGGCAGAAAATATTCACCTAAACGCATCATCACATTACAGCGCTTAGCAATTTCGACACTATTTTCAAGTGCTTCAGGAATGTCAGCAAATAACTCAACCATTTCCTGTTCACTGCGTAGATATTGCTGAGGACTATAATTTTTAGGTCTTTTCTGATCAGCGAGTGTAAAACCATCATGGATCGCCACCCGTATTTCATGTGCGGCAAAATCATCACTATTAATAAAGCGAACATTGTTGGTGGCTACGACTGGCACGCCTTTTTCAGCCGCCAATTGGACTGCTGCATGTAAATAACTTTCTTCATCAGGCCGTCCTGTCCTAACAAGTTCCAGATAATAGTTATTAGGGAAATGAGTTTGATAAAAATCCAAACATTGCTCAACCAGTTGCTGATTTCCGCGTAATAGAAATTTACCCACATCTCCCAGACAACCACCTGACAGTAATAATAGCCCTTCTTTATGGGTTACCAACCATTCTCGTTTGATTGTTGGTCCTATCGCGCCATAACCTTTTTGATAGGCTGCTGAAATAAGTAATGTCAGATTATGGTAACCTTTATTATCTCTAGCCAGGATGGTTAAGTGAGCAACTTCATCACCGAGTAACTCACTTTCTAGATAAAAATCTGCACCAATTATCGGCTTAATACCCTCTGCATGAGCAGCACCATAAAATTTTATTAAACCATAAAGATTGGTAAAATCAGTTATCGCCAGTGCCGGCATGCCTAATTCTGCCACTCGATTAACGAGTGGGTTAATTTTTGCTAATCCATCGATAATGGAATAGTCACTATGGACGCGCAAGTGTATAAAACGTGGTTCGGCCATTTTCTTAGCTATACTCTCTAGAATTTAGTACTCGGCGAACAGGAGCAAAACTTTTGCGATGAAACTGTGTTGCACCATGCTGAGCCAGTTTTTCTAAATGAAATGCTGTTGGGTAACCTTTATGTTGAGCAAAACCATACTCTGGAAAAAGGATATCTAACTCTCGCATTTCCCTATCACGGGTCACTTTCGCTAATATTGACGCGGCGCTAATTTCTTGCACTAAACTATCACCTTTAATAATTGCCTGAGAAGGTACAGGAAAACCTGGGCTCTTATTGCCGTCCACCAAAACAATATCAGGCCGAGTGGTAAGTCCTGCCACTGCTCTGCGCATGGCTAAAAAAGTTGCCTGTAATATATTGATTTTATCTATCTCTTCGGGCTCTGCACGCCCAATGCTCCAACATAATGCCTTGTCTAGAATCTCAATACAGAGTGCATTACGCCGCTTTTCGGTTAATTTTTTTGAATCCGCTAATCCTATTATCGGCTGTTTGGGATCTAAAATCACGGCCGCTGTCACCACTGCCCCAACTAAAGGTCCTCGGCCTACCTCATCAACACCAGCAATAAATTTAGCTTTAGGATAAATAAAATTATTCATTTTTTACTTACCTCCAAGACGGCTTCTGCCGCTTGTTGATCCGCATGGCAACGGATACTTTGATGTAGTTGCAAGAAGGTCTGTTTTAGCTGCTCAACCTTTTTTTCGTCGTTTAGCAAAGACTTTAGTGAGGCTGCTAAATGTTCAGGTTGACAATCTTGCTGAATAAATTCTTTAACCAATGCTTCGCCTGCTAATAAATTAGGCAACGAAATAAAAGGCGTTTTAACCAAGCGCTTAGCTAACCAATAGGTTATTGGCTTCATTCGATATGCAACTACTATTGGACATTTTGCTAACATACATTCTAATGAAGCTGTCCCCGAAGCTAATAAAGTAACATCAGCTGCGATCATCGCTATGCGCGCTTGGCCATCTAAAATTTTCAGTGGTAAGGTAGGTGAAACCTCACGATAAATCGCTTCAAATTGCTGCCGACGTTGTTGATTAACGATAGGAACTAAGATTTGCAATCGAGGAAAGTCTTTTAACAAAATTTGAGCAGCGTGCAAAAAATCTGCACTCAACATTTCAATTTCAGCACGGCGGCTACCTGGTAAAATAGCCAAACATTTAGCATCATTGGTGATATTGAGTTGTGCTCTGGCTGCCTGTTTATCAGGCAGTAACGGGATGATATCAGCCATGGTATGGCCGATAAAACGACAGGGAATGTCGTAGCGATCATAAAACCTTTTTTCAAAGGGTAACAAAGCAAGCACCAGATTTGTCGCCTCCCCTATCTTGAAAACTCGATCCTGTCTCCACGCCCAAACAGAAGGACTGACGTAATGAATGGTTTTTATCCCTGTTTGCTTTAATTTCCTCTCAAGCGTAATATTAAAGTCAGGCGCATCTATGCCAACAAATACATCAGGCTGCAAGTTAGCAAAACGTCTAGTTAGGTCAACACGAATTTTTAATAATCGCGGAAGTCGCCCCAAAACTTCAACTATCCCCATAACAGCAAGCTCTTCCATCTCATACCAGGCTTCACAGCCCTCTGCTTGCATTAATGGGCCGGCAACACCGACAAAACGCGCATTAGGAACTTGCTGTTTTAACGCACGAATAAGACCGGCACCAAGTATGTCGCCTGATGTTTCTCCCGCAACGAGACCAATAGTCAAAGGTCGTTGTTGAATTGCAACTTGATGACTATTCGCCAAAAATTTCTCCTATTCAGATTGCTTGTTAACGAATAATCCCGCGGTTAGATTGCGCTGAATTTTCTAAAAAATCACTCAATATTTTTACCTGTTGATTATTTTTGCCTAGTTCAACCAATTCTTGTCTGGCCTCGTCTAGCGTTTTACCACAGCGGTAAAGGATCTTATACGCGTTCCTAATCGCATGTAGTGATTCTTTATCAAAACCACGACGTTTTAAACCTTCAATATTCACACCATAAGGAGTCGCATGATTGCCTTGTGCAATGACATAAGGCGGAACATCTTGGGCAACACCGGAACAGCCTCCAACCATAACATGAGCGCCAATTTGGCAAAATTGATGCACCGCACTCATACCACCAATAATGGCATAATCATTCAGTTTAACATGTCCACCAAGCGTACCGTTATTAGCAATTATACAATAATTGCCTAGCAAACAATCATGGGCGATATGGGTATTTACCATCAATAGATTATCATTACCTATTTTGGTTAAACCTCCGCCTTGCAGGGTACCTCGGTGAATAGTGCAACTCTCTCTAATGCGATTGCGATCACCAATCTCAACGCGCGTTTGCTCTCCTTGGTATTTTAAATCCTGATTAATTTCACCTATAGTAACAAACTGAAATATCTGGTTATTACAACCAATTTTGGTATTGCCATTGACAACCACATGAGATTTCAGGGTGGTATCTGCCCCAATTTCAACCTGAGAACCAATATAGCAAAACGGGCCTATACGGACATTCGCACCGATAATCGCGCCCTCTTCAATAATAGAAGAGGGATGAATAATCGCTGTTTTATTAATCATTTCAGCCCTCATTTTTACGCTTCTTGACTGCGAGCACACATCATTGTCGCTTCGCAGACAACTTTATCACCCACTTTTGCTATACCTTCAAAACGTGTCAAACCACGCTTCGTTTTAACAAACGTTACCTCAAAAATCATCTGATCGCCAGGTTGTACCGGATGTTTAAATCTTGCTTCGTCAATGCCAGCGAAATAATAAAGTTCACCAGGCTCCAATTTTCCGACACTCTTGAAGGCTAAAATACCAGCAGCTTGAGCCATGGCTTCAAGAATTAATACACCCGGAAATATGGGTTTACCAGGAAAATGACCTTGAAAGAAAGGTTCATTAAAAGAGACATTTTTTACTGCACGTAAAAATTTACTTTCTTCAAAATCCAACACACGATCAACTAACAAAAAAGGATAGCGATGGGGTAACAACCCTAAAATTTCTTCTATATCCAGAGTATGTTTATCACTCATAGAAAAGACTCTTCTTGTTTAAATTTAAAAAATCATATATTAATAATGCGGCCTGCTTTAACCCTAAATAAGGTTACTCACAGGCCGCAATTAACAAATCTACACAATGGTATTTAGTTATTTTTACTAAATACCTTACGTTCTAGTACCTTCAGTCGCTTAGCCATTTCGTTAATATTCAAGACTAAAGCGGCTGTTTTTCGCCAAACCTTATTTGGCTGTAATGGAATGCCTGAAGAGTATATTCCCGGCTCACTAATTGGACGCATTACCATTCCCATTCCGGTTATAGTAACTTTATCACAAATTTCCATATGTCCATTAATCACGCTAGCTCCACCGATCATACAATATTGGCCTATTTTCAGGCTACCGGCCATAACGACTCCACCTGCAATAGCAGTATGATCACCGATAATCACATTATGAGCAATCTGACATTGGTTATCAATGATGACCCCATTACCAATAATTGTATTGTCTAGTGCGCCGCGATCAATGGTTGTACAAGCACCGATTTCGACATTATTACCAATGATAACTGTACCTAACTGCGGTATTTTTACCCATTGGCCTTTTTCATTTGCATAACCAAAACCATCTGAACCAATGACTGTTCCAGATTGAATTAAACACTGTTTACCTATCTCGACATTATGATAAATCGAAACATTTGCCCATAAACGCGTAGACTGACCGATCCTGACATTTTTACCGATAAAGCAACCGGCGCCGATTATAACCTGATTACCTAATGTCACCCCTGACTCGATAACAGCATTAGCGCCAACGGCAACATCTTCACCGAGCTGAACATCTTCGGCAATAACTGCAGAAGGATGGATATTTTGTGCAGGTTTAGGCGTTGTATCCAAAATTTGAGCTAATCGCGCATAGGCAAGATAAGGATCTTTAACCACTAATGCTGCTATTTTACTATCTGGTAGATCCTTCTGCTTTAATACCACAGCAGCAGCTTTACATTTTGCTAATTGCGTTAGGTAACGGCTATCCGATAAAAAAGTAATTTGCCCTTCCTTCGCTAAATGCATAGGTGCAATACTGGTGATGATAATATTACCATCACCATGTAGCTGCGCGTCCAATTTTTGGGCTAAATCCGCTAATCGAATAGAAACCATCTATTATTTAACCTTCTTAATAACCAGATCGGTAATATTTTTCAGGTTGGAACTGTTTTCTGGGTAGAGAACCGTACTCGCGTCTACCACAACGTCATAACGCTCTTTCTCAGCAACAGCTTTGGTGGCCGTCTTTATAGTTTGCAAAATTTTATTGCGCTCTTCTTGCTGACGACGCTGGTTATCTTGTTCAAATTGCTGTGCTTTTTTAAGAAAATCTGTCCGTTTAGCCTCAAATGCTTGCAGATCTTTCTCATTAGGCTTAGCCGCATTTTTTTGCAATTTTTCTGCTCGAGTCTGCAAATCTTTTTCCATATTTTGCAACTCGTTTGCTCGTCCTTTAAACTCTTTTTCAAGTTGCTTAGATACCGCTTTTTTGGTCGCTATGTCCTGAAAAACTTCACCGACGTTAATAACGGCAATTTTCTCGGCATAAGCACTGGTAGATACGGATAAAATTAAACCTAAACCTGCTGCACACAACAATTTTTTCACACTAAACTCCTTATCTCTTATGAACTGACCACAAGCGAATTGATGAATTGAATTGACGTTTTACCACGTCCTACCGATATTAAACTGAAACTCTTCAGATTTGTCACCTTCATAATCTTTTATTGGCTTGGCATAAGAAAAGACCAGTGGGCCAAGCGGTGACATCCATTGCAATGCAATCCCTGTCGAAACTCGAATATTGGATGCCTTACCATAGTCAGGCATTCCTGCTCTCCAGCTTGCCGGGGTGTTACTCCAATTCGAATCCCAAACAGTACCCGCATCAATAAAGAAAGAGGTTCTGATTGAATTAGCATACTTTTCATCAATAAACGGGGTTGGCGTAATTAACTCTAATGACGCTGTTGCCATTGCATTACCACCAACAGCATCCGTTGATGGGCTGCCCGATTTTGGACTTATGTCACCCTTTTTATCTTTTTCAAGATAAATTGCTTTAGGACCGATATTATTGGAACGGAAACCACGTACCGTTCCGGCACCACCAGCATAAAAGTTTTCATAAAACGGTAATTCTTTACCGCCAAAACCATTACCGTAACCCAGCTGTGCTCGACCTAACAATACCCATTTATTATCTTCATCAATGGGATAATATTGCGATGTATCAAACCGAATCTTATAGTACTGATTATTAGAACCTGGAATAGTGATCTTACTATTTAATGAGGTTTTATTGCCCGCTGTCGGGAAGAAACCACGATCCAGGTTATTATAAGTCCAGCCTAAATTAAGGGTAAAATCATTAGCATTATAGCGCGCTTTATCATCAAAATTGGGATTTTCGCCCATACTTTGTAAATAACGCCACATCCCAACTTGAGCTTTCATATCAGATAGGGAGTTATGAACAAAACCTGCTCCGATTCGAAACGCATTATTTTCATTAAAAGGAAAACTCAAGGTACTATCAACACCATAAGTTTTATTATTATAGCGTGAAAGATCGGCATCCTTGGCACTAAAATCATTATAGAATAATCGCCCACCTAAGCTAACCCCATTAACTGTAAAGTAAGGATCAGTTAATGATAATTCCGCATAAGTCGAATAATCATTCTTGCTGGCACTAATACCAACGGCATTACCTGTACCAAGCCAGTTTTCTTGTTGAACGCCGACTTGGAAACTGATACCACTCTCAGTACCAAAACCAATACCAAAGTTCATCGAACCGGTATTGCGTTCTTTAACTTTATAGATAACATCAACTTCATCCGGTGTACCGGGTACTCGTTGCGTTTCAACATCAACGGTCTCAAAAAAGCCCGTTCGATTTAATCGTTCTTTACCCAGGTTAACCAAATCATTGCCTAACCAAGCGCCTTCCATTTGACGCATCTCACGACGTAAAACAGAATCTTTACTAACATCATTGCCGACAAAACGGATTTGGCGAACATAGAAACGGCTACCCGCATCAACATTCACATGCAGTTTTACCGTTTTATCTTCATCGTTGATTTCTGGTTGGGTAATAACACGGGGATAGGCATAACCATAACGGCCAAGGAGATCCTTGATTTTATTCTCCATGTTAGTGACTTCAGTACCATTATAAAGCGAAGCAGGTTTTATGGTGATTAATTGATTAATTTCATCATAATGACCAGCGGTTTCGCCATTCAATTCAACGCCTGATATGGTATATCTATCGCCCTCTGTAACATTGATGGTGACATAAATACCTTTCTTATCAGGTGTTAGACTGACATTGGTTGAATCGATATTAAATTTGGCATAACCCCGGTCGAGATAAAAACTGCGTAGTGTTTCTAAATCGCCAGCCAGTTTTTGTTTTTGATATTTTTGATCAGCAATAAAATTCCACCAAGGCACATCATCACGTAATTGAAAACGATTTACCAATTCAGCAGTGGTAAATGCTTTATTACCGACGATATTAATCTGTTGAATCTTAGCTGAAACGCCTTCAGAAAAGATTAATTTTAAGTCAGCACGATTACGCGGTAACGGTGTGACGATAGCTTTAACCGTCGCGTTATACTTACCAACACTGTAATAAAAATCTTCAAGACCCTTTTCGATATTCGCCAGCTTAGTGCGATCAAGAGCTTCACCAACGCGAATATTTGAAGCTTCAAGATTTTGCTTTAATAAATCGTCTTTAACTGACTTATTACCAGAGAATGTGATGCTTGCAATGGTTGGCCGCTCTTTTACTTGAACAATTAGCGTATTTCCATCACGCAAAACTCTAACATCTTCGAAATTACCCGTTGAAAATAGCGCTCGAATAGTACGACCTATATCGTCATTATTAATCGTATCTCCTACCCGAACCGGCATATTCAATAGTGCTGCACCAACGGCGACGCGCTGAAGTCCTTCAAAATGAATATCTTGTACTACAAACCCGTCTGAACCGTATGCAGTGACGCTGCCAAATAGCAGCGATGCTATGAGCAACTTTTTCATCGCCATTGTTGTTATGAGTATTCCTAACTAGTCTCTCTCTTAAAGACGAGAGAAATCATTGAAAAGTGCAAGCCCCATTAATAATATCAATGCAATAGCACCAATACGATAGCTGAAGTCTTGTACACGCTCAGACACTGGCTCTCCTTTAATCTTTTCGATTAGCAAGAAAAGTAAGTGCCCACCATCTAATACAGGCAAAGGAAACAGGTTAATGATCCCTAGATTGACACTAATTAATGCAATAAACATCAGATAATACACTAACCCGGACTCAGCGGAAATGCCGGCCCCTTTTGCAATAGAAACAGGTCCGCTAAGATTATTAAGTTTAATATCACCGGTAACCAATTTACCTATCATGCTTACTGTCAATTTCATTAATTGCCACGTTTTGTCCGTTGCCTGATACAGCGCATAAAACGGACCATATTGCTGAGTGATTTTATACTCATCTGCCAGTGGTATTACTGATAACTCAAGCCCAGCAAAACCAACTTGCTGGCCTTTAGCTATCGTTTTTACTTCAGGTGTTAACGTTAATTGCTGTTGTTCACCTTGTCTTTCGATAGTCAATAACAATGGAACGTTAGGACTTTGTCGAACAAAATAGGTGAATGGATGCCAAATATCTATTATTTGTTCACCCACTTTTACAATCCTGTCTCCTATTTGTAAACCGGATAATGCCGCCGCTGAGCCAGGTTGAATATTACGTACAACCGGATCTTGCCTGGCACTAACAGGCATAATTCCCAAAGATAAAACGGGATCCTGGGTTTCTGGATCAAAGTGCCATTCCCTTAAATCAATCACTTTGCTTATCGGCGTTGGATTTCCTATAGGTAAAACTTTTACTTTTAATTCTTCATCGCCAATTTTACTAATTAAGGCGAGACGAACTGCGTTCCAGTCAGGGGGTTCGATTCCATCTATTGATTTTAGTTCCATACCTGGTGAAATATTAGCTTGCTCAGCAATCGACTTTGATTGAATATCTTCAATAACCGGACGCACGGAAGGTATACCAATAATGAAAACTAACCAATAAGCAAATATTGCCAATAAAAAATTGGCGATTGGCCCAGCACTAACCACTGCGGCACGCTGACCTACTGTTTTATTATTAAAAGCAAAGTGGCGACGCTCTGGCGCTACAGGAGCAACTCGCTCATCTAGCATTTTGACATAACCACCTAAGGGGATCAGAGCGATAACAAATTCTGTCCCATGGCGATCGACTTTACGCCATAAGGCTTTTCCAAAACCAATGGAGAAACGCTCAACATAAATACCACAGCGCCTAGCTACCCAGAAATGGCCAAATTCATGTACGATAATTAGCACACCTAATGCAATAATAAATGCAGCTAAACTCCAAAGAAATCCCATGATATACCTTAAGAACTAAAAAATAACAATGTCAATCCTGCAAAGACAGGTATAGCGGCTGTCAAACTATCGATTCGATCTAATACACCACCATGCCCTGGAATTAAATGACTACTATCTTTAATCCCAGACTGACGTTTAAACATACTTTCCGTTAAATCACCAAAAACCGAGATAATCACAACAATAACAGAACAAAATAGTAAATTCTTGGGTATTAGCAAAACAGGAACAGATAAACTAAATAACCCGGCAATAATACCCGCTGTCAACATCCCCCCGAGCATACCTTCCAAGGTTTTACCAGGAGAAACCTTCGCTGCCAGTTTGTGTTTGCCAAATAAATGACCGAAAAAATAAGCGCCAGTATCTGCACTCCAAACTAATAGCATGACATAAAGTATCCACCAAGCGCCGATAAAATTGTTAATATGATAATCGACACTTTTTAACACCAACATGCCACAGTAAAAAGGTAAAATGGTTAAAATACCAAACAAAATTTTTAATATTACTGACTGGGACCAGAATCGAGCAGAAGTAGGAAAAGTGACAACCAAGATTATCGCAACTAACCACCAAACTAATCCAGCCGATAAAATATAAATAATCAAAGGCTCTGTTGTTAATTGACTGAGATCTTGAAATGATAATTGTAAACCCAATAAACAAATACCAAATAAAACAGCACATATAATTCGTTTAATCTGCGCTGTCCAGCCAATGAATTGGCTCCATTCCCAAGCAGCTAACGAGCAAATAACAATGATAACATAACCAAACAAATTAGGCGGTAAGAAAAAAAGTGCAGCGATAACTAATGGAATAAGTATGCTAGCTGTAATGATACGAGAATTTAAGTTTAGCAAAACAGTCCCCTATTCTTCATTGATATCATCAGGCTCAGTGTTACCAAAACGTCGTTCACGCTTATTAAAAGCCACAATTGCACTTTTGAAAGCTTCCTCATCAAAATCCGGCCAGAGCACATCGGTAAAATAAAATTCAGCATAAGCAATCTGCCATAAAAGAAAATTACTGATACGATATTCTCTCCCAGTTCTAATTACTAAATCAACGGTTGGTTGCTCATGTAGACTAATAAATTCATTTACCGTATCTTCGTTAATATTTTCTGCTAATAATGAACCCGCTTTAATTTTTTCAGCGATTAGTCTTACTGCATTGGTAATATCCCACCGACCACCATAGTTAGCGGCAATATTGAGCTGTAGTCCAGTATTATTTGCAGTTAATTCAACCGCGTGTTTAATACGGTTTTGTAATTTAGGTTTAAATCGACCGATATCGCCAATAATAGTTAATTTAACATTATGAATATTTAAGTTTTTAACTTCATCATCTAGAAACCAAGTAAAAAGTTCCATTAGAGCACTAACCTCAGTTTCTGGTCGACTCCAATTTTCACTACTAAAGGCATAAAGTGTTAAAGACTGAATCTCATTTTCGATAGCAAATTTAACCGCTTTTTGCACCGCTTCTGTTCCTGCTCGATGCCCTTTAATTCTTAACTTTCCATGTAGTTTCGCCCAACGTCCATTACCATCCATAATAATAGCAACATGCCTCGGAATTCGTTGCTGTGAGCTATCATTATCATACATAAGTTTCATGCCAGAAGAGTTCCTTTACCATAAGCTAACATAACTATTGCACTTAATTATTTTGGATAATAAAAATATAATTACTTAAGATGAGGCAAAAAATTTTCATATTTACTAAAAAGTTAATAGTTAGCTCTTTATTCATTTTTAATACCCTTAACTCATTATAATTTTATAAAAATTTAACCTGAGATAAATATAGAAACATTTAAGCATCTAAAATTATTTATTAATAGGATATTGCTAATGTTTCAATATAATTAATTGCCATTTGACGTGCTTCATTATCAATCGCTAAAACTGCATCAATGCTATCAGGCTCGGCTAAACTTAACCTCTCTACTATATCCAAATTAACTTGAGCAATATCTGTAAATCGAAGCTTTCCTGCCAAAAACGCAGCTACGGAAACTTCATTCGCAGCATTTAAAATTGTGGTTGCTGCTTGCCCATGATGACAAGCATCAATCGCTAATTTCAAACAAGGATAACGTTGGTAATCTGGAGCAATAAAGGTTAATGAAGATAATTGGTTAAAATCAAGTGCAGCCGCACCTGAAGGAATGCGATCTGGATAAGCCATACTATAAGAAATCGGTGTTCTCATATCAGGCGTACCTAATTGAGCGATCACACTTCCATCCTGATAGCGTACCATCGAATGAATAACAGATTGAGGATGAATGATAACTTCAATTTGCTCGGCTGAGGCATTAAAAAAATACCGAGCTTCAATATATTCAAGCCCTTTATTCATCATGGTTGCCGAATCAACCGAAATTTTACGACCCATAGACCAATTAGGATGATTACAAGCCTCATTAGGTGTCATGTTCTTAAGAGAAGCAAGGGCAATTTCACGGAAAGGGCCGCCCGATCCAGTTAATACTATGCGCGTTATTCCGTGTTGTTCAAGATTTGCAAAACCTAAATTATGCTGAATTTCAGTCGGTAAACTTTGAAATATCGCATTATGTTCACTATCAATCGGCAGTACCTGAGCCCCATATTTCTTGATTGCGTCGAAAAACAGTTGGCCACTCGTAATCAATGATTCTTTATTGGCTAATAAAATACGTTTACCTTGACGGATCGCAGTTAATGTTGGTATTAAACCGGCAATGCCAGTAATCGCTGACATAACTTGATCCACATTATCAAGTGCCGCTAGTTCACAAACTCCCTTTTGGCCTGATAAAACCTCAGTTTTACATCCGTATGTAATGAGTTTGTTTCTTAGCGTATTGGCTGATTTTTCGTCTGACATCGCAGCATATAGTGGTTGGAATTCTAAGCATTGCTGAACCATAGTTGCCACATTTTTATGTGCAACTAATGCGATAATTTCAAATTTTGCTGGATTTTCTTTGACTACTGATAGTGTCGTTTTACCAATTGAACCCGTCGAGCCTAAAATTGTCAGACGTATCATTGTGATATGTATGCTCTACTATTTAATTAAAAAGGATTATACCTAACTCAGCGATATAGCATAACATAAAAATGGAGCAATAAATTTAGCGATATAATAAAGCCATACTTACTTTTTATATAAAGCGTATGGCTTTATTATAAAAATGTTTAAAATTCCATCAATTCTTTTTCTTTTTGTTCCAGCGCTTCATCAACTTTTTTAATAAAATTATCGGTCAACTTCTGGATTTCATCTTGTGCACGACGTTCATCATCTTCACTAATTTCTTTATCTTTTAGTAAGGCCTTGATTTTATCATTTGCATCTCGTCGTGCATTACGAACAGATACACGCCCTTGTTCAGCATCATTACGGACAACTTTAATCAAATCTTTACGTCGTTCTTCCGTCAACGGTGGTAAAGGCACCCGTATTATAGTTCCTGCTGAAGAAGGATTAAGCCCCAGATCTGATGCCATAATGGCTTTTTCCACTGCCGGTGTTAACGTACGATCAAACACAGTAATGGCGAGTGTACGTGAATCCTCAGCAGTAATATTCGCTAACTGGCGTAATGGCGTTGCGGCACCATAATATTCAACCACTATACCATCCAATAAACTTGGCGATGCACGGCCAGTACGAACTTTACTAATTTGACTTTTCAATGCTTCAACGCTTTTTTCCATACGTTCTTGAGCATCTTTTTTGATTTCATTAATCACATTTAAACCCTTAGCAACTGGTTATAAATATTTAGGCTATAACCGATAACCCAATTCAATTATTTTAACGATGCTGATAATATCATACCGCTAAAAGTTATCCGTGTCTCTCAAGAGATTAATCACGTGAGATTAACGTGCCTTCATTTTCACCCATCACAATCCGACGTAACGCACCGGGTTTATTCATGTTGAAAACGCGAATAGGTAAATTATGATCACGAGCCAGAGTAAATGCCGCCAAATCCATCACTTTTAATTCACGTTCTAATACGTCCTGATAAGTTAACTTATCGTAAAAAACCGCATCTGAACTTTTTGATGGGTCGGCAGAATAGACACCATCAACTTTGGTGGCTTTTAAAACAACATCTGCCTCAATTTCTATACCTCGTAAACAAGCCGCTGAGTCTGTTGTAAAAAAAGGATTTCCAGTGCCTGCCGAGAAAATAACAACTCTGCCATTACGAAGCAAACTAATCGCTTCAGCCCAACTATAATTGTCGCATACACCATTTAATGGTATTGCAGACATAAGCCTGGCGTTAACATATGCACGATGTAAAGCATCACGCATGGCTAATCCATTCATTACTGTCGCTAGCATTCCCATATGATCGCCAACGACACGATTCATACCAGCCTCGGCTAGTCCTGCACCACGGAATAGGTTGCCACCACCAATAACGACACCAACTTGTATCGCTAACTCTACCAGCTCTTTAATTTCTTGCGCCATACGATCTAAAATGCTCGCATCAATACCAAAACCTTCTGAACCTTGTAGAGCTTCGCCACTAAGCTTAAGCAAGATACGTTGATATACGGGTTTTGCATTAGTTGCCATGGTGTTTCGTCCTGAGCAGATAAATTATTGAAGGTTTAAAATTCTTAGTTCAAAGTCTGAATGTAAAATAGTTGATTAGTTACTTTTCTTCATATCTTTAGTAAAAAAATATAATTTAGTTTAAATACTAACCCTAATCCGTTGAATTAAGCATATGCCGACTCAAATAATTTAGTGGCATATTTACACATAAATTATCATTGATAATAATGTATTATCAGACAGATAAAAAATAAATTATCAATATTAGATAAAACAGAACCGCCCATTGGCGGCTCTATTTATCAATTGGTATCATTATTTACTCATTGCCGCTACTTCAGCAGCGAAATCAGTTTCCACTTTTTCGATACCTTCACCAACTTCAAAACGGATAAAGCTAGTCACTTTTGCATTTTTCTCTTTTAATAACGCACCAACTGTTTTGCTTGGATCCATAACAAATTGTTGACCAGTTAAAGAGATCTCACCAGTAAATTTATTCATGCGGCCAGTAACCATTTTTTCCGCAATTTCACGCGGCTTACCCGATTGCATTGCGATATCTAATTGAATTTGATGTTCATGAGCAACAACATCGGCTGGCACATCTGCTGGTGTAACATATTCAGGTTTACTCGCCGCGATATGCATAGCAATATGTTTGACAAGCTCATTATCCGCACCTTCAGCAGAAACAAGAACCCCAATGCGAACACCATGTAAATAACAGCCGATTTTTTCACCTTCTAGGATCTCAACTCGGCGGATATTAATATTTTCACCAATCTTGGCAACGATAGCTGTACGTTGCTCTTCAAATTTTGCCTTCAATTCATCAATATTTGACAATTTATTTGCAACAACGGATTTCAATACTTCATTACCGAATGCGATAAAACTCGCATCCTTAGCCACAAAATCTGTTTCACAATTCAACTCAAGCAACGCACCAAATTTGCCATCGGCAGAAACTTCCGCCATGATCACACCTTCAGCAGCCACACGACCGGCTTTCTTAGCCGCTTTTGCTTGACCTGATTTACGCATATTATCGATAGCTAATTCAATATCCCCATTAGCTTCAACCAATGCTTTTTTGCACTCCATCATACCTGCGCCAGTACGTTCGCGCAGTTCTTTTACCAAAGCAGCGGTAATTCCAGACATGTGATTTATTCCTCAATCTATCTGATGGGAAATCATCCCATGCAGACAATTCTCATTCTGATAAGTAAAAAGGAGCCAATTAGGCCCCTATAACCAATATATTGTAATACCTGGTTCATAAGAGCTCTTCTGTGCTTAACGAAGAGCTGGCCTTATTATTCAGTCTCTATCATGTTTTCTTCTGGTTTAATCGCCTGATCTTGAGAACGACCTTCATGAACAGCTTTAGCAACAGCATCCAGATACAGCTTAACTGCCCGGATCGCGTCATCATTACCAGGGATGATATAATCAACACCATCTGGATCAGAATTAGTATCAACAATCGCAAATACAGGGATACCTAAGTTGTTTGCTTCTTTAATTGCAATATGCTCATGTTCCGCATCAATAACAAATAAAGCGTCAGGCAAACCGCCCATCTCTTTAATACCACCCAAACTATTTTCTAATTTGCTAAGCTCGCGGGTACGCATCAACGCTTCTTTTTTGGTCAATTTATCAAAAGTACCATCCTGAGATTGTGCTTCTAAATCTTTTAGGCGCTTAATAGACTGACGTACCGTTTTCCAGTTAGTCAGCATACCACCTAACCAACGGTGATTAACGAAATACTGATCACAACCATTAGCCGCTTCTTTTATAGCTTCGCTTGCTGCGCGCTTAGTGCCAACAAACAGAATTTTGCCTTTTCGGGATGCAATTTTAGTCAATTCAGCTAATGCTTCATTGAACATTGGAACAGTTTTTTCCAAATTAATGATATGCACTTTGTTGCGCACACCAAAGATGTAAGTTTTCATCTTTGGATTCCAGTAACGAGTTTGGTGACCAAAGTGTACGCCTGCCTGAAGCATATCGCGCATGGAAACAGTTGCCATTTGAACCTCTATAATTTAGTAAATTGGGGTTATGCCTCCACAGATCCCATTCCCCGACTCATTAGCTGTAGGCTTTCCTACATAAGAGCACCCCGGAAAATGTGCCGATCTGTGTGTGTTATAACACAGTTAAGTTTATGTTAGAGCTATTCTGCGTTTTCTACAGTGAAAATACGCAGAATGCCGGCGCGCTTTATACCATAAAATAAGATAAAACACCACCCATAGTTATATTTTTCTGTATTTAAGTCATTTAGCTGAATAAAATTCATTATGATAATATTTTATTATGTGTTGTTGTTAATGCCATAATTTTTATAATTTTTTTCACCTCTCACTACAATAATTCAATTTAAAAATAACCGAACATGACTTTTAGGCTATTTTCATATTTTTAAAAAAATTGATATGTTAAGTCGTTAGTTGGCATAACCGCGCTTCGCTGCTAACATAAGCGTCAACATACATTATTTATATTTAATCAACATAATTGGCTGATAAGTGCATTATTACTCACTTGAATCGGCATAAATAGGCAGAATTCATGGCTATCTCAATTAAAACGGAAGAAGATATTCAGAAAATGCGTATCGCCGGACATTTGGCGGCAGAAGTGTTAGAAATTATTGAACCTTACATAAGACCAGGCGTTTCCACCGGTGAACTTGATCGTATCTGTCACTCCCATATTGTCGAAAAACAGCAAGCTATTCCAGCCTGTTTAAATTACCATGGCTTCCCTAAGTCTATTTGTACCTCTGTTAACGATGTTATTTGCCATGGTATACCGAGTGATAAAAAAACCTTAAAAGAAGGTGATATCATTAATATTGATGTCACCGTTATTAAAAATGGCTTCCATGGCGACACTTCCAAAATGTTTATTGTCGGTAAACCAACTATTCAAGGCGCTCGGTTATGTAAGGTAACACAGGAAAGCCTTTATCTTGCCTTAAAAATGGTCAAACCGGGTATTCGTTTACGGACGATAGGTCAGGCAATTCAAAATTTTGTTGAACAACATCATTTTTCGGTTGTGCGAGAATATTGTGGCCATGGTATTGGTCAAGTTTTTCATGAAGAACCTCAAATATTACATTACGATGCTGATGACGGCGGTGTAATACTGCAAAAAGGCATGACGTTTACTATCGAACCGATGGTAAATACGGGCGATCGTCGTATTAGAACAATGAAAGATGGTTGGACAGTAAAAACAAAAGATCGAAGTTGGTCAGCACAATATGAACATACGTTAGCTGTCACCGACGATGGGTGTGAAATTTTAACCTGGCGAAAAGAAGAAGAACCATTTATTTCGGCTATATTAGTGAACAAATAATTTTCTGCTTGGCCTCCATAATTTTGGAGGCTTTTATGTGAATGATATTGTTTTACTGTTTTTATTGTTTATTAATACCATTTATTTAGTGAGCTCATAATCAGATATCCTGCAGCAATTTCGGTTACGCAACCATGATGAAAAGTAATCAACCTGTCTCGCTCATCCTTACTCTTGATAAATTATCTCAAGAAGAGTTTACTTTACCTTTATTAAAACAACAGGTAGAGCGCTTGCAAAAATGGTTAGAACAATCTTTTAAACAGGGTGTTACTGCCGCTGAACTGATTGCTATCCGTAGCCATTATCTTGATAAATTGTTACAACGTCTTTGGCAAATTAATGGTTTTGAGGCAACTCCTCAATTATCCTTAATTGCAGTAGGCGGTTATGGCCGGCAAGAATTACACCCTCTTTCTGATATAGACTTATTAATTTTAAGTCAGCATTCTTTGGCTACCACTAACACGACTAAGATTGGTCAATTTATTACACTATTATGGGATTTAGGTTTTCAAATTGGTCATAGTGTGCGCACATTTGATGAGTGTTTACAGGCAGGACAAGCAGATTTATCAATTGCAACTAATTTATTTGAATCAAGGTTGATTTGCGGCGATCAAACTCTGTTTCGAGCATTACAGGAAGCCATATTTAGCGATAATTTTTGGCCATCCGATAAGTTTTTTGCAGCCAAACGTAATGAACAACACCTACGCCATCAACGTTATCACAGTACTAGTTACAATCTTGAGCCAGATATCAAAAGTAGCCCCGGTGGTTTACGTGACATTCATATATTGTTATGGGTCGCTCGCAGACATTTTGGCACCACTACCATTGAGCAGACAGTTCATTTCGGCTTTCTAAGCCCGGCAGAATATCGCGAGTTAAAAATATGTCTAAATTTTTTACTTCGTATCCGATTTGCGCTGCATTTAATAATAAAACGTTATGATAATCGGCTACTATTTGAACATCAATTAAATGTTGCTCACTTACTCGGTTATCAGGGTGAAGGCAATCAATCCGTTGAGCAAATGATGAAAGATTACTATCGTGCCACACGACGTGTACGAGAACTCAATAGCATGCTGCTACAACTGTTTGATGAAGCTATTCTTAGCGAAAAAAACCTAACTGCACCACATAAACTTGATCATGACTTTCAACTTAGAGGAGATCTGATCGATCTGATTGACAGTACACTTTTCCAGCGTGAGCCCGCTGCCATATTACGGCTATTTTATCAAATGGCCGAACATATAAATATTCAAGGAATATACTCGGCTACGTTACGTCAATTACGGCTTGCTTGTCAAAAACTGGCTAAACCTCTGTGTGAAATTCCGCTTGCTCGTGAAATTTTTATTACTATTTTGCGACATCCTAGAGCGGTAAAAGGTGCCATTGTTCCCATGCACTTACATGATGTACTTAGTGCTTACATGCCGGTTTGGCAAAATATAGTTGGGCAAATGCAATTTGATCTTTTTCATGCTTACACCGTCGATGAACATACTATTCGCGTATTACAAAAACTTGATCAATTTGCTGATCACAAAAACAATAGCCAGCACCCTTTATGCGTTGCCATTTATGCTAAACTTGCTCAGCCTGAAATTTTACGTCTGGCGGCTATGTTTCATGATATTGCTAAAGGTAGAAAAGGTGATCACTCTGAACTGGGCGCAAAAGATGCAAAGCAATTTGCCCTAGCCCACGGCCTCACTGAGCATGATTCATCCTTAATTGCCTGGCTTGTACGTCAACATCTTTTGATGTCAGTGACCGCCCAACGGCGTGATATTCAAGATCCTGTGGTTATTAAACAATTTGCCAGTGAAGTAAAATCAATAAACCGTCTAGATTTTCTTCTGTGCCTGACTGTTGCCGATATATGCGCAACCAATAATACCTTATGGAATAGCTGGAAACAGAGTCTTTTAAAAGAGCTGTATCTGTTAACTAAAAATCAATTAAATCAAGGTACACAAGCAATACCTACTTTACGTCAACGTATCCAACTCCATCGCCTGCAAGCGTTAACCCAACTACGTGAAAAAAATATTGATGAAGATGAACTGAAAAAATTATGGTCACGCTGCCATGCTGATTATTTTTTACGTCATAATCCACAGCAACTTGCATGGCACGCCAGCGCGCTATTAAAACATAATTTAAATGAACCGCTAATACTGATCAGTACAATATCTGTTCATGGGGGTACCGAAATTTTTATCTGGTGTCCAGATCAGCCTTCACTATTTGCCGCCGTTGCCGGAGAACTTGATAGACGAAATCTTAATATTCACAGTGCTCAAATCTTTACTAACAAAGATAATATGACGATGGATACCTTTGTGGTTTTAGATCCTAAAGGACAACCTCTGGCTAATGATCGCTATGAAAATATTCGCCAAGCTTTATTAAAAGTTATTAAGACTCCAGATAGTAATACATTGAAAACGCGTAACGTCCATCATAGATTTCGCCATTTTAATGTACCTACTAAAGTTTATTTTCTGCCCAATCAAAATGCTAGACGAACTTATATGGAACTTATTGCCCTCGATCAACCCGGATTATTGGCACAGATCGGTAATATATTTACGGAAATGTCCGTGCTTTTACACGGAGCCAGAATCACAACGATTGGCGAAAGAGTTGAGGATTTGTTTGTACTTACTGATCAAAACAACCAAGCACTTGATCAAAATAGACAACAAAAACTGGCAGAAAAATTAGCACAAACCCTGACTTCAATAGACAAAGAAGAAAGTAAAAATGTTAAATAATTACAACCCAGAGGATGAGTAATTTTATGGAGCAACTTAAAACTATTATTGAAAATGCTTTTGAACATCGAGCAGAAATTACACCGGCGACGACCGATATTCAATTAAGTGATGCAATCAATCAGGTTATAAACCAACTTGATAAAGGTCAGTTAAGAGTTGCTGATAAGATTGATGGACAATGGATAACTCATCAATGGTTAAAAAAAGCTGTGCTACTCTCTTTTCTTATCAATGATAATCGATTAATCGAAGGTGCAGAAAGCTGCTATTTTGACAAAGTAGCTATGAAATTTGCTGACTATGATCATGCCCGTTTTCAACAAGAAGGATTTAGAGTTGTTCCACCAGCAACGGCTCGAAAAGGCGCGTATATCGCCAGAAATACTGTTTTAATGCCCTCCTATGTTAACATTGGTGCCTATATTGACGAAGGATCCATGATAGATACCTGGGCCACCGTTGGCTCATGTGCGCAAATCGGTAAAAATGTTCACTTATCCGGTGGTGTTGGTATTGGTGGTGTGCTAGAACCCTTACAAGCTAATCCAACCATTATCGAAGATAACTGTTTTATTGGTGCTCGCTCTGAAATTGTTGAAGGTGTCATTGTTGAAGAAGGCTCGGTTATTTCAATGGGGGTCTATATTGGCCAAAGTACCAAAATTTATGATAGGCAAACTGGTGAAATTCTCTATGGCCGAATTCCGGCCGGCTCTGTCGTCGTCGCAGGTAACTTACCGGCCAAAAATGGCAACTATAGCCTATATTGCGCGATTATTGTCAAAAAAGTCGATGAGAAAACCAGAAAGAAAGTTGGCATTAATGAATTACTAAGAACATTAGACTAAAATTTATCATAGCGGATTATTAGTTATCTATCCGCTTACTCTTATTATTATGCTAACCTATAATAATTGTTAAACAACCTTATTCCAGCAATATTAATATGTATGATAATCTAAAAAGTTTAGGTATTACTCAACCTGAAGATATTGATCACTACACCCTTCGCCAAGAAGCTAACCATGACATTCTAAAGATCTATTTTCGCAAAGATAAAGATGAACATTATGCTAAAAGCGTAAAATTCAAATATCCACTGCAACGAAAGCTGATTAATCTTGATAATAATCTCAAAGAAATCAATGAAATTAATCTCCACCTACAGGATGTGATCGAAGAATTAAATCAAATTTGTCAACATGACCAAACCAAACATGATTTAAAAAGTAAGATATTAAATGATTTATGCCATTTAGAATCTGTAGTAATAAGCAAAATTGCTGAAATTAAATCAGCTTTAAAAAAGCTCTCCTAAAAAATTCACAGCTAGCTTATTTATGCTAATACTAACTGGCTGTTGAGCCAAATTTACATTTCACGCAAACAAACTAGCATAACTATTAGTATTAAAATTTATACCATCGATGAATGTCGACTCTCGAGTTCAGGCACAATACCTAACCATCCAAACTGTGATAACAAATGTATCCAAGCATCATCCCACTTTGCTATCAACTGCAATTTATCACCTGTCATTGGGTGTTTAAAAGATAAATAACTCGCATGTAACATTAAACGACTGGTAGCAAAATGGTGTGCAACCCCACGATTTTGGCGCAGATCGCCATGTGTAGTATCACCAATTATAGGGTGACGGACATGTGCCATATGGCGTCTTAATTGATGCTTGCGACCGGTCTTCGGCTTCAGCGCTAACAGAGAGAAACGTGAAGTAGGATAACGACCTATCTCTATCGGACATTCAACTTTAGCCAATGGCGAATAATGAGTAATACACGATTGAGGTTGGCTTATTTTGCTAGCATATTTGTCAGCAATTTTATCTTTTTCCTCCTTCAGTGGATAGTCGATAATACCGGCTTCATTAACATAGCCCCGTACGATCGCGTGATACTTTTTTTCTACTGCATGGTACTCAAATTGCTGCGCTAAAAGGCAGGCAACTTCACTAGAAAGTGCCATCAATAACACCCCTGAAGTTGGTTTATCTAAACGGTGAACAGGGAAAACATACTGGCCAATTTGATCACGCACTGTTTGCATGACAAAACGAGTTTCATGACGATCAAGCCAACTCCGATGTACAAGCCATCCAGCGGGTTTATGTATTGCAATTAAATGCTGATCCTGAAAAAGCACTTCAAGCATCCGTTATTTTACCTTGTGAAAAAATTTTATCTAACGCATGTAAATATTCCAATAATTGGCAATAGCGTCCATCTGGTTCTTTTTTATAGATTTCTTCAAAATAGCGAGTGATAGCAAATACGTTTGGTAAAGCAATATCTTGTTCAATAGTCTTATAGAGTTTAGGTAATAGTACCCATTGCAACCATTCATGTGCCTCCATAGTGTCAACGGCAAAAGGCAAATGACTAGCAAAAGCTTCCGCTGGCGGCGGTGTATTACGCCAAAGATTAAGATTTTTCATTTCAGCTTCAATGAGACGAAGTTTTTCTATAACTAACAAATTGATATTCATTTCCTACACTATTACCATAAGTAAAAATAAATGAATCATAACATTATTAGCTATCAAACAAAAAAACAGCCTGCGATTTTAATTTTATTACCCATTAGTAAATCTTAATAAAACAGCCAATCTATAAAAATTTAATCATTTAAAATACACTTATTAATTATGAATAACATTACTGACCTATAATGTTATATTTTATCAGCGACTGAGACATTAAAATAATCTTTTGTAAACCTATCTTAACCATAAAAAAACCAGCCTATAAAATCGACTGGTTATATAATATGTAACGCTATTAAATAGAATATTTATGCATCCTGCATCATCAGCATCCTGCTGAAAATATCTTCCTACTATTTACGAGGTAGTTATTTGTAAGCAATCATACTTATCATTCGTTATCCCTAACACTACCCTTCTTATTTCTCTATATTATTAAACATCTAATAATTTCAAAGTTAGAAAATAAACGTTCTTTCACCACTTATTATTAGTAACAATCACTGAATCTATTCCGTGCAATAAACTGCTATCAGATTATTTCTACTTCTCGTTACGATTTATGGTTCATTTGATAAATGCTAACTTATCGGCGGGCATAAGAATGTCGGATTTATCTGAGGAACACAAGAATAGAAAAAATAGTTTTTAATCATTTTTTCTCGATAATTACAGAATATTTTTTTATCCTACTGAAATAAAAAATATTTCATCTCGCCTCATGGTTTAAAAAGCAATAAACGCAGACATAACTTACATAATTTGTAAGCCATATCTCACAGAAAAAAAAGTAAATATCTTAATTACATTTCAATTACAGGAGTAAGTTGTTTTAAAAATTCAATCAGGTTACCCGCTAAGACACTACGCGTTATTTGACCCAATGTTTCTAATATAACTTGGCCAGTGATATTATCTACAGAAATAATTTCAAATTCAGAATCTAAACTGCCAATAAAGAGGGTTGGGGTTAGTCTATGTCTTTTTTGCGTAATTAAATGTGCAATTAAGTTCTTTTGTAAACGAGTAAAGTCTGTCATATTCCATACCTGAATTAAATCAAGTTGCCTACCTTGAAACCTTACTCGCATATCAGCTGCTAATTGCGTGGTATAAAATTGATGAATATTAGGGTAAAAATGGATTTCCAGCGCTTTTTCAACAGAATGTAACTTTTCATTTAGCATTGGAAAAGGTTTAGGTAACCAATAGATAACTTCATCTTTACTATATTCTATACAAGGCGAAGGGATGCTGTAAAAACTATCACTAGCCGGTAACCCCCCTGTTTGCTGTTGCCAATAAGCAATATAACGCTGTGTAAGTTCCTTTAATGCCTGAGAAATCGTTGCTTCCATGGTCAATTATTCTCATTAGTGATGAATTATAGAGATAAATCATTCTAATATATAAAAGTATCATTAGGTATTATTATCTATCTGCGCAATTAGTTGTTAAGCTATACATTAAACAACAAACTTACTCTAATATATCGATTAAACTAGCAACTATCTTACTGATTTTCTATTTTAGGAAGGAACTCTATGCCAATTTATCAAGATAATGGCGAGCTACAACACCTAACGCTCGGAAAAAAAACCGAATATCAAGATAACTATGCACCTCATCTACTGCAGGCTGTTCCACGTCGCTTAAATCGACAACCCTTAGGATTATCATCAGATAAATTGCCTTTTCATGGCGCAGATATTTGGACACTCTATGAGCTTTCGTGGCTAAACAGTCGTGGCGTACCGCAAGTTGCTATCGGCCATGTTACCATTAATGCTAATAGCGTAAATCTGATTGAATCTAAAAGTTTTAAGCTCTATCTAAATAGTTTCAATCAAACAAAATTTATCAGCTGGCAAGAAGTTGAAAAACAACTAACCCAAGATTTGACTGCATGCGCGGCAGGAGAAGTGATAGTAAAATTACAGCCACTCACCATTTTTACCGATCAAACTATTAATAATCTGCCTGGTGAATGTATTGATGAGCAAGAGATAGAAATTACTGATTATGAATTTAATCGTAATTATCTTAAAAATGCCACCGAGAGTATACTGGTAGAGGAAACATTAGTTAGCCATCTGCTAAAATCTAATTGCTTAATTACCAACCAACCTGACTGGGGCTCCATACAAATTCATTATTTTGGCCCTAAAATTGATAGAGAAAAACTACTCCGTTATCTAGTCTCTTTCAGACACCATAATGAATTTCATGAACAATGTGTCGAGCGCATTTTCAATGATATTCTTCAGTTATGTCAACCAAATAAATTAAGCGTTTATGCCCGTTATACACGCCGTGGCGGGCTGGACATTAACCCTTGGCGTAGCAATGAGAATTCCCAGCCAACAATAATGCGATTAGCACGGCAGTAAGGAGTTTTAATTGATAACACATGTCAGCCCGTTAGGCTCAATGGATCTACTATCTCAAATTGAAGTTAGCATCCTTAAACGTACTGCCAGTAGCGATCTTTATCAACTATTTAGAAACTGCTCTTTAGCTGTGCTTAATTCAGGCAGTAAGACAGATAATAGTAAAGAATTAATCGCTAAATATCCCAATTTTGATATCAATGTTCTCCAGCGTGAACGCGGTGTCAAACTGGAATTAATTAATCCGCCGGAAAAAGCTTTTGTGGATGGCAGAATTATCCGTTCACTGCAAGCAAATTTATTTTCTGTGTTAAGAGATATTCTTTTTGTTCATGCCCAGATTATTTCCGCTGAAAAACTGCTGGCATTAAGCCTGCATGATAGTATCAATATCACTAACATTATTTTTACCATTTTGCGTAATGCCCGAGTACTGCATCTCGATGAAGATCCAAATACCATTGTTTGCTGGGGAGGCCATTCAATAAATGATATTGAATATCTTTACGCCCGCAAAGTCGGAAATGAATTAGGATTACGTGAATTAAATATCTGCACTGGCTGTGGCCCAGGCGCAATGGAGGCACCAATGAAGGGTGCCGCGGTAGGCCATGCTCAACAACGTTACAAAAATGGTCGTTTTCTCGGTTTAACTGAACCTTCCATTATTGCTGCTGAACCACCGAACCCTCTGGTTAATGAACTTGTTATCATGCCAGATATTGAAAAACGCCTTGAAGCATTTGTTCGAATAGCGCATGGTATCATTATTTTTCCAGGCGGTGCAGGCACTACAGAGGAATTACTTTATTTATTAGGCATTTTAATGGATCCTGCCAATAATAATCAGGCATTACCATTAATACTCACTGGCCCAAAAGAAAGCCAAGCTTATTTTAACACCCTTAATGATTTTATTAAGCACACCCTTGGTGAACAGGCTTGTAATTATTTTCAAATTATCATCGATGATCCAGAAGCTGTAGCCCGTGAAATGAAAAAACTGATGCCACAAGTCAAAGAAAGTCGTCTCAATACCGGTGATGCCTATAGCTTTAATTGGTCAATAAAAGTTAATTCAGAACTGCAAAAACCCTTTACGCCAACCCATGACAATATGGCAAAACTTAATCTATTTTGTGATCCGCAGCAGCCGGAAAAATTGGCCGTTAACTTACGACGAGCCTTTTCTGGCATTGTTGCCGGTAATGTGAAAGAAATTGGTATGAAAGAAATTGAAAAGCATGGCCCCTATAAACTCCATGGTGATGCCAAAATTATGGCTCATATGGATAAATTATTACGTGGGTTTGTTAGTCAACATCGAATGAAACTACCTAGCAGTTCAGCCTACATACCCTGCTATGAAATAATCAAATAACTGACCAGACAAACTATGTACAAAAAATTATGATCCACTTACTTATTGTTGATGCTTTAAATTTAATCAGACGTATTCATGCCGTTCAGGGAAGCCCTTGCGAACAAGCTTGCGTTTTAACCCTTCGCCAGTTGATTAACCATACTTTGCCAACCCATGCAGTGGCAATATTCGATAGCAAAGAACAACTGACAAATAACTGGCGGCAACAACTTTTACCTCAATACAAAGCTGGCAGACAAGCAATGCCTGATGATCTTTATCAAGAGATAAACAATCTTGAAATTGCATTTAAGGCGCAAGGATTAGCTTGTTGGCATGCTATTGAAAATGAAGCAGACGATCTGGCGGCAACATTAGCAATTAAAGTGGCTACCGCTGGATATCGTGTCACCATCATTTCAACAGATAAAGGTTATTGTCAGCTACTTTCATCATCGATTTATATTCGTGATTATTTTCAAAAACGCTGGCTTGATTTATCCTTTGTTAACAAAGAATTTGGTGTTAAACCTGAACAGCTGCAAGATTATTGGGGACTAACTGGCATAAATAGCAGTAAAATACCCGGTATAACGGGTATTGGCCCTAAAACCGCAGCAACCTTACTTCAGCAATATCCTACCTTAGAGGCTATTTTTGCTAATATCAATTCGATACCTGAGAAATGGCGCAAACGGATTGAACCGGGGCAAAAAATAGCTTTTATTAGCCGACAGGTAGCTTCTCTCAAAACGGATCTACAGTTAAATGGAAATTTACAACAACTAAGATTTATGCCATAACTCAATAAAAAATATAAATTTTATTGTTAATTACTTCTCTTCTAATCCCGTTCTGGTATAGAGGCTGACCAAATTCGTCTTACATGTACCGTGATCTCTTCACGATCATGGTAGAGTTGCTTTGCTTGAATTTGAGCATTAATACCATTTTCGATTAGGGTTAGTGATATTTTGTGCAAAATATGTGAAACTTCTTGATAACGTTTTTTCATTGGTAGCTTTAAATTAAATATTGCTTCTCGGCACCATCCTTTTAACAACCAATCTGTTATCAAAGCAGCAACTTTTGCCGGTTTTTCAACCACATCACAAACCAACCAAGTAATATTCTTAGTGTGTGGGGTAAACTTAAAACCATCAATACGATAATGCCGTACCTGACCTGTTTGCATTAAACTCTCCGCCATTGGGCCATTATCAACTGCATCAACCATCATACTGCGCTTCACTAATTGATATGTCCATCCACCGGGACAAGCACCTAGATCAACCGCCTTCATTCCCGATGCTAAACGCTCTTCCCATTCATCATAAGGAATAAATAGATGAAATGCCTCTTCCAGTTTTAATGTTGAACGACTTGGTGCATCAGCTGGCAGTTTTAGCCGCGGGATCCCCATAAAGAAAGGTGAATTGTTTTTCGCATAAGAATAGCCAACATAACAACAGCCGGCCGCAATAAAAAATATATGTATAACCGGACGCTGATGGTTTTCTTTCAATAACAATATTTTTTGCTGGCGAAGCGCGTGACGTAAAGGTACAGTAAATTTACGGCAAAATTTCAGTAGTTCTTTACTCTCATTGGTATCAGGCACTTCAACTCGCAATTCACCTGCTCGTTCAATGACACCTTGCAATACCGTAACAATCGGCGATATGCGATCGTTGGACGGCAAATCTTTCAATAAATTGCTAACAACCACCAGTTGGCGAGCAAATATTAATGTAGCAAAAGGTATCTCTTTAGCCAAACGGTCTGCATCAGTAGCCTGATAGCATTCAAATAGCACATAACCGCTATTATCTTTTACTTTTGCATAACCATAAACACCGATCTGCGTCGCTTTATCGGTAATTTCTGCCGCACACTCTTTTTCAAATCCTGAACGACAATATAAGATAATATTATTATTCATGACGTATTATTGGATTCCTAAGCCGAGTTGCACCAATAACAATCAATATCCAGCCAATCAAAAAACAAAAACCGCCTACTGGTGTCAAATGAGCAAAATATTTTACTTGTAATAGTGCCATACAGTAAAAACTACCACTAAACAATAAAATGCCTATACTGAAGAAAATTCCTCCCCAGTAAAACCATAATATGACTTTACGTAATAAGATAGCACCTAATATCATAAGGACTAAAGTATGCATTGATTGATAGCGTAAACCAATACAAATCCATTCTCTTTGATCATGGTTTAGTATAGGTGATAATAAATGTGAACCTATTGCGCCAAATGCAACGCAAAAAAATCCACTAATTCCTGCAAATATCAACATTAAACGAGCATTCACGTTAATATCCTTTCCCTTTTAAATTAATTATTTTACTTGTCATATAGTTTACGACTCAACGGTAACAAATCCCCATTTTTCTTGCTCACTAGCTGCTTTTGCAAGGATCCATTGACGAAATGCAGCAATCTTACCTAACTCCGCTTGATTATCATGACAAACCAAGTAGAAAGCTTTTTTACTGACTAAAACATCATTAAACGGACATACCAAACGACCTGAGTCAAGTTCATTTTTTGTCATAACGTTATTAATCAATGCAATTCCTTGACCATGAATGGCGGCTTGAATAACCATAGCACTATGACTGAAAATGGGTCCTTGTTCTACATTAATAATATCTTGTAATGATAATTGACGTGCATAAGCTTGCCAATCACGCCGAGAAGAATCATGTAGCAATGTATGATGAACCAAATCTTGCGGTTTTTTCAATGGATAACGCCCCGCTAATAAGGCTGGCGCACAGACTGGTATTAAGTATTCCGCATACAAACGATCTGTTTTTAAGCCAGGCCAATTACCATAACCATAAAAGATAGCCACATCAACATCATCGGCCATTTTATCTCCCTCATGATCAACAGCCTGAATACGCACATCAATATCAGGATATGCATGATTAAAACTCGATAAACGCGGCACTAACCATTGAATAGCAAAACTCGGTAATAAACTGACGGTTAATGCTCCCTTTGCCCTGAATGCCTGTAGTTTCCGAGTAGCTTCACGTAATGAAGAAAAAATTTCTTTAATATCTAAATAATAATTTAGTCCTTCTTCAGTCAATAATAATGAACGATTACGCCGACGAAATAATTTCATACCTAAGAAATTTTCTAAACCTTTTATTTGATGACTTATTGCAGCCTGAGTAACATAAAGTTCCTCTGCTGCTTTAGTAAAACTTAAATGACGTGCTGCAGCATCAAATACCCTTAATGCATTAAGAGGAGGCATACATTTTGACATGATCGCGTCTTACTCATCCTTATATATCCATTAGTTTTTATAATCTGAAGCATTATAAATTGTCCATTGTAGATAAACCAGTATATGTCTATAGTAAGACTGCTTCCTAGGCCTGAATGAATCGCTAAGTAGTTAATTTATTTAAAATTCTTGGCTTTATGGATGTGATGTTGTGTTTGCAAATTATCTGGTTTTTCCAGGTTGGGTAGTTAATACTACTATTTTCACTCCTATACATTTACCTTGTCTGTCCATAGTAATTTTATCGCGCCGTACTTAACGCGGCGTTTTTTTATATCCGCTAAATAAATATCTTTCTCATCGCCGAATATAATCGAATGATATACTTATAATACAGATAGAATAGATATTATTAATCAATATTAGTACCATTTTTCTAATTTAAACAAATATAACAAACCTTGTGAGAAAGATCATTTATGGCATAGTTAAATTGCAATAATTAGACATAAAGATTCTAAATATTCTGTTAGCCGTGCTTTTCATGACAACAACATTTTCTATAGCACAATTTCGCCAATATTTTCCTGCAATCCAAGACATAACTATTTTTCTAGACAGTGCGGCCACTGCCCTTAAACCCAATAATTTGATCTCGGCGACTGTTAATTGCTATCAACCTATTAATATCTCTGTTCATCGCGATCAACATCCTACAGCATAAATAGCAACGTATATTTATGAACAAATTTGCCAGAAAGTAGCCAAACTGATTAATGATAATCAAACGGAGAAAATTAGTACTGAATCAATTAATTTTATTACTCAAAGCTATTTTCGCTCTCGATTCCAATCCTATAACAAATAATGGTCAGCGAAATTGGACATCATGCCAATTTGATCCCATGGTTGATCGTGGCTGAATAGACTAATGCGAAAATAGTTAAATAGTGCTTAGAAGAGATAAAATAACTTTCGACTAAACACCAAACAACGCTTATTAATAAAGAACACGGATCATTGCGATTAGCCACATGTCGGATTTCACGGGTGAATAACCCAATATTCAGGCTATCACTAAATTAGCGCATCAACATAATATTTTAGTCGTGGCTGATGGTACACAGGCATTGTGCATCGTGCTATTAATGTACAAGCGTTAGACATTGACCTCTATGTATTCTCAGCCCATAAACTGTATAGCCCAACAGGATTTGGTATCTGTTATGGAAAAATCGCACTGTTAGCAGAGATAGTTCCTTGCAAGGGGGTAAAATATTAACCAAAGCTAAATTTTCCCATTTTTTTTCAGAAGCCATTCTTTATCAATTTGATGCAGGCACACCAATATTGCCGGAGTGTTGGCGTTTAACGCGGTTATAGGCTGGATAAAGCCATTAATTGGCAACAGGCTGAAAATGACGCTATTGCCTTAACGGATTATATTGAATTAACAAATTATTTCATCCTCTTTCACTAGCTATCATTTTACGCTGTAATTTTTTTAAAACATGCGAAACAGCAACAAAACCAAAACTCGCTGTTACCATTGTTGCTGCGCCAAAACCAGCGGCGCAATCCATACGCATTGTCCCTTCCGCATTACTTTTATTCGTACAAACTGTTCCATCACTTTGTGGATAAACTAACTGTTCGGTCGAAAAGACACAATCAATACCTAATTTACCTTTGCTATTTTTGACTATTTTAAAATCCGTTTTTAATCTTTCACGTAATTTGGCAGCTAAGGGATCATGGATCGTTTTCGCTAAATCTTTAACCTGGATCTGTGTAGGATCAATTTGCCCACCAGCTCCTCCAGTGGTGACAATAGGTATTTTATAACGACGACAATAAGCCAATAAAGCAGCTTTAGGCCGTATGCTATCGATAGCATCAATCACATAATCAAATTGCATCGATATCAGCTCAGTAAGATTCGTGGCCGAGACAAAATCATCAACAATATTAACTTGACATTCAGGGTTAATTTGCAAGATACGTGATTTCATGACTTCAACTTTTGGTTGACCAATATTTTCGCTTAATGCATGCAATTGTCGGTTAGTATTTGTCACACAAACATCATCCATATCAATCAGAGTAATCGTACCGATTCCTGTTCTTGCTAATGCTTCCACAGCCCATGAACCTACGCCACCAATACCAACAACACAGATGTGAGAGCGAGCAAAAAGCATTAACGCTTTTTGACCATAGAGGCGGCCGATACCAGCGAAGCGCCGCAGCCAAGCTTCTGAAAGGAGTAATTGCATGTTTAACCTTAGTTAACAAAAATAGCGTGTTCACCACTAATAAAAAAGAAATTAATTTATTAATTCAAATCCTGATTATATCTATTATGATAGTAAAACCGACTGGTTATCTATTTATCGACATAGCATAATAACCGATTGGGTAATAACGATTAACTCATATTATCTGTCTCATACTTATCAGCTTAATTGAATCTCATTCTAGAGACTTAAATTAGCAATAAATTATGCCCTCACCCAATCGACAAGATAATTTTTGATAAAATATTTTACTGATTTAAGATAATAATTAAATAACTACTTTTGCATTAGCACTAAAAAAGTTATGTATTTATTTTATTGATTGTTTATTTAGCTATCGATTTTTGCTGACATAGGCTATCACTAAGCATGATGCCTAATATGCATAAAAGAACAAAAATCAATCATCACGTCTCTTTTATGTACAAGATATAATAAAATATCGCAATATTTAAGAAAAAAACTTGCATCGGATCTGATCCTGAGTATAGTGAGCCGCTATCGGACGCGGGATGGAGCAGCCTGGTAGCTCGTCGGGCTCATAACCCGAAGGTCGTCGGTTCAAATCCGGCTCCCGCAACCAATATTTAAAACATTAACCCTTTCAGGCGCGGGATGGAGCAGCTTGGTAGCTCGTCGGGCTCATAACCCGAAGGTCGTCGGTTCAAATCCGGCTCCCGCAACCAATATTTAAAAACATTAACCCTTTCAGACGCGGGATGGAGCAGCTTGGTAGCTCGTCGGGCTCATAACCCGAAGGTCGTCGGTTCAAATCCGGCTCCCGCAACCAATATTTAAAAACATTAACCCTTTCAGACGCGGGATGTAGCAGCTTGGTAGCTCGTCGGGCTCATAACCCGAAGGTCGTCGGTTCAAATCCGGCTCCCGCAACCACCTTCCATTCACTATCAGAATAGTTTCCCAACAAAGCTATTATTTATCTAATTAACCCGCTTAACGCAAAGCCAGCTTTCCACCATTGTCAAAATACGCTTTAATGCCCCGGAAAATAGATTCCGCCATCTGCTGTTGAAATTTTGCTGTCTTTAGTTTTCTTTCTTCTTCAATATTACTAATAAAAGCAGTTTCAACCAGAATAGACGGGATGTCTGGTGCTTTTAATACCGCAAAACCCGCTTGATCAACAATGTTCTTATGTAACTTATTAACGTTACCCATTCGTTTAAGTACTTCTGTACCAAATTTCAAACTATCATTAATAGTCGCCGTCTGAACTAAATCAAACATGGTGTGATCAAGATATTTATCACCACTTTTACTAACACCACCAATCAGATCTGCCTCATTCTGTGTTTGCGCTAAATAACGGGCGGTGTTACTGGTTGCTCCTCTGGTGGATAATGCAAATACTGAAGAACCGCTCGCTTTACGATTAGTAAAAGCATCAGCGTGAATGGAAACAAATAAATCAGCCTGCATTTTTCGTGCTTTTGCAACTCGTACTTTTAAAGGAATAAATACATCTTCATTACGAGTCATATAAACTTTCATTTTAGGTTCACGATTAATTAATATTTTTAATCGCCGCGCAATTTGCAATACGATATCTTTTTCCCGCGTTTTATATTTTCCGATTGCACCAGGATCTTCCCCACCGTGACCAGGATCGATCATAATGATAATTGGCCTATCTCTGCCTGCTTTGCCTGGCTTTCTCGCTTTAACCGGCAATGCATCATCCAACTTTCCTTTATTGTAATCTTCTAATAGTGCTAATAACGGATCGTCATCGGTGTAAACACCTGAAGCAGGATAAAAATCAACAACTAAGCGATGTTTGAAACCAGCAACAGGCGCAATAGAAAACATTTGTGGTTCAACATGAATTTTTACTTCAAAAACTATTCGAACCGTTTTTTGATCAAATTGTCCTACTCTCACTAATTTGAGATAAGGATCGCGTGAACTAATTTGCTTGCCAATCCCTTGCAAGACACTATTTAATTGTACATTTTCTAAATCCACGACAATACGATTAGGAGCAGACAAAGCAAATTGACGATATTTTAAGGCAATATTTGATTCTAATGTTACTCGGGTATAACTAGAAGCAGGCCAAATACGAATAGCCACTATACTTGAAGATGAGGCTAGCCCGAATGGACTAATACTTAACAGCATAGTAGCCGCTGCTCCTTGTAGAAGACGTCGTCGTGAAAAACCGTGTTTTGAATGATCCATCGAAAAACCCACTTAAAGCATCAAATAATTACAAACCGCTCAATATTATCAACAACAAAAAAATAACTATAGAAAAATTTAACCAATCATTAATGAGCGGTCATTAATAAATTAATCTCTAAAAATAATTAGTCACTCATATATTCTGAAACAATAATGATGTTTTTTCATGCATTTTTTCTTGCTATTTTGTGTCAAAAATCATAAAAAGACTTTAATTTGGAATAATTTATATAGGAAATATATGAAAGGACGTAGTACTGATTTAATTAATGGATTTCGCCACTCTGTTCCCTATATTAATATACATCGCGATAAAACTTTTGTTATTACATTAAACGGTAACGCTATCGCAGATAAAAATTTTACTCATCTCATTAGCGATATAGGGTTATTACACAGTTTAGGCATTCGACTGGTTATTGTTTATGGCATACGCCCACAAGTAAATAAAACACTCATAAACGATCAATATCCGGTAATCTATCATAAAAATATTCACGTCACTGATGCCAATACCCTCGAGTTAACTAAACAAATATCAGGTACATTACAGTGGGATATTACCGCTCTATTATCTATGAGTCTCAATAATACTCCATTACAAGGTGCCTATATTAATGTCGTTAGTGGTAATTTTATTATTGCTCAACCTTTAGGGATCGACAATGGTATTGATTATTGTCACAGCGGATGTATACGACGAATCGATGATAGCGCCATCAATCATCAATTAGAGCGGGGTTCTATTGTATTAATTGGTCCAATTGCTGTTTCAGTAACGGGAGAAAGTTTTAATTTAGCCACGGAAACCATCGCAAGCCAATTAGCGATTAAGCTAAAAGCAGATAAATTAATTGGATTTTGTTCTTCACAAGGCATCAGTGATAAAAATGGTAATATATTATCGCAACTCTCGCCAGATGATGCTGAAATACATATTAATGAACTGGAAAAACAACAAAATAATCATTCTGACATACTCCCATTTTTACGTAGCGCAAATAAAGCGTGCCGGCAGGGTGTTCGTTGTAGCCATTTGATAAGCTATCAAGAGAGTGGTGCTTTGTTACAAGAACTATTCTCTCACAAGGGTATTGGTACCCAAATTATGATGGAAAATTCTGAACAAATTCGTCGAGCCAATATCAATGATATAACTGGAATATTAGAATTAATTCAACCGTTGGAACAGCAAGGAGTACTAATTTGCCGTACACGTGAACAATTAGAAATGGAAATTGACAAATATACTATCATCGAGCGAGAAAATATGATCATCGCTTGTGCAGCACTTTATACCTATTTAGAAGAAAAGTCGGGAGAAATGGCTTGCCTGGCTGTACATCCAGACTATCGTAATTTATCAAGAGGAGAAAAACTGCTTGAACACATTACTTTGCAAGCCAAAAAATTAAAATTAGAAAAACTTTTTGTATTAACAACCCAAAGTACTCACTGGTTTCAGGAAAGAGGATTTTTGCCGGCAAAAGTTGATATGTTGCCAATAAGAAAACAAGCACTTTATAATTATCAACGAGGCTCAAAAATTTTAATACTTAATATTAATTAGATACCATAAAAATAATTAAAAATTTAATTAATAAACCATATTGTAATAAAAAATACATTATTTAAATGAACAAGGCCTTCTATTGTTATTGAGCAAAAAATAAAAAATAGCGGATCTTTTCTATTTAACAAAGAGAAGATCCGAAAATAAAATAACGGTTAACTAGTTGTTTTCATTGCAGGCATAGACGCTGCAAGAGTATCACGCAAATTCCACATCGTTGAAAAATGATTAACCATTAGATTGTCAATAGGCATATCGTTTATAACACCACTACCAATATTTAATGCCTGAGCATAGACCGTCGAATCCAAAGGAGTAGTACTAGCCGATAGAAAACTTGCTACAAAAGCTTTGCCTCTATTTTCAATTACCACTTCTGGCTCATCTAGCTGATTTTTTATAGGCAAATTGTTATAAATGTGTTCTGCCTTCTTTTTTGCAACCGCTATTTCTGAAATTCTATCAACCGGTTGAAAATCATGCAAAATTCCGATGGCTAATCCAGCTTGATGGAACCTTTTAGTTTGCTCAGTGGACTCAGGGGGTATTGGAGGTATCTAGAAGACGTGAATTTTTTTTAACTGCATCAAATAAATCATTTTCTTTTTTTTCTATCTCTTTCAGATCAATATTAGAATTTCCTACTGTCAGAAACTGAGAAACTAATTTATCTTCTGTATTTGCACTCGTTAACGCAGAAACTGCTTGTTGATTAACTACCTGAGATGAATAATCACTAATCTGAAATGTCTGATTGATTGAATTTAACATTTATTTGCATCCCTCCATCGAATAATAATAAGGCTCAAATATTTTATGCAGCATCTCAAATATCGACCATTTATACTTCTAAAAAACAATTAATACGAAAATAAGAATTACTACAAATAACTTATTAATTGATAAGAGCGGAAACTAAAGTTATTTAACGCACTATTTCAATTCTGTTCCCTATGTTTAAAAATTTATTATTTTTATTGCTATTGGCTATGAATAATATAAAACAAGCTAGCAAGTTAAATAGTTCTACTTTCATCAAACTAATCGCTCAGTCAAACCACTGCGTCGCTCTGTCGGCGTCACTAACGCTTTAGCAAAAACATGACGATCAGCATAAATCGTCAACTGATTTTTAGCTCGCGTAATTGCTGTATAAATAAGCTCTTTACTAATAATAGGCGTAAAAATTGGTGGTAAAACCAACGCCGCATGTTCAAATTCTGACCCTTGAGATTTATGTACTGTCATGACAAAAGCGGTTTCATGCTGAGGTAAACGACTAGGTTGTATTCTTTTAACTACCCCATTTGGCAACTGAAAATAAGCTTTTAAACCCTGTTGACCATCGCGTAGCATGATGCCAATATCCCCATTAAATAAACCTAGAGGACGATCATTTTTAGTAATCATAATTGGCCGACCTTCATAGTTTTTATTCCAGCTATAGGCTGGTCGTCGAATACTTCCCTGACGATGCAAAAGCTGTTCTAATTTATCGTTTAATCCTATAACCCCGAATGGCCCATCCCTTAGAGCAGCTAATAAGCGATAACGATTAAAAGTAGTCAGGATCTCTTCAGGATTTCGACCCGCTTTAATCATATCCAAATAACACAGGTAGCATGCAGCAGCATCAGAAAGTAATTTGCCATATTGTTCAGACGAATCAACAGAATAAAAAGCAATATCCGCACTTTGCTGTGTTAATAGTTGCTCAACATGTTTGATATTACCTTGGTTAATTGCCGTCGCGAGTCGACCAATTCCTGATTGTGCATCAAAACGATAGCTCTTTCGTAATAAGCAAATCCGATCTTTAACTTCGGGTCCTTCGTTCGATATAAAATCAGATAAGTCACAGTCGGTGATTTCAGTCAGCTGTGCTGCTCTTGCACGACTATATCCGCATGCGGAAAAACGACAAAGATCACCGAGGACAGCACCCGCTTCAACAGAAGCTAATTGATCTCTATCACCTAACAAAATAACCCGTGCGTGGCCAGGTAGGGCTTCAATCAATCTGGCCATCATAGGCAAATCAATCATTGATGCTTCATCAACAATTAATACGTCTAACAACAGTGGGTTATCTTTATGATAACGTAATAACTGGCTATCTGGTTGAGCACCTAATAATCGATGAATAGTCTGCGCTTGCTCGGGCATAACCGCTTGCTCGGTTGCAGTTAAATTCAGTTTTAATAATGCATTACTTAGCGATTCTGTTAATCTTGCAGCCGCTTTTCCTGTCGGTGCGGCTAACTGAATAATCAATTTTTCATGGCTTAATTTGACTAAGGTAGCTAATAAACGTGCTACTGTTGTCGTCTTACCAGTACCTGGCCCACCAGAAATAACAGCAATCCGACTGGTTACTGCAACTGCAACGGCTATTTTTTGCCAATCTGGTGTGTTCGAGGGCGTAAAAAGATGCGTTAAAATAGTCGCTAGCCGCTGTTCATCAACGGTTTCTAACAAATGACGAGAAAAAAAGTCAGCCACTAATCCTTCATCAGCCCACATCCGTTGAAAATAGAGTTTGTTACCTGATAATACTAATGGCTTGGCGGCTGATTGTTGAGCATCACAAACAGCATGACATTGTTTAAGCTCAGCATAAATCCTGCAACTATCAGGTGAGCCCGCCATTTCCCAAAGGGCAAAAGCCATTTCAACTTGCCTGCCTTCAAATAAATAAAATGGTTGAAGCTTATCAATAAACAAGCAAACATGCCCTGCACGAGTTTCAGCACTTAATAATGCAAATATTAATAATAATAACGGGTTTTCATCTTCCACTAACCGAATAGCAAGCTGTAGGTCTAAAGCATTAAACAAATTAAGCTCAGCAGCTCGCTTTAGTAAAGTTATCATTATTCCTTACCTCGATTAGTTGGCTTAAATAGCTTATCAAGGCTATGAATTAACTCATAAGCAGGAATAGTATGATAAATACCATAACCAGGGTTGTTAACATCAATCCCTCGCAAAAAAAGGTAGATGACGCCCCCAAAATGTTTTTGATAATCATAATCGGGTAAACGATTTCGTAAATAACGATGCAAAGCTAATGTATAAAGCTGATACTGTAAATCATATCTATGATCAATCATCGAGCTCTGTATTGCCTCCTGACTATATGCCAGACCATTTTCTCCTAACCAATTTGATTTATAATCAAGCAGATAAAATTTGTCTTGCCAGCAAAAAACTAAATCAATATAACCTTTTAAAACACCTGTCACTGGCTCAAAACTAAGTGGTGGGCACCGTTGAGATAAAGCATCATATTGATGGACTAATCTGTCTAATGCAGATGACAATAATAATTTTTCTATTGGTAAATAAAATTGCATTTCATTTAATTGATACTCAGGTGCGATTTTTGACAAGCGGAAATTATTTTTAAGTAAAGGGGTGTCAAAAATATTTATTAGCCACATTTTTAACGTAGGAGCCCAATCAGCTGAAAAACCGCTTTGTTCTAATTTCTCAGCTAACCAACACTCTTGCGGGTGTTGATTAAATGGCAATAATTCCAACAAGGAATGTAAAAAAGTGCCTGCAGTGGCACCTTTAGGAAAAGTATGAACACTCCTATCTGCTATTTCACCTTGCACCAACAAGCTGTCACCTTGCGCATCTGCGTCCATTTTAGGTGCTAACGCTTGGATAGCCATCTCAATATTTACATCACTAGCCGTAAACTTATCAGAGGAAGAATATATATCTTGATAAGTTAATCCTGAATAACTAGTAACCCGCCAACTATTTTGGATCTGACCTGTAAAATTTCGCGCCAATAAGGTCACAGGTTTATTTTCTTTAGGATACCAAGGCGATAAATTAATATCACTAATAGCTGTGATACTAATATTTTCACTAGCTAATCCATCTAACGCTTCGCGTAATAAAGCGGCATTAACTTGTTGGCCGTTTTGTAATAAGTAACCTAATGCGCTTTGATGCAAATCAGTGTCACCACTTTGCCCACTAGGGCGGCCTTTTATTATAGGGGCAATACCAACACTACAATGATATTTTGAGCGCGTTAGTGCAACATATAGCAACCGCAAATCTTCGGCTAAACGTTCTTCATCAGCCAGCCTAATGCTCTCTGCTTGCTCTGTCAGATCAAGGCATGTTTGAAAATTAGCACGATCATGAAAAGTGGCCAATTTTTGCTGAGAGAATTGACAGGCAAAGGGTAACCAAACAATCGGAAATTCTAAACCTTTAGATTTATGGATCGTGCTAATACTAACCAAATGCTTATCACTCTCTAGACGTATTTGCTGATTTTCTAATAAAGGATCAGGTTGGTCTATCTGCCGTGCTAACCAACGGGCTAAGGCATGCTCACTATCAAGTTGTAATTCCGCTTCTTGTAATAATTCACTCAAATGCATCACATCCATCAAACGCCTTTCACCTTCTATATTATCCATTAGTAGGTTTTCAGCAATTCGATGGTTAACTATAATAGCCCGTAATGTAGGCAAAATACCATGCCGCTGCCAAATCAATAAATAGTTGGCAAACTCTTCAACCCGTTTTTCCCACTGATTTTCATCCTGATTTAATTGTTCAATATCTTGTGCACTTAGCCCGATTAAACGGGTAGCCAATGCACAACGCAACGTACGCTCTTTTTCGGGTGAGAGCACAGCTTGTAATAACCATAATAGATCGCGCGCTTCATCAGTAGCAAAAACGCTTTCTTGATTAGAAAGAAACACTGACGAAATATTAAATTTACTTAACGCTTCTCGTATCATTACTGCTTCACGACGGCTTCTGACTAATACCATTATATCGGCAGCCGTTACCGGCTGTTTTACATTATCTCTATATAGCCAGGTTGTCCCTTTCTCACCCCCTTTCAGCCAATCACATATCTGATTAGCACATTGGTAGGCCATTGTTTGCTGATAATCCAAGATGGAAACAGTTTCTTTGTCTAAATAACAAAAATTTAATGCGGATAATCTTTCTGTGTTATGAATAAACGCTAAATGCTGATTCACAGGGGCTGGATTAACAGTATTAAACGGTATTTGCTCAAATACAAACGGCTTTGCTACCCGACTAAATAATTGATTAACTGCCTCAATCATATTTGGTGATGAACGCCAATTGGTATCAAGTGTGTAATGTGATTCAATCTGATCTTTAGCTTTAAGATAAGTAAAAATATCTGCGCCACGAAAAGCATAAATAGCTTGCTTAGGATCACCAATAAATAATAGGCCACAATGATTATGCCCCTGATAAATAAACTGAAAAATTCGATATTGTTGCGGGTCGGTATCTTGAAACTCATCGATCATAACAACGGGGTAACGATTACGGATAGCATTAGCTAATCGCTCTCCTCCTTCTGCCTGTAATGCTTGATCTAAATGGCTTAATAAATCATCAAATCCAATCTCTCCACGCCGTTTTTTCTCTTTAACAATCGTTTGACGAATGTTGATAATTGCATTTGAAATAATAAGATCACGTAATGTAAGTGATTGTTGTAACAGATTATCAATAACAAGAAAAACTTCATGTTCTGGTACATTACCTGTTGGTGTCTTATCTAGCAATTCAGAATGGGAAAAACGAGCAAGTTCTTTCGGTATTTTGTAATCTACGGTTGCTGACTGTGCCCAGCTAGTGACCGCGGCTAACCAAAGCGGTAAATTACGGCGACTATAACTACGTTTATTAATAGCAGAATCACTAATTAAGTCCAAGAAATTCGCCGAATTTAAAAGCCACAGCTCTTTTACTACTTTTATAGTATCAATGAGTGTTTTATGGCGCTGTTTTATTGATTGAGCTTCAATGGGTTGGTTGATAAAGGTTGGAATATCTCCTTGTAAATAAGGCTTTATTTCAGCTAGCAGTGCCTCTGGATCACTCCATTCGTCAACAATAACTTTTGATATAGAATAATCCTGTGGATAGCAATTACACCGCCAAAAATCAGCACAAGCCTGTTGCTGTAAGCTATGTTCGTCTTTTATTATCGATTGCTCAAATAGCATGCCTGACTCAAAAGCATTATGCACCAACATGCGTTGACAAAAACCATGGATGGTATAAATCGCCGCTTCATCCATTTGGCGTTCAGCAGCAAGTAACCATTGTGCGGCTTCGTTTTTATCTGCAATAGAAGATAGTAAGATTCGGTATATTGAATTTTCATCAAACCCAATACCATTTCTAATACAAGCTATTCTCATCTGATGAATATTGTGGCGAATACGTGATCGCAACTCATCAGTTGCTGCTTCTGTAAAAGTGACCACTAAAATCTCTTCAACACTTAATGGGCGAGAAAATGCATTTTTTTGCCCAACACCTAATAACAATCGCAAATAGAGTAAGGCAATTGTATAGGTTTTTCCTGTTCCTGCTGAAGCTTCTATTAGCCGTTGACCATAGAGAGGTAAACGATAAGGATTCAGTTGATAAGTTTGTATTCTCCTCTTCCTCACTTAGCATCTACCTCAATTGGCAAAATCTTTTGTAATTCAGACGCAGTGGGATAAGTTATCCAATCTTTCAACTGAGCATAACCTTCTTTACTGACACCTTTGGCAATAATTTGTGAAACAAAAGCTAAACCTTTTGGTTGCAAAACCGCATTATTATAAAAAGTTAATAAATCTTGCTGGCTAACCGTTTTTAATATTTTTATTATTTTTGCTCTACTATCAAAAGCAAAATTATTCCTCGCAAAATCTGGTAAAAAGCGATCTATCTCTTCATAAAAAGTTTGCGGAGGCTGTTCCATTTCCGTCAAAATTGCCTTTTTATATAGCTCAAAATCTCTTTTTTGCATCGCATTTAATTTTTTAAAGGCTAATTGATAAAAATTTTGATAACGTGCATTCAAATAGTCAGGAGTTTTACTATTGCTTTGTAATAAAAAACCTAATCCCCATTGCTCACCCAAATTAGTATTAAAAGCAAACACTGCATAGCCCAATTGTTCTTGCGTCCTTAGTTGCTCAAAAAACCAAGGGTGTAAAATATTGGCCAAAATATTTGATAATACAAATCCTCTATAACGGTCATATCCTGTCGGAATAAATATTTCTGCTAGCGCATTATCCGTACTATTTGCTTGATATTGAAAATTTACTTTATGCTGTTTATCAACAACAATAATATCTCCTCTCCACCAGTTTTTACCTTTGTTATTCAATAAATGATAAATGGATTTAATAATATCAATCCCTTGCTTTTGTGTGAGATTGCCAAAAACAATCGCTTGTAAGGCTGCATTTTCAATAGTATCTTGACGGTAATTTAGGATGTCATTTGCTGTGATCGTTTCTAGTGCTTTTAAGCGCTGTCCTTGCTCAAAATAAGGTACATTTTCTAAACGTTGTTTTGGCTGCATTGCCAACTCAAAGGCTTTAAGGTTATTAGTAACTTCAAGCTGTTCTCTATACCATGATTTTGCTTGCGCAACTTCATCGGCAGAAATTGTAAAGGTAAGAAATTCCTTGACCATTTTTGTTGTCAATTCAGCTAGATGTTGAGTATAACCACTCGTTTTCAATTGCAACCCTAAATTTGAAGAAACAACAAGCTCCATTCCGGCGATAGAAGCTTGATAACTTAATTGAGACAATTTCAAAGTGGTTAAGTATTCTAATAACGCTGCACTAACTTGAGATTTTGCCGTTTTATTGCTCTGCTCATTACGTAAATCTAAAGCAATCCCCCCTTTTGGCTCATCAGCAAAATATTGACTTGGCATATAAACTATGCGTACATTTCCTTTCTCATATACTAATTCAGGATGCTGATAAGTACGGGAATGTTTAATTAAAGAAAAATCATTAGCAATATAAGGGTTCAATTCAGGTAACGAAAAATGGATTGTTTTTTTTAACTCAGCCCATTGCTGATATTGCTGGCTGTTAATTTTATCAACTTGATAAGGCGCATTAAGAAAATAGGCTTCTTTATTATGTGGTTCATTTGGCGAAATAAACCAAATTCTAGCATTATTAGGAGTTAATTCTGCTAAACGGCTGCTTATTGCTTTAGGATCAAAACGATCAGCAATGTAATTAGCATCAAGCACATGGGCAATTGGCACATTCAACATTTGATTAGATAATTGTTGAATATAATTCATATCACTCACAATGGAATTATGTTGAAATGAAAGTTTTAGAACATTGGCGATCTCGTTAAAATAATCGTTCTTAATACCTTTCTCTTTTAATAAATCAATATAAGAAAATATTGCTGCAATAATCTTATCTCTATTCTCCAATCCTTTGTCTGTTAATAAAACATTGATCGAAAAAATGCCATTATTACTATCAACATCGGGTGCCACGTCGACATTTATCTCTTCAGCAAGTCCGTCTTTTAGCAACCAATCAGCAAGGGTATTATGACTTCGGTTTCCTATTAAATACCCAATATATCCATCCGTCTTACTACGAAATTCAGTTAAATTATTTGCAATACTAAATTCAAGTTGTAAAGCTTTCTTAGGTTGTGCTGGCACATAATGAATGATTATGCCTTTTTCTTTATCAGTTATAGCGGGTACAGTTATCTCCGGGACAATAACCTTTCGATTCGGAATACGACCGAGAGTTTCAGCTGCAATTTTAGCTAATTGACTTAGTGATTGATTGCCATACAAGATATCTTTCATCAGATTAGCCGAGTAATAGCGATAATAAAAATTTTTGAGCTCAGTTTGTAAATGACTACCGGGTTTATCACTCAACGTTTCTAAATTTCCACCAGAAAAACGTGAATTAGGATGAGCTGGATTAAGTGTTTCAGAACGAACTTGCCATAATCGCATTTCATCGCGAGCACGTGCCATTGTTAATTCTGCATTGACAGCATTACGTTCTCGATCAGCATTTTTAGGATCAAGCAATGGTTCTGCTAGTGCGCTTGCCAAACGATCTGTAGCTGCTCCTAAAGCATCATTTTCAACCTCTAAGTAGTAAACAGTAAGATTTGGAGCCGTACTAGCATTATGATTGCCACCATGTTTTTGCAAAAATTCTGATATTGCACCTGGTTCAGGATAGCGTTTAGACCCCATCAATACCATATGTTCAAGGTAATGCGCCAAACCAAGTTGTTGATCCGGACTTTCCATGGTGCCTACTGGTAAAGTAACTGCAGCTAATGATTTATTGGCCTTCGAATCAGATACCAGCAATACAATCATATCATTAGCAAGTTTTATCGCCTGATACTCTCGAGTATCTTTTTCGCTTTTATTTATCTTATCAGGCAAAACTTGCCAATTCTGCTTAGCAAAGCTTACTGTACCAAATAGTAATAAGAGCACGACTATCATGTTTTTCATAACAACCCATGTCATTTTAAGCATCTTATTACATCCTCTTGTTTTTTCTAAAGATTGCCATTGGCAATAAGTAAATACGTGCCTTTATTTGTATTGTTTCAAGCAAATTGCTGTCTATTTTACTGAAAGCTCGTCCAATATAACTATCTGCCATCTCACCTGGTTGATTATATGTACCTTGTAAAGATTGGATAAGTTGCTTTTTTGCTTTTTGCGCAAGAGATTCAGATTCAAAATCAAATTGATCACTTTTTTTGTTATAGCATGACATTAACCAATTCCAGCCACTTTTATTAAAAAGCGGTAATGGCGAGTTCATTCCCTCTTGATAACCATTAATAAGCTGTTGTAAATATACTTTCGCCTGATGTTTATCCACTGGTTCAAAACACCATTCACTATTATCTCTCCCCCAATAATAACTTTCACCAGATCTAACCGTTAAACAAAAGATTAAATGCTCTATCCATAGTGATAAGCCATCATTAATCGTTAAATTTGCAGGACGATAACGAATAATACCGTTTTGCTGAATATTTCGTAATTGTCCAACCAAACGAACATTCTCAAAGGGTTCAACAAATAGTTTATTAAAACATTCATGACAATTTATCTTTACTTTATCAGCTAACGGCTGCATATCTTGGATCTGTTTTTCCCAATAAATTTGACCAAAGTGTTTTGCCGGTAATCCACCAGTTGCCCGCAAAGTCGTTAACAGCTCCTCCAGTGATTCTTCATAAATCATAGCCTTGAGTAAGCGCTCATTAAATTTATAACGTTGCAAATTATTTACAATAAAGGGCTCATTTTCCGGTAACTGCACTTCTTCATTAAAAAAATTAACTTTTAACCTTTGTTGAAAAAAGGCCCGGATCGGGTGTCGATAAAAAGAGAGTAACTGCTCTAATAATATTTCATTGTCATTTTCAATTATTGGCGTCAACGATGTACAGAATTCAGGCGGTGGATTACCCTGTTTTTTGGCTGCAGATAACCATTCAGTGGCATAACTCTGATGAATGCTATTAGGCAAATAATTCTCTGGCGCAAAAGGTACTCGAGTATGTTTAGTAACTAAATGTTCTTTTACTCTATCAGCGCTATTATCAACATTTAAATGCTCATCGCCCTCTAAACAAAAACTTTGGCTAATATAATCAAGTAATTCATTTACTAGCACCGAGGGATTATGTGGTTGATTGTCACGCATCGCATGGCCAATATAGCTAAGATAAAATAACTGAGATGCGGAATTTAAAGCCTCCAAAAATAGATAACGATCATCATCTCGACGCTTTCTGTCACCACGTTGTGGCTGCTCAGCCATTAAATCAAATCCCAATGGCGGTATTGAACGTGGGTATATCCGATCGTTCATACCTAATAAACATACAACTTTAAAGGGAATTGAACGCATAGGCATTAGAGTACAAAAATTAATTGCACCAGCAAGAAAACGTTGACTAATCTTTTCATCATCAAAACATGTTACTAGCTCATCACGAATAAGCGATAGAGGAACGCTATCTTCATATTTGGCCACTATTCCAGTCTCAATAGTTTTCTGCCATTGTTGGAGTATAAAAATGAATATCGATTCAATTTGCTCATCAGTCTCAAAAAAAGCTTCTAACAAACATTGACATACTGGCAACCATTCTGACAGTTTCCTTTCCTGATCAAGGATACTTCTCCAACTAGTTAATGAATCAATAAATGTGGCAAGCTGCCCGGCTAACTGAGCGGATAAGCCTGTACATTCATCATAAGGCAAAATTTTATTCCAAGGCCCTATATGGCTATCCATTGCATAGCCAAGCAGCATTCTATTTAAACCAAAGGCCCAAGTGTTCTGCCCTGTTACCGGTAACTCCAACATTGCAATATTTTCATCATTAAGTCCCCAACGTATACCTGATTCGTTGATCCATCGACGCAATAAAAGTAATTCATCATCGTAGATAGAAAATCGTCGGGCCAGTGCAGGCACTTCTAATAACGCTAATACTTGTTCTGTCGTAAAACGACTTTGGGGTAAATCAAGTAACGAAATAAAAGCTTGTAAAATAGGATGCACCTGCCTAGCTTTTCGATCTGAAATAGAGAAAGGTAACTGACGTTTAGCTGATACATGACTAAACACCGCCTGTATATAAGGTGCATAACAGTCGATATCAGCCACCATCACAATTATATCTTTGGGGGTTAGGGTTGGATTTTCCTCAAATAGACGTAATAAATAATCTTGCAGTACTTCAACTTCACGCTGTGGGCTATGGCATGAATGAAATGTTAGTGATTTATCTTGTTTACTTAATTGTCTTTTTAAAAAACTATTATTGTAACTTGCTTCAGTTAAACCAAGTTGAGCATGATCTTCTAAATCCAAAATATCGCTCTGAACTTGGTGCAATAAACAATTACAGGGTAAATCGACAAAGGCAGCGATTTCATTAGATTGTTCCAATTGAGAAAGAAAATAGAGGTTGTCACGCCCTAGCTTGCCCCAAGAAGCTAATAGGGGATTAGTCAGAAATTGTTCACCTTGCTGATTAAATAAAGTATCAGGTGAACTTTCTCTTTTAAAACGCGTAATTTCATGTTGATCGCGAAAATCCTTTAACTTTCGCCGTTCAAGTTTTGCTAAAAAAGCATAGCTCTGAATATCCCCCCAATAATAACGACATGGATTAGTAAACATTAAATGAATATCTATATGCTGGCCAAGGGCGTTTAATGCCTGCAAATAAACGGGAGGTAATGCGGCAATACCACAGATAAATACGCGTTTTGGCAACCTAATATGGGAAGGCAGATTAACCTGTAAAATTTGTATAAATTGTTGATAGAGATTTGCCCGATGCCATTTAGGTTGATTAAGCTTTTCAGTATATTCAATTAATGCTAACCAAAGGCGTTTCTGCCATTGCTGATTATCACTTAATCCCTCAATTAGTTGTTTTTTATGCCAGTTTTCTAACCATTGTGGTCGATAGACTAAATATTGATCAAACAAATCTGCAATACGGCCTGATAATTGATACAACTTGCGTTTGCCCATATCCTCATTCAGATATTGTCTAAGTGGTTCAAACTCCGACTCGTGTAGCAAAGAAGGTAAAATTGTCATTAATTTCCAGGTCATTGCCCCCTTGCTAAAAGCACTTTCTTTTGGAATATCAGGTAAAACCCGAGTAAACATGTCCCAAATGAAAGTTGCCGGTAGAGGAAAAGAAATATTAGCGGCAATTCCTAAGCTTTGTGCTAGTTCTATTTGTAGCCATTGCGACATCCCTGGGCTTTGAACCAAAATAATTTCTTGTTCAAATGGATTGGTCAAGGGATCACTTTTGATCAAACTAGAAATCAGCTCTTTATGAATTTCTAATTGATTAGAATGATAAATTTGTAGCATATGCTCTCCCTGACGAACAGTACCACCTTGATGCACCTGTCAATTGATTGTTAGGCATCTTAAATGTAATTAGTATTTGCTTACAAGTATCTGTAATATTCACATAACGATATGATAAATCAATATTTTTAAGTTTATCATTCGTTATATCAACGATAGTAGAATTAATGCTTAGCATCGCTTCTTCGCTTTCAAAAAAAGTGTGCATCAATCTAAATTGTTGTGTTTTTTGCCAAGCGAGAAAAAAGCCAGCCTTTAGATTATGAACATATTTTATTAATGCTATAGCTGAAATAGCAAATAACGCTATAGCGATCATAACTTCGGTTATTGCCATGCCAGATTGCCTATTGGGTTTAGCGCGTTTCATTGACAAAATTCCGTTCTTTTAACTGGACAAAAATCCAGCCACCCCTGCTCTAAAGGAATAAAACCTGACATTACATTTTTATCTTCTTTCAACCATAGATAAAGTTAAAATACAATTTTATCGTCAAAATAAGCATGGCCGGCTAATAGAAAATAATCATATTTATAGTGGCGCAAACAACTTTTGAAATTAGCACCTAACGGCTGCTGACAAGACCATGAAGAATTTTTTTCCTTAGTAATAACCCAAGGTTGATACTTTCCCCAGGCTAATGCAGACTCTGCTTGCTCAAAAAAAAGCCAATAATGTTGTTCACTTTCCAACATCTGCAATAGATTATCCTGATGATGATGCAATGCTTTTAACATTAATAAACTCATAGTAATAAGCATCATTATTGCCATTAATAAAATGCTCCCTTGCTGTTTGATTTTGTGGGAAAAAAACCAATTTATTTGTTTCATATTGATTGATTTCTTAAATAAATTTTTAGTTTATATTCCCTTAATAGATCTGGATATGCCCGTGGAAATAGACTTAAAAACACAGTTAAAAAACGTTTCTCACCCATTGTTACTTTTGTTAAAGCAAATTGCGAAACCACTATTTGGTTGGGATCAAATAGGTTTATCCATCCTTGTCCTTCACAATCTTCTCTGCTTGTAATGGTCAACAAATTCTGTAGAAGATCTAAGCGGCATTTTTTAGTTCATGATATTTTTGATGTGGCGTTAAATAACCAATCGTTGAATGGCGTCGATAATAATTGTAAAACTGAATATAATTTTCAACTTCACAGACAACAGATTGATGATTCATAAACGATAAACGGTTAAGTCTTTCTGTCTTTAAACTCCTAAAAAATCTTTCCATCACGGCATTATCGAGGCAATTACCTCGCCGACTCATGCTTTGAGTTATTTTCCGTTCAAAGAGGTGCGCCCTAAACTCCTCCGATGAATATTGGCAACCTTGATCTGAATG
>NZ_AUCC01000012.1:0-12903 GCF_000429565.1 Arsenophonus nasoniae DSM 15247
CCTGAAAAAAATTAACCTACTGCAGAGTATAAAACAGTACTCAACTCATTAACATCCCCGAAGCAGCACCGCTGCGCCGCTCACGCGTAGCGTGCTACGTTCAAAGGTAAAAAGGGCGGTGCCGCGCAAAGGTTTTAGATGCACCAGATTAAGGTTAGTCATCACGGGAAGATTGCGCGCAAATTCATGATAAGGCTCAATCTTGATTAGTCCTACCGTAATATCAGGGCTACGCCGTAGAATATTAAATAATCCCATGCGAAACTGGCGCGCAAAACGCTCATTGATAATTTCCAGCGATTGTAGTCGCTCGCGAACAGCACGTCGTTGAGTATTTGGATTATAAGGATGGATATCCATTTCAGCAATAGATGCTTTTTTCTCTCCACTGCTAACCATATTATCAGTGGGCGCATCATTTAGCAGGGCATCAATCTCTGTTTGTGAAAGAAAGTTATCGCTCATGTGATTTATCGTAAAATAAACGTTGTGAATAACACATCGGTAATAATTTGCTCAGACTCTTCTAATTCAAAAGTCGGTTTTAATACCTGCTTAATTTCAGACATAAGATGAACTTTGCCGGTATCTGTTGCCAACTCAGTGGCGTTTTGGCGAGATAACAATATACGGCTGCGCACCTCAGGCATAAAATCATGAAGGCGTTTACGGGTTTCTTCACTAGTCAGGCGTAATGTAATATCAATATATAACACGCGATCGCGTTTCTCATCGTCGATTAGATTAACCGTAAAGGGTTCTAGTGACATAAATACCGGTATCACCAGACTTCTTTTTTCCGGTTGATGCTCATCTTGTTCTTTTGCTTGTAATAGCCACCAACTATAGCCAGCAATAAAACAGCTTAATAGTGTGAATAACGCCATAATGGTTAACAGGATCCCACTTATGCGTTTTCCTTGATGTTGCGACTTAGACATAGACAGGTAATTCCTTTTGGTTCTACTTGGGATAATCAAGGCATTGTCGATTAACGTTTTATCCCTGTTTTTGCATTCCACTATAATTATCCCGATCTATAAATAACTTGACGGTAGAATAAAACAGTAAAAATAGGCGGTTATTTTGTCATTGAACAATGCTGATAATGACAGGGGGAATTTTCCCCCACGAGAAAAAGTTAAAAAAAGCAAATAGATTTAAGCAAATACATCAATTCCAGTGGTTATTTGTGCCTGGTTAATTTGCCGGACTTGAGTTAATGAATTCTCACTCTCCTGTTCATGCTGTTCATTTGTTATTGATGATAGCGGCGTTGCAGACTGATTATCTGGCGGACTATTTTGCTCACTATGTTGCTCGCCAACATGCGTTTGCCCCAGTTGTATGCCTTGTTCTGATAGCGCATGACGTAATTGTGTTAGATTGCTTTCAATAATCTGCCGAGCTTGTTGATTAGCGGTCACGACTGACAGTTGCGCTTTATCGTCAAAAATTTTAAGTTGAATTTGTAGGCTACCTAATTCTTCAGGATGAAGACGTAACTCGGCTTGTTGTGAGCCATGGCGACTGAGCATGACAATTTGCTCACTAAACTTTTGTCCCCACTCCGGCTGATCAATCGGCGTAGTCAAAGCAATTGAATTGACGCTAGCTGTCATTGAGTGAGTCAATGCGCTTGGATGTGCTGACCACGATGTTAAAGGGATTGCATTATTATTGCTTGGCGATAGGTTAAGTAATTCTGGATTTTCTGCCATATTTGTCAGGGTTGCGGTATTGATATTAGATTGCATGGCCGGTTGTAATGACAGAGATTGAGATGTTGGCTGTTCTTTGAAAGGTGCTGATAAATTGGCCAGCGGGTATTCGATTGATGAATTATGGCTAGCTAATGTTGCTAACTGAGAATGCGATTTTAAATGAAGTTTTTCATCGCTATTATCAATATTATTAGTCAATTGTTCAAAAATTGCTTGTTCAGTTGTTTCATCGGCTACCGTGGCGCGATCATTTTCTAGCCGTAGCTGAGTCGCTACCTCTGCTAGCTGGATTGGTAATTGATCAATAAATTGATTGGCGGTTAACGGCATAAACGCTGATTGATCCGCTAAGGTCATGGTTTCGTCAATCTGGGCGCTGGGTTCATTCGCTAAAGGCCCGCTAATCGTCAACAGCGCATCTTCCTGTTGTTCAATATTTAAGTCAGCATCGTTTGCTACGTTTTTGTTTTTTGTTTGCGCTGAGTGGTTAGTTAACATTTGGGCAAAATTAACTGAAGACTCTTCTGTAGCCGATTGGGGATCAGCAGCAGGGGAACTGGCGGTAAATGTTACTGATGTATCGATCATTATGATGTCCTTAAAACGGCACGTTGCGCCATTTCATCCATTTGTTTTTGTTCTAGCCGATCAGCACGTTTTTTTTGTAAACGTTCACTACGTTGTTGTAGCTTACTGAAGGCATTGGTTTTTTGCTGTTTGCCTTGCCAATTTTTTTCTGCACTTGTTTCTCGTTGTTGCCATTCAACTAAATGTTGCTGATGTTGCGTGATTGCTTGTTCAAGGGTTAGCAAAAACTGCTGATAATTTTGTAATATTGCACAAGAGGTGCCTTGATGGAGCATGCTATTAAGTTGTTGGCGATATTCATCCTGATACTGTAGCAATTGTGTCAGTTGTTGTTGCATTTGTTGATGTTGATGCCGAATATGCGACAGTTGTATCGCCGCCTGATTGCTATCTTTATGGCTTAAATCACGTAATAAGGTAAAGGAATTGGTTGCTTTCATGCTTCCTCGTTAGTGATTTTCAGGGTTAACAGTGGGAAATAACTGACAAAGCTGTTGATAGGCGCTCTCCTTTGAACAGTACTCATCGCAATCTTGGCGCAAAAATTGTTGCAAATGGGGATAAAGCTGGATCGCCTGATCAAGAATCGGGTCACTACCCACAGCATAAGCGCCAACATTAATCAGATCTTGATTACGCTGATAACGAGATAATAGTTGTTTGAACTGTTGAGCCTGATAAAGATGGCTTTTATCGACCAGACTGTTCATTGCCCGACTGATGGAAGCTTCGATATCGATTGCTGGATAATGGCCAGATTCTGCCAAGGTGCGTGATAGTACAATGTGTCCGTCTAAAATTGCACGAGCTGAATCGGCAATCGGATCTTGTTGATCATCACCTTCTGTTAATACGGTATAAAAAGCGGTGATACTACCACTACCTTGTATACCATTACCGGCTCGCTCTATTAGGGTGGGTAATTTGGCAAACACAGAAGGGGGATAACCCTTAGTGGCTGGCGGTTCACCGATCGCTAAGGCGATCTCACGTTGTGCCATGGCATAACGGGTCAATGAATCCATAATCAGTAACACGTTCAAACCGCGATCGCGGAAGTCTTCGGCAATCCGGGTGGCGTAAGTTGCGCCTTGTAAACGTAAAAGCGGCGAGACATCAGCGGGAGCCGCGATAACCACCGAACGCTGTAAGCCCTCAGGGCCGAGAATATTTTCAATAAAGTCTTTAACTTCTCGGCCTCGCTCACCAATGAGACCAACCACGATCACGTCAGCTTGGGTATAGCGTGCCATCATGCCCAATAACATACTTTTTCCGACCCCGGAGCCGGCAAATAATCCCATCCGTTGGCCGCGACCTACCGTTAGTAGGCTGTTAATCGCTCTTACGCCAACATCAAGCGGGTGGTTAATTGGTGCGCGTTGCAGGGGATTAATCGGCGCAGTAACCAGTGAAGCGTGGCAATCTGTGGTCGGCAAGGATTTGCCATCTAAGGGTTCACCAAAACCATCCAGAACGCGACCAAGTAGTGCCGGGCCAAGGGGAAATTGTTGGCTGCTATTTTGTTGTTTGTCTGCAGTCGCCGGATGATAAACCTGAGCGCCGGGCACAATGCCTGCAAGATCCTGATAGGGCATTAATAGCATTTTATGGCCATTAAAACCGACGACTTCGCAACTAATCTCGTCACTAGCTGGTTGATGTTGGCGTTTTATTAAACAATTTGCCCCTAACGGCATTTGCAGACCGGTTGCTTCTAACACCAAACCTGTCACGCGGGTTAATTTGCCATAATGGCGCACTGGCGCTAGCTGGCTAAGCTGTTTTTCAAAGCTGTCAATTTGGCCTAACCAACGGGCAAGTTTTGCGGTCATGGACATTTCTCCGGCATAATCAACTGACAAAGCTCCAGCCAGCGGGTTTCTAAACTGGCATCTAATTCACTATTTTCAGCGCTAATTTTACAACCATAACGATGCAATTCCGGCACTGCGATCAGACGCCAGCCATTAGCGGTTAAGCTATCACCCAGTTGTGATTCAACCAGTGCCATATCGTTTGGATTAACTTGAAGTTGAGGGCGACCTGTCAACAGTGGATCTTGTTGTAGAAAATGACTAATTTGGTTCAATAACGCGCTACCGTCACAAACCGCGGGTTGACCTAATACTTGACGAGCAGCCTGCAGAGCAATCTGCATTAAACGGGATGCAATGAAACTGTCTAAACCTTCTAACGAGTGGCGAAACTCGCTTAATAGCGCTTGCCATTGTTGGGTGATAGCGGCCATCTCATTTTTGGCATTATCAGTTCCTGCCTGATGGCCTTCAGCTAGGCCTTGCTGATAACCGGCCTGGTAACCTTGTTGCTGACCATCCGTCAAGCCAGCTTGTTGACCTGCAGCGTAACCTTCTTGATAGCCAATTTCTTTAGCTTGTGCTTTTAAATCATCCAATTGATTGATGTGCGCTAAAACATCTTTTTCACTCTGGTCAGTTAAAGGAGCCTCACTTACAACATGCTGACTATTGATAACAGGATTTAAACCTGGCCATAGAGTAATTTCATCTGGCAGCCAGGGCTGCCATGTTGATAGTGATTTTTTAGACATAGGTTTCTTCACCACCATTCATCACAATTTCACCACTTTCAGCCAAGCGTCGAACGATAAACAAGATTGCTTTTTGTTCTGCTTCCACTTGCGACAGGCGAACAGGGCCGCGTGAAGCCAGATCATCGCGCATGATCTCAGCAGCACGGCGTGACATATTGTTGAGGAAATGATCCCGTAAATTTTGTTCACAACCTTTTAATGCAATAACCAGCGAGTCATTTTCCACTTCTTGCAACAGACGTTGCATGGAACGATTATCCATTTCAATAAGATTTTCAAACAAGAACATCTCGTCGATAATTTTTTGTGCCAGTTCATCGTCATACTCTTTAACCGCACTAATAACCACCTCTTCTTGCTGACTTTTCATCAGGTTGATGATTTCAGCGGCAGTACGCACGCCACCCATTTTACTACGCTTAATATTTTGCCCATCAAGTAGGTTATTTAGTACCTCAGTTAACTCGGCCAAAGCGGAGGGTTGTACGCCACCAAAGGTGGCAATTCTTAACATGACATCATTACGTAGTTTTTCATCAAACAAGGCTAAAACGTCGGCCGCTTGTTCGCGCTTTAAATGCACTAAAATGGTGGCAATAATTTGCGGATGTTCATCGCGGATCATATCTGCCGCCATCTGCGGCTCCATAAAGTTCAGCGTATCGATACCGGTAGCGGTCTCTTTGGTTTCAAAAATATCTTCCAACAAGGTATTGGCACGCTCTTCACCCAATGCTTTGACTAATACTGAACGCAAGTAATCATTGGTATTAACATTAATAGCCGCATATTGAATGGCGTTTTCTTCAAATTCAGCCAGTACATCCGTTAATTCATGGTTAGAGATTTGGCGTAAACTTGACATAGCCACACTTAATTTTTGTACTTCACGGCTATTTAAGTGTTTAAAAATTTCAGCGGCTTGTTCTTCACCCACTGACATTAACATCACTGCACTTTTTTCTGTTCCACTAAGACTCATAATTCTTTACTCATCCAATCACGAACAACCATTGCCACCACACGGGGATCTTTCTGTACCATCTCACGTAAGCGTTGGGTATGCATCTCTGCGTTAACACGTTGCCGTGTCTGTTCTTGGCGCGCAGCTTCATCCTGCTCAATTTTTTGTCGGGCAGCCTGCTCAGCATCTTTTTTCACTTTCAGCTCAGCTGCCATTTTGGCGGCTTTCTCCGCTTGACGTTTTTTATGTAATTGGGGTTTGACCACTAAACGCCACAATAACCAGGCCAACAGTAATAACAACAGATAACGACCAATCTCTAACACATTGGCGATAAAAACCGGTTGTTGCCAAAACTCAAGCGGTTTAAGTTCAGCATCTTGGGCTTGAAATGGTGCGTTTACGACATACAGGCTATCGCCACGCTGCTCAGAAAACTCCATCGCTTCTTGTGCCAAGGTTTTAATTTGCGTTAATTTTTCATCAGTCAGCGGCAAGCTATCATCATTTTCTTTTTTATCGCTATCAGCATAATTAACGATGATGGCCACTGAAAGTCGCTGTAGATTGCCTATTTGATGTTGAGTATGACGAATGCGACGATCTATCTCATAGTTGGTGGTTTCATCAACCCGACTATTATGATTATTATTTATTGGCTGCGGAGCATTTTTATCATTAGGTTTGTCAATCGGGGCTTTGGGTGCTGGCGTGGGTTGGTTCGATAGGGCACCAGGTACACCACCAACTAACAATTGACCGTTTTGCTCACTGCGACTGGTCTGTTTTGAACGCACCGCTGATTCATTGGGCGGCTGGTTGGGTTTGTATTCTTCCGCTGTCTCTTCGGTCCGGGCAAAATTAATTTGCGCCGTAACTTGTGCGTGTACGTTACCTCGGCCAACCAATGGCATAATAATCGATTCGATACGTTGCTTATAACGATTCTCAATCGATTGCACATAGTTGAGTTGTGTCAGATTAAGATCGCGGCTAATACCATCGGGTTGAGTTAATAAATTGCCTAATTGATCAACGATGGTAACATTACTGCTAGCTAACCCACTGACACTACTGGAAATCATATGCACAATAGCGGCAATCTGGCCTTCATCCAATTTGCGACCGTTTTGTAGGTTAAGGGTAACCGACGCGGTAGGATTTTTTTGCTCGCGCACAAACAGTGACGGTTTGGGGATGGCTAAATGTACCCGGGCGCGTTGCACAACACCCAGTGATTCAATGGTTTTGGCTAATTCCCCTTCCAGAGCGCGTTGATAGTTGATCTGTTCACTAAATTGACTCAAACCAAATTTTTCTTGATCCAGCAGCTCAAAACCCGCATTGCCACCTTTGGGTAATCCTTGTTGAGCTAACTTTAGTCTAACCTCATGGACTTGATCAGCAGGCACTTTAACCATACTACCATCAGCAGATAGTTGATAAGGGATGTTCATTTGGCTTAACTGAGTAACAATTTCGCCGCCATCTTTATCACTAAGATTGGTGTAAACAGGGCGATAGTCAGCGCCCTGTAGCCAAAACATAGCCGCGATGAAAAAAGTTATTGCCAAAGCACCAGCAACGATTAATGGTACTTTAGGATCAGATTTTATTTTGTCGAAAATGGTACTTAATCCCTTGAGCGGATTTGCTCCATTAGTATTTACGGCATTCATAGACAATCCTTGCCTTCTCGTTCTTGATGAAGATTGATAACGTGGCGTAACAAAGTGGCTTCCTCATACTGATAAAGTATTTCCAGTTTCATCCTTCTATTATCGTTTTTCGTAATCGGTTTAATGGCTGAAATAGACTTTTAGTTCGGCGCTAATTGTCGGTTTTGATTTATTTGACCTGTGGTAGGGTTATTTTCAGCTCAGTGTCAAAAGATGAGTCAATACAATGGCACAGATTAGAGAAAGTTATTGGAAAAAATAGTTTGAGGTTTTTATGTCAATTCCCGCCATTCAATCTGTTATCGCGCAAATGACAACAGACATGGTTAGCAAAAATAGTATACCGTTAACAGCGACAGCGCAATCAGGTTTTGCCAGTCACTTAATCAACGCAGTAGGTAAAATTAATCAAACCCGAGTAACCGCTAGTCAGAAAGCACAAGCATTAACCTTGGAAAAACCAGGGGTAGAGCTTAATGATGTGATGGTCGATCTGCAAAAGGCCAGTTTATCACTGCAGTTTGGTATTCAAGTGAGAAACAAGCTAGTGGGTGCCTATCAAGAAATTATGAATATGCCAGTTTAAATAAGCCTTTGCTATAACTAAGCCACCGACAAGTGGCTATCTTGGTAATTATTTGGCGGTAGTATCAATAATATTAACTGAATGAGTGACTGATAAAAGATAGCCATAATTATCATTGCTAGCGTTTTTTGCTGGCAATGTTGGTTATTGATGAAATTATGTTTGCTAATAATCTTAAACATACCTCTTTCGATATTAAATATCGCGATAATAATCTTGATAACAAAATTAACCGTTGATTGTTTATTGTAAGCTATTAAATTTAAAAGTTATTATATTAATATTACTTTTTACGGGAAAAAAAAACTGATTGAACTTGCAAATCGTGTTGCGTATTTTCTTTTATTAAAATATGACGGACCAAATAAATTAAATAATTATTAATAAAATAAACAATTATGATTGTTTTAATAGTAAGAGACACGCCTAATAATAGTTCAAAAATATAATGATATTTTAAATCAATCTTAGCAAAACGTTAGCAAATCGTAGTAATAAGATAATTTTTTATTCAGGAGAATAGATTATAGCAATAAGCAAAGGAGATTTTTGGAACAGGAAGTAGGGCATTGGAACTTAATTATTGGCCAAATTTCTGCTCCAAAAGCATGCTGATTTATTATTTCCCCGCAGTAATTTCTGTGTCATTTAACTACCCTGGTATTATGTTTTGGCCGCTTAAGCGGTCTTTTTTATTCTTTTTTAAAGCATAAATTTAGCGCTTATACTCAAGTAAAAAAGTGCAATTTAGATTAATGATCATAAAATAAATCATAATCAATGGGTCTAGCCATCAAGTCCAGTAGCCAATTATTCAAATTCACCATAACGGGATTGTAGCTGCTGCTGTTGCGCGGTCTGTTTAATTAACTGCGCCAGCTCATTCATCTGCCTTTCCATCAATTGGCGGATGGCATTTTCATTGGTTAATATTGCTTGTAATAGCTCAGTTAATTGATGACTTAGCGGCTTAGATAATCCAGCAATTGAACCTAATGCCGTAACTTGCTCAACCGCTTGTTGATAACCTTTTTCGCTAACTAATAACTGTTCCCATTGACCAAGTTGTGCCAGCGCTAACATTTGCTGACTAATGGTCAGCAAATGTTGATAAGCACTTAAAAAGGGTTGATGCTCACTGTTCATTAGATTTTCTTGCTGGATCGTTAAGTTGGGCCCAGGTTTGTGCTGAGTCAGTCAATAATTTAATGACATGCTGAATGCGGTCAACATCATTATGCAGACTGGCATGCAGCAGTTCGCGGATCATATAGTCATATAACAGGGCCATATTTTCGCCAATTTCACCGCCTTTTTCTCGATCAATACCGCCATTTAATCCTTCACCAATAATGGCAATCGCTTTAGAGATGGCGTTATTTTTCTGTTGAATATTATTTTGTTCAACAAAAATGACTGCCCGCTTTAAGGCGCTAAGCGCCTCTTTATATAAGATTTGCACCAGCTGGTAAGGTGAAGCATTTAAGATTTGGCTTTCAATATCCACCTGCGCATACATAGTTTCGACCGTTGAGCTATTCATAATTTATTTTGTTAATAGGGCCATTAAGGAGTTACTGCTCTGTTTCATATTGCTGATAGCTTGATCCATCGCGATAAATTTTTTCTGATAACGTTTAAGTGTTGCCGCAATCGTGGTTTGCACACTTTCCATTTTCAAATGTAACATTTTTTTCTGTTGATTAAGCGATTCAGTCGTGAAATGAAGTGGCCCTTCCAGTTTATCCAGGGTCTTTTTTAAATAATGAAAAGTTTCGGTGGCAAAACCGCTTTTTTCACCATCCCCCATAAAGAATTGTTTAACTTTGGCTGGACTATCTTTTAGCGCTTCATCCAATTTTTTATCATCAATCGTTATTTTGCCTTCATGATTAAAACCAATACCAAAATGGTTCAAATGATTCATATCGGGCATATCTTGCACATTTAGCGTCAAATCCTTCACTTGGGAAAAGATCATCGCTGATGAGCTATCGTTTAATAAAATACCATTGTTCGCCGAAGGTGCTTCACCCGGTTTAGTGGGTACATATTTGGTTTGGTTTTTATAAAAGCTGTGCAAACTATTAAAAGCATCAACCCAGCCTTTAATCGCTTTTTTAGTCGGCTCGATATCTTTAGTAATATTAATGGTTTCTGCTATCGGGCTATTGTTATTATTGGTATCTTTTTCAGAGGTTTTGAGCAGGTTAAACGTCACCCCTTCTGGCGCATCTTTAATCTCATTAGTTTGGCGTTCAATGTTAATACCATTAATTTTTACCTGAGCATTTTGGGCGGCGACGGTTTCAGTCATATTATTGCTGTTAAAAATCGCATTCAGTGTGCTATCGCCTTTTACCTCAATAGCCATTTTTGCTTCTGTACCGGTTTTCTTTGAGCTCAGAACTAATTGATGTTCATTCTCTTTAATTTTGACCAGACTAGCAGAGACATTGCCATCGGTTTTATTGATCGCATCCCGGATTTCCCGCAGCGATGTTTGTTCATCGCTGAGTTTAATTTCCAGCGGCTGTTTTTCACTGTTTTGCTTAATAACAAATATTCGCTCTTGGCCGCTGGTAACATTACCACCCAGTTTTTTCTTCACATCATCGATAGTGTTGGTCTTTAAGGCTTGTGCTTGCGCCAGTTGTTCAACAATCACCTCATAATTACCGGCAGCGGCTTTCTCATCGGTGGTGACCGCAACGGTTTTATGCTCTTTACTGACTGAGGTGGTCGTGATTTTGTCAAACTTCATCAACGTTTCGGCAGCCTTTTGCAATTTATCTAGTTCAGCACGCAATGAACCGTAAGCGCTGATCTGTTTATCATATTTTTGCTGTTTTTGTTTTAGTGGATTCAGCTTTTGATTCTCAGAGTTTTCTAATTTATCCAGCCATTCGCCAATGGGCATGCCGGATCCTGCGCCTAAAACAGTCATATTTGACATGATCTTTTCCTGTTCAATTTATAAAGATTATTGCAGTTATCGGCGCTAATTAAAAAAAATTGAGTCAATAGAAAAAATAAATTTATTAGCCAAATGATTAAAGAATTAAAACCCAGCGACGATAACCAAACCAGCCAATTGTTTTGGCATTATAAAAAATTAACAAGGAAATTATTATGGCTCTGGTTATTAATACCAATATGTCTGCGCTAAATGCACAGAAAGCACTGAATAAAACACAAGATACCTTAGGTACCACCATTCAACGTCTATCAACGGGTCTGCGCATTAACAGCGCTAAAGATGATGCGGCGGGTATGTCAATTGCCAATGGCATGACCTCTAACATTATGGGGATGACGCAAGCAGCGCGTAACGCCAATGATGGTATCTCGCTTGCCCAAACGACGGAAGGCGCGTTAGCGCAAGTGAATGATAACCTGCAAGCGATCCGCCGCTTAGCGGTACAGGACAGTAACGGCACTAACTCAGCTAGCGATATCGCCACGCTACAAAATGAAGTGAAACAGCGTTTAGACGAAATCAATCGTATCTCTGAGCAAACGGATTTCAACGGCACTAAAGTGTTAAGTGCTAATACGATGAAGACTATCCAAATCGGTGCTAATCATGGCGAAACCATTGAGATCGCATTAGAGAAAATCACTTCTGGTGAGTTAAAGATTGAAGGCGTTGATTTAAATGTGTTTGCTGGTGAGTATGTGGATTATAATGCAACTGCGACAGTAGCGGCTGATGTTGGTAAGGATGCGGCGTTAACGTTCCCAGCAAACGCAACAAAAGATTTGGCTGATGGTAATATCAAAATTACTGACGCAGGCGCTTCTGGTTTAACTGCTGCAGCAACTCATGGTACTGCTTTCAAATTATATCAAAAATTGGATAAAACCACCGGTCAAGAGATTGCAGGTGAATATGTTTTAGTTAAAACAACCGGTGCCGGTGCGACTGCGACAACACAAGTTTATGATGTTGAGCTAACGACTAAACTTGTGGGTACGGATGATAAGGGACTCGATATTAAAGTTAAAGGCGAAATCCAAAATGCAGAGTCTGGCGCAGCGGTTGGCACAAAACGTGCACAATTCCAAAATGCAGTTGACGGTGACAAAATCCTTAGCAGCTTAAATGATGCCTTGACTAGTGTTTCTGCTCTGCGTAGCTTATTAGGTGCGATGCAAAATCGCTTTGAAGCGGCGGTTGAGAACCTGAACAACACTATCAACAACCTCTCTTCCTCACTCAGATTGAAGAGGTGAATTTAAATATTTTTGCTAAGTCTTATGCCGATTATGCTACTGCAGCAACTGCAGCAGTAGATATTGGCAACGATACTAATCTCTCCTTCCCAGCGTCAGCAACTAAGGATTTGACTGATGCCAATATCAAAATTGCTGGTACAGGACTAACTAATACACAGAAATTACATCAAAAAATTGATGCCGCCACCGGTAAAGCGGTTGATGGCCAATAATGTGTTAGTGGATACAGCAAATAATACAACTAAAGTTCATGAAGTAACGTTAACAACTAAAGCCGTCAGAACTGCTGGTGCTGCTGCAACTACTCCTCTTGATACAAAAGCAGTAGATGTAACCCTCGGTAAAGAAATCACCGCTGATGCAGTTGCCGGTACTGTCGATACTAAAGTTGCTCGTGCTGGTATGTTAAGTGACGATAAAGTGCTTAGCAGCCTGGATGATGCCTTAACTAGTGTTTCTGCTCTGCGTAGCTCATTAGGTGCGATGCAAAACCGCTTTGAAGCGGCGGTTGAGAACCTGAACAATACTATCAATAATCTCTCTTCTGC
>NZ_AUCC01000012.1:12913-60425 GCF_000429565.1 Arsenophonus nasoniae DSM 15247
ATTAGAGAAAATCACTTCTGGTGAGTTAAAAATAGAAGAAGTCAATTTAAATATTTTTGCTAAGTCTTATGCCGATTATGCTACTGCTGCAACTGCAGCAGCAGATATTGGCAAGGATGCAAACCTTTCATTCCCAGCGTCAGCAACTGCTGCTTTAGACGTGGCTAATATCAAAGTTGGTACTACAGCACTTGGTGCTAATAGGGCATTACATCAAAAAATTGATGCGGCTACGGGTAAAGCGGTTGATGGCCAATATGTATTAGTTGATAGCACAACGGCAACCGCAGTTAAAGTTTATGAAGTAACTTTAACTACTAAGGCGATTGGTGCTAATGGTGTTGATAAAGCAGTAGATGTAACCCTGGGTAAAGAGATCACCGCTGATGCAGTTGCCGGTGCTGTTGATACTAAAGTTGCTCGTGCTGGTATGTTAAGCGATGATAAAGTGCTTAGCAGCCTGGATGATGCCTTGACTAGCGTTTCTGCTCTGCGTAGCTCATTAGGTGCGATGCAAAACCGCTTTGAAGCGGCGGTTGAGAACCTGAACAATACTATCAATAATCTCTCTTCTGCTCGTAGCCGTATTCAAGATGCTGACTTTGCTGATGAAGTTTCACGTTTAAGCAACGGTCAGATCCTGCAACAAGCGGGCACTACCGTATTGGCGATGGCGAATCAGTCTACTCAGTCAGTACTGTCTTTATTGCGTTAATTTCAGCGATAAACTCATTAGTCAATTTATTATTTTACGTTGCCGGCCTTGGTGCCGGCTTTTTTATGTCATTTAGCCAGAAAATATCGCAAATGGTGCTCAAGATTGGCGCATTTAGGCCGATAACAATAATCAGCCAGGTAGGCTGGCGAACAATAAAAATTGCAATAAAGGAACTAATTTTATGGCTCTGGTCATTAATACCAATATGTCTGCGCTAAACGCACAGAAAGCACTGAATAGAACTCAAGACACCCTAGGTACCACCATTCAACGTCTATCAACGGGTCTACGCATTAACAGCGCCAAAGATGACGCCGCCGGTATGTCAATTGCCAATGGCATGACCTCTAACATTATGGGGATGACGCAAGCGGCGCGTAATGCCAATGATGGTATCTCGCTTGCCCAAACGACGGAAGGCGCTTTGGCGCAGGTGAATGATAACCTGCAAGCGATCCGCCGCTTAGCGGTACAGGACAGTAACGGCACTAACTCTGCCAGCGATATCGCCACGCTACAAAATGAAGTGAAACAGCGTTTAGACGAAATCAACCGTATCTCTGAGCAAACGGATTTCAACGGCACTAAAGTGTTAAGTGCTAATACGATGAAGACTATCCAAATCGGTGCTAATCATGGCGAAACCATTGAGATTGGATTAGAGAAAATCACTTCTGGTGAGTTAAAGATTGAAGAGGTGAATCTGAATGCTTTTGCGCTAGTTTATGCCGATTATAATGCAACAGCAGCAACAGACGCTGAGTTAGAAGCCGCATTCAAAGATAAATTCCCAACTACTGCAACCGCTGCTTTAGCCGCGGCTAATATCAAAATTGGTACTACTGCATTAACTGGTACGCAGAAATTACATCAAAAAATTGATGCCGCCACGGGTAAAGCCGTTGATGGCCAATATGTTTTAGTTGATAGCACAACGACAAATGCAACTAAAGTTTATGAAGTTAATTTAGCATTTGGTCAAGATGGTAGTACTCCTCCGGCGAAAACAATCACTATTACTCAGGGGAAAGAGATCACTGCCGATGCAGTTGCTGGCGATGTTGATGTAAAACTTACGACCGCCCGTAATGGGATGTTAGCGACAGACAAAATCCTTAGCAGCCTGGATGATGCCTTGACTAGCGTTTCTGGCCTACGTAGCTCATTAGGTGCGATGCAAAATCGCTTTGAAGCGGCGGTTGAGAACCTGAACAACACTATCAACAACCTCTCTTCTGCCCGTAGCCGTATTCAGGATGCTGATTTTGCTGATGAAGTTTCGCGTTTAAGCAACGGTCAGATCCTGCAACAAGCGGGCACTACGGTATTGGCGATGGCGAATCAGTCTACTCAGTCAGTGCTGTCTTTATTGCGTTAATTGCTTTATTTAACCACTATTCTGGTGGTTTTTTTACTGGCCGGCTTTGCCGGCCAGAGTGATAAAATAACGATGGGTATTTGTTATGGCAATATTAATTATCATCATTATTATAGGAATGAATAAATAACCATATGGCATTTGTCACCAATAACAATCTTTCAGCGCGGCTTGCTCAACGAGCACTAAATAATCAGCAACAGAGCCTGACAACCACTATTGAGCGTTTATCGACCGGACTACGTATTAACAGTGCTAAAGATGATGCCGCTGGGTTATCAATTGCTAATGGCATGACCTCAAATATTATGGCTATGACGCAGGCTGCCCGTAACTGTCATGATGGTATTTCCTTGTTGCAAACCACCGAAGGGGCATTGAGCCAGGTGACGGATAATCTACAAGCTATCCGGCGCTTAGCGGTACAGGCGTTAAATGGCACCAATTCTTCTCAAGATATTCAAACCTTACAACAGGAAGTCGACCAGCGCTTAGCTGAAATTGATCGCATTGCCGCACAAACTGATTTTAATGGCATTAAGGTATTCGCCAGACAGGCCAAAACCTTGTTGCAGGTGGGCGCCAATTATGGTGATACGATCGAAATCGGTGGCCAAGCAATCAACACCAAGGCGTTAGCAATAAACGATTTGGATTTAACTAATCGCGCCAATATCACCACCAATCCAACCAATCCAGTTAATCCCGTACAACCGAGTAAACCCTATGCGGATTATGATATTAATCAGGTATCTTTAAATGATCTTAATAGCCAACTATTGGCTTTGGGGCGAATAACACAACCATTAACCACTGCAAATCTAAAAATTATCATACCAATACAGTCGGGATTAACGCCACAATCGGTATTTGGTGTCGATTATCAGTTACATCAGAAAATTGATAATTCAACCGGCCAAATTATTGCGGGTGAGTTTGTATTGATTACTGCCAATAATGACCGCTATGATATAACTATGCATGCTAGAACCATGGCATCAGGGTCATCGGAAGCCCGTATTTATCTTATAAGAAGTAATCAGGGTGTCGCTGGATCCCCAAACGTCCCGCTGCACCCGACACCTGCCAGCAACGATAATATCTTAACCCGCATTGATAAAGCTTTAGCCCAAGTTAATAGTTATCGCAGTTCGCTTGGTGCAACGGAAAATCGGCTGGCAGCCACTATCGATAATTTAGCCAATACCACTAACCACTTACAGGCTGCCCGTAGCCGTATTCAGGATGCGGATTTTGCCTACGAGGTGGCTAATTTAACTAAAACCCAGCTTTTACAACAGATGGGTTCCTCAGTCTTAAAGTTGGCTAATCAATCAGCCCAAGAGGTATTAACCTTATTCCGCTAACCTTTCTTTGATCATAGATTTGCCACTCAAGCCATTTATGCGGTTAAAAATAGTCGCTAAGTAAAAAACGGCCATTTTTTAGCGCTATTTTCGCCATTAGCTTAAATTTAATTTCGGATAATAAGCGCCAGTTGATAACTGACAGGTGCTTACGGTGAATGATCTCTATACCCAGGATGGGGTGATTGAAAAAGATGTGCTGTGGGAGCGTTATATTCCCTTAGTACGCCATGAGGCATTAAAATTGCAAGTCAGATTACCCGCTAGTGTAGAACTGGATGATTTAGTCCAGGCGGGTGGTATCGGTTTGTTGGATGCATTAGAGCGGTTTGATGCCAGCCAAGGCACCGCTTTTACCACCTATGCGGTACAACGCGTGCGGGGTGCAATGTTAGATGAATTACGTGCTCGCGATTGGGTGCCTCGTAGTGTGCGTCGTCAAGCGCGAGAAGCAACCAAAGTCATGCAGCAGCTTGAGCAAGCGTTAGGCCGGCCGGCGACCGAACAGGAAATTGCCGATAAATTACACATTGGTCTGCTTGAGTATCAACAGCTACTGCAGGATACCAATAATAGTCAGTTATGCTCGTATGATGAATGGCATGAAGTGCATGGTGAAAGCTGCGAACCGATTATTGAGGTTGACGACGAGCGAAATCCGCTGCAAACTTTAATAGCAACTGATATTCGCAAAAATATTATAAAGGCGATAGAATGTTTGCCTGAAAGGGAAAAAATGGTTTTGACGCTCTATTATCAAGAAGATCTGAACCTGAAAGAAATAGGCGCCGTGTTGAATGTGGGGGAATCCCGCGTCAGCCAGCTACATAGCCAGGCGATAAAACGGCTACGAGCGCGTTTAAATCCAGATAAATAATATTTTTTATTTTTTTGTTTACGTTTTACACACAGGGCTTATCTAATATGTCTGTTTCTAACCAAAAGAAGCGGCCGCTGAGCCGTTATATTAAAGACTATAAACATAGTCAAATTCACTGCGCACACTGTAACAAAACCCTTGATCGGATTTCATTAGTATTTAATGATCAAATTCTAAATAAAGAAGCGATTTCAGCCATGACCGAGTTGATTGATAGCCAAGCATGGGCAGAATTACAGCATAAATTTACTGCATTATGTCGTTTTTGTAGTGAGATATATTGTAATAGTGATACTGGCTATTTTGATATTATGTCCTTTAAACAGTATTTATTTAAAGAGACAGAGATGAGCCATAGCACAGTGCGTGAATATGTGGTGCGCTTGCGTCGCCTGGATGAGTTGTTAAGTGAAGCGCAATTTCCCGTCAATGAAGTGGCGATTGAAAAAATTCAAGCGCAGATACAGGATAAAATGACCGAGTCGGCCTTTAGTAATTACAACATTGCTTTGCGTAAATATGAGCAGTTTCTTAACTGGCAGGCTAGCCATTCAGCCTAATACGGCAATCAATTGTCACTAAATGCTTTCACAGTGATTAGATAAATAAGGCCTTAGTAAATGCTAAGGCCTTATTGCTTGAAGCGAAAAATTATTTAAGCGTCATTAAACTGGCATTGCCGCCAGCCGCAGCAGTATTGATACTGACGGCGCGCTCATGGACTAAACGCTCAAGTAATAACCGACTGTCACCGGATCGGTATCCTTGTACGGAAATAATTGGCCCATCACGCTCAGCAATCACAGTACAAACGGTTTGTAACTGCTGGCTTTCGCCATGAAAAATAACCGCATCAAATTGGCAGTCAACTTGTTGCCAGTTATCCGTTAGCGTGATCATTTGATTGACCAATTCAGGCAAAGCAGCACACAGTTGCTGTTGTATGGCATTATTTGGCCACACTACTGGGCATCCCATGGCTAACACCGCTGCCAGCTGCAGCAGGGCATCTGATTGACTTTCAGCCAAACACAGGATCCGCCCGCGCGGCACCAGGCGATAACTATTATGTTCACCGGTTGGGCCGGCTAATTGGTAGCATATTTTGCGATGGGACAAGGGTTGATAGTGGCGAATAACGTTGTCAAGTACTTGATCATGCTGTTTTTTAGCCCAATCACAGAAGGCATCAAATGGCGTTAATTGAGCCAATGGCGGTTGGCTACTGGTTAATGGAACGGGATTATCTGGCTGCTTAAACACTTTATCGATAACGCTTTCTGGCCGCTGGCTAAGTAATCGATAGAGATAGAGCGGGCCACCGGCTTTTGGTCCGGTACCCGATAACCCTTCACCACCAAAGGGTTGTACGCCAACCACGGCACCGACCATATTGCGATTAACATAAATATTACCCACTTTTGCCGTCTGGCTAACATAAGTAATGGTTTCATCAATACGGGTATGCAAACCTAAAGTCAAGCCATAACCTGAGTCATTAATTTGTTTGATCAGTTGATCTAACTGATGCCGTTTAAAGCGTAAAACATGGAGTACAGGGCCAAAAATTTCCTTTTTTAGTTCGTCAAAATGATCGATTTCAATTAAAGTGGGGCGGACAAAAGTGCCTTGTTGCCATTGTTTGTCGTCCGGTTGGCTAGGTTGTTCAGCCTGATAAATCCTTTTACCCGCTTGTCGCATTTTTTCAATATGATGCTCAATATTCTGTTGTGCTTGGCGATCAATAACTGGGCCAATATCCGTCTCTAGCACAGTCGGATCACCAATCCGGTATTCGGCCATCGCGCCGGTTAACATAGTCAGCGTGCGTTCAGCGATTTCTTCTTGCAGGCAAAGAATACGCAAGGCAGAGCAGCGTTGGCCGGCACTATCGAAGGCTGAAATGATAACATCATTGACAACTTGTTCAGTGAGAGCGGATGAATCAACGATCATGGCATTTAAACCACCGGTTTCGGCAATCAATGGAATGGGTTGTTGCTGCGCATTAAGTCGATTGGCAAGATTGCGCTGGATCAGTTTAGCCACACAGGTTGAACCGGTAAATAGCACACCCGCTGCGCGCGTGTCATTAATCAATTTGCTGCCCACTTGCTCGCCTTGACCGGGTAGAAGTTGGAGAACATCATGCGGTATGCCTGCTTGATGCAGCAATTCAACCCCTAGCATCGCAATAATCGGTGTTTGTTCTGCCGGTTTGGCCAGTACGCTATTACCGGCCGCTAAAGCGGCAGCGATTTGGCCGCTAAAAATAGCCAATGGAAAATTCCATGGACTAATGCAAACCACCACACCTAGGGGAGAATAAGTTTCATTATTGAAATTTTCACTGATCTGTTCGGCGTAGTAGCGCAGAAAATCGATGGCTTCGCGCACTTCAGCAATGGCATTACTATAGGTTTTGCCCGCTTCACGGATCAATACGCCGATTAAACGGCAAATTTGTTGCTCCATCAGGGTAGCCGCTTGTTGCAAAATCGCCGCTCGTTGTTCGACTGGTACTGTCGCCCAGCCAGTAGCAGCGCTAGTGGCAACTTCCAATGCATGCTCTACGTCGGTCATCGTCGCTTCATGAACATAGCCGACGATATCGTTATGATTAGCCGGATTAATGATCGGCAGCCGGGCTGAAATTTCATATTGTGAATGATGTTGACCGCCCAGTAATGGTTTAACGTGATAACAGCTTAGAGTGGCTAGTAAGGTCTGCGCCAGTGCTGCTAGGTGATGCTCATTGGTCAGATCAATACCAATCGCATTGAGGCGCTTTTGACCATAGAGTGCGCGAGGCAGCGGGATTTGTGGGTGTGGTAAACCCACCTGGCCTTCTGTTTCAGCCGCTGATAGCACCTCTTGCACTGGATCGGCTAGCAGTTTAGCTAATGGAATATGATGATCGGCAATCTGATTAACAAAAGAAGTATTAGCACCATTTTCCAGTAAGCGCCGCACCAAATAAGCTAGTAAGGTTTCATGGCTGCCAACCGGTGCATAGATACGGCAGGGACGATTAAGTTTACCCTCAGCGATGGAGCCGACAACTTGCTGATAGAGTGATTCGCCCATGCCATGTAGACATTGAAATTCATATTGCCCCGGATAATAATTTTCACCAGCCATATAATAAATACTGGCTAAGGTATGGGCATTATGCGTCGCAAATTGCGGATAAATTAAATTAGGCACTGACAGTAGTTTACGGGCACAAGCCAGATAGCTGACGTCAGTATAAATTTTTCTGCTATAGACTGGGTAGCCTTCAAGACCCTCTATTTGCGCGCGTTTAATTTCACTGTCCCAATAAGCACCTTTTACCAAACGGATCATTAAACGGTGCTGACTGCGTTGCGCCAAATCGATAATTTCGTCGATAACATACGGACAGCGCTTTTGATAGGCCTGAATAACAAAGCCAATGCCATTCCAGCCAGCCAGTTGTGGCTCGAAGCACAGTTTTTTTAGTAAATCGAGGGAAATTTCTAGCCTATCAGCCTCCTCAGCATCAATATTGATACCGATATCATAATGGCGTGCTTGTAAAGTTAATGTTAATAGACGAGGATAAAGTTCATCCATCACACGTTGATATTGGGCGCGACAATAGCGCGGATGTAGCGCCGACAGTTTAATGGAAATGCCGGCACTGGCATAAAGGCTTTTACCGCTGGAAGCCTTTCCAATTGCATCAATCGCTTGTTGATAAGCGGCCATATAGGTTTTTGCATCTTCAGCAGTTAGGGCGGCTTCACCTAACATATCATAAGAGTAGCTAAAGCCTTTATTTTCCATTTTATGGGCATTACTGAGTGCTTGTGTGATGGTTTCACCAGTGACAAATTGTTCACCCATTAGTCGCATTGCCATATTCACAGCTTGACGAATAATGGGTTCACCACTTTTACTAATGATTCGGTTAAGGGCACTAGCCAGTTTAGTTTCATTATGGCTGGCAACTAATTTACCGGTAAAGAGCAAACCCCAAGTAGCGGCATTAACAAATAATGACGAACTTTGTCCAATATGTGACTGCCAGTCACCACCACTAATTTTGTCGCGGATCAAGCTATCACGGGTTGCTTTATCTGGGATGCGCAGCAGTGCTTCCGCCAGACACATAAGGGCAATGCCTTCTTGCGAGGAGAGAGCAAACTGTTGTAATAGGCTCTGTACTAAACCCAAGCGGCCAAAACTATTCTTTTGTGCGCGTAGATTTTTAGCTAGCTGATAGGCTAGTTGATAAACTGCCTCGCTTTCTGTTAGCCGGGCTTGTTCTAGTAATGGCGGTAATAGCTCTGTTTCAGGTAATCGATAAGCGGAGGTCATTGCCGAGCGTTTTGCTGATTGCGGTAAAATCTGCGCGGCAAAATTTAAGAATAAGGAATGATCGGTTTTGGCGCATATCGGGGATTCGCTAGATAAGTTTGCTTTTTCATTAACTTTGGTAGCCGGGAATTGAACCATAGTTTCCTCATTATCAAAGTGTCTAAGATAATTAAATGTTGCCTGTCCTATTAACTAATCGGTATAAGATCCAGGCGTTGTAAAGTTTTTTGCTACCTTTTCTGATTACTTTATCAACAGTAAGAATAACTGCAATTATCCTGCGACTCATTCTTACTGCTAATAGTTGTTAGAAGTCGGTAATTTAACAATATCCTTTATGTTTTAATTTGGTGCAATATTGTTAACCGATGAAAGTGTTAGAAATGTGAAATAAATCTATTTTTGTATTAATTAAAATAGATTTTATTATAAGTATTGTTATATCTTCCTGAAACATAAATAAATAAAAAAAGATTAAAGCAAATAATAAAATGATTATTTTATTAAAATATAATCAAATAAATTAACATTTGTGACTTATTCGTTGGTTATTGGAATATAACGATTGAATTTGTATTGTTTCATGGTTCATCAATTAAGTTGAACTCATTTTTATCCAAAATTAAATTTCGGGATGAATAGGAAAATAAAGTCAGTTTATATGTTAATGGTAAGTTTAATATTTGTTAGCAAAAAATGATAGCTAATATGCCTGCAAACTGACTAAAACTAAAAAAGAGAAAAACAATGGAGAGGGACAGATGATATTAAGCTATCCAATGATAATGATGTTTGTAGTTTATATTTTTGTTATGTTACTAATTGGTTTTTGCGCTTATCGTTCGACAAGTAGTTTTGATGATTATATTTTAGGCGGACGTCGTTTAGGTGGGGTAGTAACCGCGCTTTCTGCTGGCGCATCGGATATGAGAGGCTGGTTATTAATGGGCTTACCCGGCGCGATTTTCCTAAGTGGTATAGCGGAAAGTTGGATTGCTATCGGATTAGCATTAGGCGCTTATTTAAATTGGCGATTAGTCGCTGGGCGATTACGTATTCAAACCGAAAATAATCATAACTCCCTGACATTACCAGACTATTTTACCAGCCGTTTTGAAGATAAAAGTAAAATATTACGTATCGTGTCGGCCTTGGTGATCCTCATTTTTTTTACTATCTATTGTGCTTCCGGTGTCGTTGCAGGTGGATTACTGTTTGAAAATACTTTTGGCATTAGCTATCAGCAAGCGATGTGGTTAGGTGCATTAGCCACCATAATATATACTTTTTTGGGTGGTTTTTTAGCGGTCAGTTGGACCGATACGGTACAAGCGACTCTGATGATTTTTGCCTTGTTATTGACCCCGCTGATGGTGATTTTTGCTGTCGGTGGTTTGGACAGCGCAGTAACATTAATTAACAATAAAAATCCGGCTTACCTAGATATGTTTAAAGGATTAAATTTTGTCGCCATTATTTCTTTACTAGGATGGGGCTTAGGCTATTTTGGCCAACCGCATATATTGGCGCGTTTTATGGCCGCCGATTCAGCGCAAACCATCAACCAGGCACGACGTATTAGTATGACCTGGATGATACTCTGTTTAGCGGGTACGATTGCCGTGGGTTTTTTGGGTATTGCTTATTTTGATCTGCATCCCACGGTTGCCGGAGCAGTTATAGCCAACCCTGAACGGATATTTATGGAATTAGCCACTATTTTATTTAATCCTTGGCTGGCCGGAATATTGCTATCCGCCATTTTGGCGGCCGTGATGAGCACCTTGAGTTGTCAATTATTAGTTTGTGCCAGTGCACTGACTGAAGATCTTTATAAACCTTTTATCAGACCAAAGGCCAGTCAAAGAGAGTTAGTTTGGATTGGTCGGGCGATGGTGTTAGTGGTGGCGGCAATGGCTATTTTTATTGCGCGTGATCCCAATAATAAAGTGTTGATTTTGGTTAGCAACGCCTGGGCAGGTTTTGGCGCGGCCTTTGGCCCAGTGATCTTAATTTCAGTGTTGTGGCAACGTATGAATCGCTACGGTGCCTTAGCGGGTATGTTGGTCGGCGCTTTAACGGTGTTAATTTGGATGCAATATAAGTGGTTTGGTTTATATGAAATTATTCCTGGTTTTATTTTTGCCGCTATCGCCATTGTTATCGTTAGCCTGTTAACTACTGCACCTAGTCAAAGCGCAGTTAAACGTTTCGTTAAAGCGGAGGCAGCGTATAAGGCCAGCCAATAACTAGTCGGCGTCGACTGATTAATTAGCCGATATCCGATGGTTTAATCTAAAATTTATGCGCTATGAGGTTTAGTCAATTATTTTTATTAGCTAAATCCACCCAATTATTTAGCAGCTCGGGCGCAATGACGTTTTAACCTACAGAAGTCTTACGAATTAATTTGAATATGGTGGTTTGATTAAAACCACCATTTTTTCGTTTGATCAGCGCGCTGGTTTACCTTTTTTAGCGATTTGATAACCGATCAATAACATAACAAACCAAATCGGTACTGCTAGCAACGCCTGGCGAGTATCTGGTTCTAAGGTCAGTAGTATTAAAACGAAAACAAAAAATAATAGGCAGACCCAAGACATAAAGATCCCAACTGGCATTTTATAAATCGAATTCTGATGGAGATGTGGCTGTTTTTTGCGATAAGCCAGATAAGCGCACAGGATCATACTCCAGATAAACATAAAAAGAATGGCGGCTACGCTAGTGATCAGGACAAAAACGCGCATAACATCGGGAATAAAATAGATCAATACCACGGCCAAACCGAGACAGCAGCAGGTAAAATATAATCCCTTAACTGGCACCGATTTGTTCGATAATTGACTAAATTGCCTGGGGGCATTTGCTTTCTTAGCTAGACCAAATAACATACGGCTGGTGGAAAAGACGCCACTATTAGTAGAAGAAGCCGCTGAAGTTAGCACCACAAAGTTGACAATACTCGCTGCGGCCGGTACCCCAATTAGGACAAACAGCTCGACGAATGGGCTCTTATCAGCAGCAATCTCACGCCATGGCGTGACCGACATAATAACCACTAAAGAAAGGACATAAAAGGCGATGAATCTAAACGGTATCGCATTAATCGCTTTTGGTAACACGCGATTGGGATCCCGCGTTTCGGCCGCAGTTGCGCCAACAATTTCAATACCGACAAACGAGAAGATAGCTAATTGAAAACCGGCAAAAAAACCGTTAATGCCCATTGGAAAGATGCCATCATTCCAGAGGTGGCTTAAGGAGGCAATATGACCGCTAGGCGTTTTGAAGCCGATGATGACTAATATCAAGCCAATTAAAATAAGAAAGATAATGGCAATGATTTTGATAATTGCAAACCAAAATTCTGTTTCACCAAACAAGGACACTGAGACCAAATTAAGGGTTAATAACAATAGTATACAAAGTAATGATGTCAGCCAGGGCGGAAAATCAGGTGCCCAGTAGCCAATATAGGCAGTAATAGCAACAATTTCTGCAATAGCCGTGATCACCAAACAAAACCAATAAGTCCAGCCAACGAAAAAGCCAGCCCATGGCCCTAAAAGTTCAGCACAAAAATCACTAAAGGATTTATATTTTAAATTCGAAAGGAGTAATTCGCCCATGGCTCGCATCACGAAAAACAAAACAAACCCAATAATCAAATAAATAATTATAAGCGATGGGCCAGCTAAGGAGATAGCTTTGCCTGAGCCCATAAATAATCCGGTTCCTATAGCACCACCAATAGCAATCAACTGAATGTGGCGATTTTGTAAACCTCGCTTGAGTTGTCCTTGATCTATGTTTACTGCCGATGATAAAGGTTTGTCGTTCATAGATTGTCCAATGTTGTTTTATTTTATTCAGGGAGGGTTAGCTAATTATCATTTTTTTAACATATCATTATTTAACTTAAGGTGACACCATTATAGCAGGAGAGAAGGTGACATTTGATTTTATTGAATGGCTCTCTAACCTTTGATTATAATTTTTTATATTGAGTCATAAAGACATTTTGTATAAATACTTTTATTTTAATGATAAGTAAAATAACCAATCTTTCATCAGCCAATTCTGCTAATTGAAAATTGAATGCAATTTTTTTTATTAACTATCAAGATGATATAATTATTTATATTTTGTTGTTAATTATCTTTTTACAAAAGATGTTTAGCAATTGTTATTCCATTCATTTATGCTCTTTAGGACTGTTTTTAACTAACTAAAACAATTTAATTTTACCGATATCATACGACTTTCTTTATTCGTTATGTCCTGATATATATAACAATAAAAATAATGAAAAAGGTATTAATGATGAAAAAATATATTGCTAAAATAGTGACAGCAATGGCACTTTTTTGCTTGTTCATGGGATCAAATTGGGCAGCTGAGAATAAAGTGACCGTTTTTGCTGCTGCGTCATTAACCAATGCATTAAATGATATCGTAACGCAATATGAAAAAGATCATCCCACTAAGGTTATTGCTGCTTATGCTTCATCTTCAACCTTAGCCAGACAAATTGAACAGGGAGCCCCTGCCGATATTTTTATCTCTGCCGATCAGCAGTGGATGGATTATGTGCAACAGAAACAACTTATTGTTAATGCTAGTCGCCATACTTTGTTAGGCAATAAGTTAGTCCTTATCGCGCCAATAAATTCAAAATTAAAGCAGGTTACGATTAGCAAAAATACCGATTGGCGCCAACTGGCCAAGGGTGAACGAATTGCTGTTGGTGACCCTGATCACGTGCCGGTGGGTATCTATGCTAAACAGGCACTAATGGCTTTAGGCGCCTGGAAAACCGTTGATACTATGTTAGCCAGAACCAATAATGTCCGTAGTGGCATGGCATTGGTTGAGCTGAATGAAGCACCGTTAGGCATTGTGTATGGCTCCGATGCTGGGGTGAGTAAAAAGGTGAAAGTGGTTGGTATATTCCCAACCACCAGTTATAAAGCCATCGAATATCCAATGGCAATCGTTAAAAATCAGCAAACTACTAAAGTTAACGATTTTTTTGCTTATTTAAAAACGCCGGCAGCGGCAGCAATATTTAAACATTATGGTTTTAATCCATTATAGGAAATTGATTTTTGCACATGTTAAGTGAATATGAGTGGCAAGCTATTATTCTGAGCTTAAAAGTATCGAGTGTTGCTGTATTAGTGAGTTTGCCTTTAGGCATATTAATGGCCTGGATATTGGTGCGCTGCCATTTTCCCGGCAAAACATTACTCGATAGTTTGATCCATTTACCTTTAGTATTACCGCCGGTAGTGGTAGGTTATCTACTTTTGCTATCATTTGGTCGCCATGGGGTTATTGGTGCATGGCTATATCATTGGTTTGGATTTAGTTTTACCTTCAGTTGGCGAGGGGCTGCTTTAGCTTCTGCTATTATTGCCTTTCCATTGATGGTTAGGTCAATAAGGTTAGCATTAGAAGGCGTCGATCAACGCCTTGAGCAAGCGGCTCGAACATTGGGCGCTAATCCATGGCGGGTTTTTTTTACCATTACCTTACCATTAATCGTACCGGGAATTATTGTTGGTATGGTTTTGGCTTTTGCTCGCTCTTTAGGTGAATTTGGTGCTACGATTACCTTTGTGTCTAATATTCCCGGTGAAACAAGAACCATTCCATTAGCCATGTATACGCTGATTGAAACGCCAGGCGCGGAAATGGCCGCTGCTCGTTTATGTATTATTGCTATCATTTTAGCCTTGCTATCGTTACTCCTGTCTGAATGGTTAACTCGTTGTGGCAGAAAACGTTTGGGGGCAATATGTTAGCGTTGCGTCTACAACAGCAACTAGGCGATTTATTTGTCAATGTTGATACCCTACTTTCAACTCAAGGGATCACCGCCATTTTTGGTGTTTCTGGTGTTGGCAAAACCTCCTTGATAAATTTGATAGGCGGGCTCACTAAACCCGATAAAGGACAAATTATCTTTAATGATCGCGTTTTAGTTGATACAGAGAAAGGGCTATTTGTACCGGCGGAAATGCGTAGAATGGGTTATGTTTTTCAAGATGCGCGCCTATTTCCACATTATAGCGTCAAAGGTAATCTGCAATATGGTATGGCCAGAGCAATGAAATCTCACTTTGATGATATTGTTCAGTTGCTAGGTATTGAAACATTATTGCCGCGCTTACCCGCTATGTTGTCAGGTGGTGAAAAACAACGCGTCGCTATTGGCCGCGCATTATTAACTGCGCCTGAATTATTATTAATGGATGAGCCGTTGGCTTCGTTAGATTTACCACGCAAAAGAGAGTTACTTCCCTATTTGGAAAAGTTATCGCAAGATATCCAAATTCCTATTCTTTATGTCAGTCATAATCTAGATGAAATAGTCCGGCTGGCTGATAATGTCATTGTTATGTCAGCGGGTAAAATTGAGGCTGTCGCGCCGTTAGCTGAGATTTGGTCGAGTAGTGTTTTACGACCCTGGTTACAAGTTGATACATTAAGTAGTATCTTAAATGTTAAGGTAATCGAACATCATCCTCTTTATGCTATGACATCGGTGGCGATATTGGATCAAGTGTTGTGGCTTCCCCAGTTGCAATTTCAATTAGGTGAAGCGGTTCGCATCCGTATCGATGCGGCAGACGTCTCTTTAACATTAAATAAGCCGACCCAAACGACTATTCGTAATATATTAAGAGCGAAAGTCGTCGAGTGTATTGACGAGTCAGAGCAAGTGGATGTTAAGTTAGCAATAGATAGCCACTTTATCTGGGCAAGGATCACGCGCTGGGCAAAAGAGGAATTAGAAATAAAGCCGGATAAATGGGTTTATGCCCAAGTTAAGAGCCTGTCGCTAGCCCGTCGGCTTTAAATCTGTTGATTAAGTGATTGTTTGTTAACAAAGGTTGTTGGGTAGTAGCATAAATAGCTTTACCGCCTTATAGCACATATTTCTGTATCACTTCAGCAATTCCAGGTGCAGTATTTTGATCGGTAATTATATCGGCAAATTTTTTCACTTCATCACAGCTATTACCCATTGCAACGCCGAGACCAGCGGCAGTTAACATGCTGACATCATTGAAATTATCGCCAAAAGCGATAACCTCTTTCATCGTTAAGCCTTGGGATTCGACCCAACGTTGTAAACGTACACCTTTGCTATTGCCTTTTTTAGCAATATCAACTTGATCATACCATGACCACTCGCAAGCCAGCTCCAGTTCTTGCTGAATAGTTTGGCTAAAAACGCGTAATTTCTCGATATCCGGCGTACAGGTGGCAAATTTCCAAATAGCAGTAACCTGCTGGATTGCCGTGTTGAAATTGTCGATTTTATGGATATTGGGGCGTTGATTTTCAGGTAATGAATCCGCCCATTGCAATGTTCGTTCGATAGCATCATTATGTTGTTGATATAGCATAGCGTCATCAACATACATCAAGTGATTGATATCCGTACCTTGTAAATGCGCAACCACTTTAGTCGCTTCTTCTGCCGATAAGGGATCCGATTCCAGTACTTTTTTTGTCTGATAGTCGTAGAGATAAGTCCCATTGCAACAAATTGCTGGGGTATCTAAAGCCAATGCTTGATAAAATGGATGGATAGCAACATGATGGCGACCAGTAGCAATAATAACTTTGATTCCTTGGCGACGAGCTTGGTTTATTGCGGCTAAAGATTGTGGCAAGATCTGCTTGTTAGGATCCAATAGAGTACCATCAAGATCTAATGCGATAACGCGATATGACATAAATCAGCCTCATTAACAGATTAAATAGCGATTTAGCATTCAATCTATATAGTAATTTTAAAAAGTACAATTTAGTGAATTATTTATCTTAATTGTTCAAACCGATAAATTTTTCTAGTACTAATCATATCGGATAATAGTCGTTAACTAAACCCGTAAAAATAAATAATTACCCTAATAGATGATAAACTAGCAGCATAACTCAATAGCAATAATCAGCTAAATTTTTAGCCTGACAGGTTATTAACAAGTTGTTATATGTGAAATAAGATTTAAATCAATATAATAGACAAGTAGAAGTTAAGAACTCGCTATTTTTATTAATTTAATGTCAATACGATTAATTTTAAATCGATATCTTTAACCCTTTTTAACAATAAGTGCTGCTTTCGGAATAGCATCTTTTAATATTGGTCTGTAAAATTATTATGATAATTATTGTTAATTTATCGCTGTTTTTTTCGTTAGATTATAAATTGCAGTTTAACATTATTATGTTTTATTGATAGACATTATTTGAAATTGAAGCGTTCATTATTGTTAGCTATAACGCTGAAGTAATTTAAATAACATGTTTTTAAATTAAACATCTAACCTATTTCATATATTTTTTTATCTTTTTATTAGCCTTCATTATTTTTCATATAAAAGGCTGATATATTAATTTTTTAATTTACTTATATTTAAATGAAATATTTTTTTAAGCAAAAAATAGATTAATTAAATTGATATTTTCGTTTTATCCGCATAATAATTAACTCTGCTATAAGCGATGTTGTATAAAAATATTCTCAATTGATAAAAATAGAAACGATTTAAGGGATATATTAAATGAAAAGTAAATTATTATTAGCGCCGTTAGCATTAATTTTTGCTGCTAATGTCGCCGTTGCTAATGTCAAGCCGGAACCGCAGCATGGTTTTATTTTTGCACCAAAAAGCCGAGCAGTGTTATGTTGGATACATGAAAATAGCAACTGTGGGGCTGTTGAATATGATCCCATGTCGATTGAAGGGCCGAAAGGCTTTCCGCAAAGCGGCCCTCGTGATGGCAAGATAGCCAGTGGTGATAATTCATTATTTTATAAACTCAACGAACAGAGCGCTGATCGTTGGAAGAAAGTACCATTGACTGCCGGAAAAAACACCTTCCATTGGACGTTAACTCAGCCACACAAAACAGCCAAATGGGAGTTTTTTATTACTAAACAGGATTGGAACCCTAATGCACCACTAACCCGTGCCTCTTTTGATTTAAAACCATTTTGCGAGCGTTTTGACGGTGGTGCAAAGCCGGATAAAGATCAACTTTATTTTGAATGTAATGTTCCACAACGTACGGGTTATCAGGTTATTTTAGGTGTTTGGTCAATTGCTGATACCGCAAATGCTTTTTATCAAGTTGTTGATGTGGATATGAAAGCTAAATAATATTAATAACAATTTTTCAGCTAGTAAATTAACCTACATTACAAATTTAAATTAGATTAGTAGACATTCATATTCAGTTATTTTTATTGTTATCAAATGCTAGCTATTTCTACTTAGCTAGCTTTTGTTCAATAGTTATTAGTAATAGCAAGTTTATTACTAACTAATAATTGTCATTAATAAATTTCATTCACTGGAATATTCCGTTATTCCTCATGTTGGATAATTTTTTGCCAAATATTGGCAACATGATGCACTTGGTAAAGCGCACAGTTGAGTGCATTATCTCGCGCTTGCTCAATTGACAGATCATTTTGTACATTAACGCCAAGATTAATCCCCATATCGATAATAGTGTGTACATCACGATCATTGCCGACATGCCAAAAAGGGACTAATTGTGATCTCTCATAAGCGCCTCTTAAGACAAAATTGGCGCTTTTCCCCCAGACTTTTAAACAATCCATCCGTTCTTGGGCATTTTCTCGCGCCCAAAAATGCAATTCACGCAGGACATTATCAATAAGTGGTAAACTTTTTTTGGCAATCGTTGCGCGAGCTTCATTGGATTGGCATAACCACCACTTTATGGTTTCACCATTGACGGTACCGCCGGCAGACATTGATGAAGAGAGATCGACAGCTTGATAAAAGGCAGCGCCCGTTTCACCTGTCGCTGGATTAAAAAAAACCGCACCGATTGCTACAATGGCAGCACAACTGCCCATACCCATGGTTTCTAAGTCAACCATTAAATTTTCGCGGGGTTTCATTATTATTCCTTAATTTTCTATTAACAGTTTGCCGTGTCAATCTACTCGTCCTAATATTTACGGTTTATTATTTTTAAATTTAGCTCACGACTTGTTGATTTTATTTATTACTAACAATAATTATATGAAATGGAAAAAAATCGATAAAGACAACTGGATCAAATAAACTGAGTTTACATGTTGCTTATATTGAAAAATAATGTGAAATTTATATTAAATTTTCAACCTCCTCGGTATTGATTAGTGTTATTGCGTTTTTAACAAAACATCTTTATTAACAAAAATAAAGAATTTATATATTTATATAATATTATTTTTTTACTTTTTAACAACAGGTTTTTTATAGGGTTTAATTTAGATTTTTATCATCTGAATACTAAATTTACTTGAATAAGGCGATATTCAACGGCGATTGACGGTTGGCTAATTATTATCGCTAAACATAACCTTTAATTGCACAATGATAATTAATAAAAACACGCCACATACTGACATCAATCGGCTGAACAATAAATTTTTTTATTAACCGTTATGCTATTTTACTGATTATTTGCTATCAAATCGGATATGATAATGGAGAATAATTTCTGAGGAGTTAATCAATGAAACAGGTAGTGTATGTTGCCAGTCCTGAAAGTAAACAAATTCATGTTTGGGCAATGGATAAAAAGGGTAAACTGACATTATTGCAACAGCTGACATTACCCGGTGAAGTACAACCGATGCAGATTAGTCCCGATGGTCGACATCTTTATGTTGGTATTCGGCCGGATTTTGCCATTATTACTTACCTTATTTCAGCCGAAGGAAAACTCAGCCAACAGGCCATTACCGCTATTCCTGCCACACCAACCCATATTGAAATTGACAAGCTTGGTCGTTGGCTATTTATTCCCTCCTATCATCAAGGAAATTTAGTGGTGTTGCCGATTGATCAACAGGGGAGCGCGCAGCCAGCGATTCAAGTTATTGGCGATTTAAAACATCCCCATGCATCGGGAGTAAGTTTTGATAATTCACGTTTGTTTGTCCCGTGTTTAGGCGAAGATCATATTCGCATTTATACAATTGATAACAATGGCCACTTAACCGAACAGGTTGCTGATCGGATTGTAACTAACCAAGGCGCAGGGCCTCGTCATTTAGCATTTGCACCCAATCAGAACGCTTTTTATTGTTTAAATGAGTTAGATGCCACAATTAATGTTTATTCAGCATTTGAACCTTATCAGCAAAGGCAAAATTGTGACATTCTACCTGCCGGATCGAAATGTAAACCCTGGGCTGCGGATATTCATATTACGCCAGATGGCTGTCATCTTTATGTAAGTGAACGTTCTGCCAGTATTATTCGTCATTTTCAAGTAACAGCAGAAGGATTAGCATTATCGCCAATGAAGGCTTATGCAACCGAAACTCAACCGCGTGGCTTTAATATTGATCAAACGGGCCATTTTTTGCTAGCCGTCGGTCAAAAATCTGATCACATTGCTGTGTATAAAATAGATGCGGTGACAGGTGCGCTACAAACCTTAGCGCGTTATCCGGTTGGTAAAGGGCCGATGTGGATCACGACCCATTTAATTAAAAACTAAACTGTTTTTAATTTACAGTTTGAGAACTATTTTTTTTATCGCTTCAGTTAACTTAGTGAGTTGCACAGCGGTAATGATATAAGGCGGCGTCAGATAAATTAATTTACCAAATGGCCGGATCCAGACCCCTTCAGCTACAAAATGACGTTGTAATTCAGGTACATTGACGGGGTTTTTCATTTCAACAACGCCAATTGCGCCTAACACTCGCACGTCAGCAACTTGGGGTTGATCTCGTAGTGGAAAGAGTTCAGCCATCAATTGTGTTTCAATGTCTTTCACCCATTTTTGCCATGGGCTATTTCTTAGTAATGTTATGCTTGCATCGGCGATCGCGCAGGCTAATGGATTGCCCATAAAAGTGGGTCCATGCATAAAACAGCCCGCTTTGCCTTGGCTGATGGTTTCTGCAATATGGCGGCTGGTTAGCGTGGCTGACAGAGTGACATAACCACCGGTTAGTGCTTTACCTAAACACAAAATATCTGGCGTAATGGCGCTATGCTGACAAGCAAACAATTTGCCAGTACGGCCAAAGCCGGTGGCTATCTCATCGGCAATCAGCAAAATATTATAGTGATCGCATAATTCTCTTACGGCTGTCAGATAATTAGGATGATAAATTCGCATACCACCCGCACCTTGAACTATCGGCTCAACGATAATGGCAGCAATTTTGCCAGCTTGTTCGGTGAGCATTTTTTGTAATGGGATCAAATCGTCGGCTTGCCACGGTTGATAAAAACCACATTGAGGTGCTTGAACAAAAAAATGTGTTGGCAGATAACCTCGATAAAGGCTATGCATTGAGTTTGCAGGATCACAAACTGACATAGCACCAAAGGTATCACCATGATATCCCCGTTGTAAGGCAATAAACTGGTGGCGGGTTTCTCCTCGTGCCTGCCAATATTGTAATGCCATTTTTAATGCTACCTCTACAGCTACTGAGCCGGAGTCAGCCAGAAAAATACACTCTAATCTATCATCAGTTATATCAATTAATTGTCGGCACAAGGCAGTCGCTGGCGGATGCGTGATGCCACCAAACATAACATGGGACATTTTTGTTAATTGCTGAGAAGCGGCTTGATTGAGTACGGGATGATTATAGCCGTGAATAGCGGCCCACCAAGAAGCCATACCATCAATCAATTTTCTGCCATCGGCTAATTCGAGTTCGACACCTGAGGCGCTCACAATAGGATAAGCCGGTATTGGTTGAGTCATAGAAGTATATGGGTGCCAAATATGTTTAGCATCAAAATTAATATCGTTGAGTTGCATTATGTTTGGTCAACTAAATTTATTTATTTTAGTTGACATGATAACGCGGTTATTTAAACTGGCAACACTTTTTGTTTCCAGAGAGAGAATGGTGAAGATGGAAAAACCATGGACGCTTAGCCAGGCACAAGCATTATTTGATTTACCTTTTTTTGAATTACTTTTTCAAGCTCAGCAAGTTCATCGCCTACATTTTGATCCGCAACAGATCCAGATTAGTACTTTACTCTCAATTAAAACGGGTGCCTGCCCGGAAGATTGCAAATATTGCCCACAAAGTGCGCGCTATAAGACCGGATTAAAAGCTGAACGACTGTTAGAAGTCGAACGAGTAATCGAATCGGCTAAGCAGGCCAAAAAAGCTGGTTCAACCCGTTTTTGTATGGGCGCGGCCTGGCGAAATCCTCATGAACGCGATATGCCTTATCTAGAAACGATGGTGAAAGAAGTTAAAGTGTTAGGCTTGGAAACCTGTATGACGCTGGGTAAGTTAACTGACCAGCAAGCACGGCGGTTAGCCGATGCTGGACTGGATTATTACAATCACAATTTAGACACCTCGCCCGAGTTTTATGGTTCTATTATTACCACTCGCACCTATCAAGATAGGCTTGATACAATTGATACTGTTCGCCAAGCAGGCATGAAGGTATGCTCTGGTGGCATTGTCGGCTTAGGTGAAAAGGTGACTGATCGGGCAGCACTATTGGTTCAATTAGCTAATTTATCGCAGGTTCCTGAAAGTGTGCCAATTAATATGCTAATAAAAATAAAAGGCACCCCCCTTGAAGACAATGAAGATGTCGATGCCTTTGATTTTATTCGTACCATAGCTGTTGCCCGGATTATGATGCCAACCTCTTTTGTCCGGCTCTCTGCTGGCCGTGAACAGATGAATGAACAGATGCAAGCACTCTGTTTTATGGCCGGGGCAAACTCTCTCTTCTATGGTTGTAAGTTATTAACGGCCGCAAATCCCAATCAAGATAAAGATCAGCAACTTTTCCGCAAGCTAAATATTAATCCACAAGCCACTGAAACCGCATTGACTCATCAGCAGCAAATAGCGCGGTTGGAAGAGGTTATGCAGCAGATGGATACAGCACAATTTTATAACGCGGCACTATAATGAATTGGTCAACATTTTTAGCTCATCAACTGGATATGCGCAAGCAGCAAGCATTGTGGCGGCAACGGCAGATTATTAAAAAAAATGATGCACGTACCCTAATCTTTGATCAACAACAGTATGTTAATTTTTCCAGTAATGATTATCTCGGTTTAAGCCAGCATTCGGCCATAATTAAAGCCTGGCAGATAGGATTAAGCCAATATGGAGCAGGTAGTGGTAGCTCTGGTCATGTTATCGGTTATCGTTGCGCCCATGCCCAATTGGAGCGACAGCTGGCTGATTGGTTGGGTTATTCTCGTGCTTTATTATTTATTTCCGGCTATGCCGTAAATCAAAGTGTGATCATGGCCTTAATGAACAAAAATGATCATATTGTGGCTGACAAACTTAGTCATGCTTCCATTCTGGAAGCAGCCATGATGTCACCAGCCACATTACAACGTTTTGCCCACAATCAATCGGACGCTTTACAGCAACTTTTGGCGGTCAAACATACGGGTAAAACACTGGTTGCCACTGAAGGCGTATTTAGTATGGATGGCGATAGTGCCCCTTTAGGCCAATTGCAAGCTGTAGCGAGGCAAGCGCAGGCATGGTTATTAGTGGATGATGCCCATGGTATTGGTGTTAGCGGCGATGAAGGCAGAGGGAGTTGTTATCTACATAAAGTAAAGCCTGAATTGCTGGTGGTAACCTTTGGTAAAGCATTTGGCCTTAGTGGCGCGGCATTACTTTGTGATGAAATCACCGCCGACTATTTTCTGCAATATGGCCGTCATTTAATTTATAGTACTTCAATGCCGCCGGCTCAAGCGGTCGCGTTAGCTGAGGCGGTTAGGCAAATTCGTCAGGCTGATGAATCAAGAGCCAATTTGCAGCGCAATATTGACTATTTTCGTCAATTAGCCAATCACTATAATTTGCCATTATTAAATTCCCCCAGTGCCATTCAGCCACTGATTATTGGTAGTAACCAACGTTGTTTACATTTATCGCAATTTTTACGTCAGCGAGGATTTTGGGTGCAAGCTATTCGGCCGCCAACGGTGCCGCCGGGTAGTGCAAGATTAAGGATCACATTGACGGCTAATCATCAATTAGCCGATATTGCACAGTTAATGGAAGCGTTAAATGAATTCTTTAACAACCATGCCGATAAATAAGCAAGCAATTGCGCATGCTTTTGGACGAGCGGCGAAAAATTACGATAATATTGCGTTATTTCAACAGCAAAGTGGTCAATATCTATTTGATTGCTTATCTGCGATGCCAGGTAACATCATTCTAGATGCTGGCTGTGGTACCGGCTATTTCAGTAAGCAGTGGCACTTAGCAGGAAAACAGGTTATTGCGCTTGATCTGTCTGCATCAATGTTAGCAATCGCACAACAAAAGCAAGCGGCTAAAAATTATATCCAGGCCGACATGGAGTGTTTACCACTAGCCGATCAAAGTGTCGATCACTGTTTTAGTCACCTTGCTATCCAGTGGTGTAGTCATTTATATACCCCATTAAGTGAGTTATATCGTATCACTAAAAAGGGTGGGATAGTTGCTTTTTCTACTTTAGTCGATGGCTCATTACAAGAGCTACAACAGTGTTGGCAAAAAGTTGATAATAACCGACACATTAATTCTTTTATGACTTTTGCACAAATTAAGCGGACTTGTCATGATTGGCCGCATAGTTTAGAACGACGATCTTGGCGTGTAACTTATCCTTCATTTGCCTGTTTACTTCAATCTATCAAGGGAATTGGCGCGACTTATCTAACCGATGGGCGTCAGCAGCAGGGTCTAATGACAAAAAATCAGTTAGCTAAACTCCTTGACCATTATCCCCATGTCGATGAGCAATTCCCATTAACTTATCAACTTGTTTACGGAATGTTATATCGTGAATAAATGTTTTTTTCTCACTGGAACTGATACAGATGTGGGCAAAACTGTTGTTAGCTGCGCGCTGCTACAAGCAGCCGCGTCTCATGGCTATCAAACAGCAGGTTATAAGCCGGTAGCTTCAGGTAGCGAACAATTAACCGATGGCTTAAGAAATCCAGATGCGCAGTTATTAAGAAAAAATAGCAGCCTGAGACTGAATTACCATGATGTTAATCCGCTTGTTTTTGCTCAAGCAACCTCACCCCATATAGCCAGTAAGCTAACAGGAAAGCTTATCGATTGGCAGATAATGGACGCAGGATTAAATAAATTAAAACAATCTGCTGACTGGATCATTGTCGAGGGTGCTGGTGGATGGTACACACCGCTTTGTGCTGAGCAAACCTTGGCTGATTGGGTTAAACAACAGCAATTGCCAGTAATATTAACAGTTGGCGTTAAATTAGGTTGTATCAATCATGCAATGTTGACCGCACAAGCAATTAAGCAAAGCGGTTTATTATTGGCAGGCTGGGTGGCTAATGAAATTGTTTTAGCAGGTCAGTATCAACAAGATTATTTGCTAACATTACAGCAGCGCCTGTCAGCGCCCTGTTTAGGTGTTATTCCGTATTTGCCGGATTGGCAATCTCATCCGATTGGCAAATTTGTCAATATAGGTAACCTACTGTAATAGGAATAATTTTGAGGCTGAAGTATGATGCCATTTTAGCTATATTTTGCTTGAATTAGCTAAATCGTAACAAATGAAATGCTATTTTTCATTTTTTTTCTTATATAAAAATTTTTTTTGTGATTATTTTTCTAGCAAAAATATTTTGCTAATTCTCAAGTGAAAATCTTACAACTATTGATGCCTAAAAGAATTTCTTGAGTTATCCCCCATTCCTGTGGATAACCTTGTGCATTAGATCTAGAAAAGTGCCGCTAACCAAGATAGCATGAGGCTTGGCGTGACCTTGATGTCATTCTCGGCTCTCAAGTGAAATTATATAAATATTAACAAGTTATATAAAATCAAGTCTGAAATGATATATAATAAAGTTTTATATTAGCTAATTAGCATAAAATATAAAATATAATTAAGTAGCAAAAAAAGCTTGGGGATAACTAAGTTATTAAAATGAAAAATATATGTAAATAATTTGCTTCAATAGAAGCTGGTTTTTTATTTCTGCTGTCATTGAAACTGTTTTTTTATCCAGTATGATAAAGAAATATTTTTAGTAGAGAGGGTTAGATGAGTAAAGTCTTTAAATTGCATGCTGAGTTTCAACCTGCGGGTGATCAGCCCGAAGCAATAAAGAAATTAACCGATGGTCTTAATGATGGATTAGCTCATCAAACGTTGCTTGGTGTTACCGGATCGGGTAAAACATTCACTATCGCTAATGTGATTGAGCAGCTTAACCGCCCGGTCATGGTAATGGCGCACAATAAAACGCTGGCAGCACAATTATATAGTGAAATGAAGGCTTTTTTCCCTGAAAATGCGGTGGAATATTTTGTTTCTTATTATGATTATTATCAACCTGAAGCGTATGTTCCCAGTTCCGATACCTTTATTGAAAAAGACGCCTCCATTAACGAACATATTGAACAGATGCGACTCTCTGCCACTAAAGCACTGCTTGAAAGACGTGATGTTATTGTTGTTGCTTCAGTGTCAGCGATTTATGGTTTAGGTGATCCTGATAGCTATCTAAAAATGATGCTTCATTTAACCAAAGGCATGATTATTGACCAGCGTGCTATTTTACGCCGCCTGGCGGATTTGCAATATAGCCGCAATGATCAAGCATTTCAACGTGGTACATTTAGAGTTAGAGGGGAAGTCATTGATATTTTTCCAGCTGAATCAGATGAATATGCGCTAAGGGTTGAATTATTTGATGAAGAAGTAGAACGGCTGGCGCTTTTTGATCCCTTAACCGGCCAGCTCCAACATAATGTACCAAGATTTACCATTTATCCCAAAACCCATTATGTCACGCCGCGTGAACGTATCCTTGAAGCCATGGAGCAGATTAAAACTGAATTGGCACAAAGACGTAAATTGCTACTGGAAAGTAATAAATTGGTTGAAGAGCAGCGGTTAACCCAGCGTACTCAATTTGATTTAGAGATGATGAATGAACTGGGTTATTGTTCCGGTATTGAAAATTACTCACGTTATCTTTCCGGCCGTGCAACGGGTGAACCACCCCCAACGTTGTTTGACTATTTACCGGCAGATGGCTTGTTAGTTATTGATGAATCTCATGTCACCATTCCACAGATTGGTGGTATGTATCGTGGTGATCGTTCCCGTAAAGAGACATTGGTAGAATATGGTTTTCGCTTACCTTCTGCGTTGGATAATCGCCCGTTACGTTTTGAAGAATTTGAAGCACTTTCCCCGCAAACAATTTATATTTCTGCCACGCCAGGTAAATATGAATTGGAAAAATCGGCTAATGAAATTATTGAGCAAGTTGTCCGGCCAACAGGCTTGCTTGATCCAGAAATTGAGGTTCGTCCAGTTGCTACTCAGGTTGATGATTTATTGTCTGAGATCCATCTACGTATCGCGGTAAATGAGCGAGTGCTAGTAACAACCTTAACCAAAAGAATGGCAGAGGATTTGACGGATTATCTACAAGAACATGATATTAAGGTTCGGTACCTGCATTCAGATATTGATACCGTTGAACGAGTCGAAATTATTCGTGATTTACGGTTAGGTTTATTTGATGTTTTAGTGGGTATTAACCTATTACGTGAAGGTTTGGATATGCCAGAGGTATCGTTAGTTGCTATCTTAGACGCAGATAAAGAAGGATTTTTACGTTCAGAGCGTTCATTAATTCAAACGATTGGACGTGCAGCACGTAACCTGAAAGGAAAAGCGATTTTATATGGTGATAAAGTGACTGATTCCATGGCAAAAGCGATTAGAGAAACTGAACGTCGTCGAGAGAAACAAATCGCTTTTAATCAGCAGCATAGAATTGTGCCTAAAGGTTTAAATAAAAAAGTTGGCGATATTTTACAAGTAGGCGCACCCATATCGGCAAAAGCTAAACGTAAACAGCCGCAAGTATCAGCGATTAGTGAAGATTATCATAAACTTTCGGCTAAAGAATTGGAGCTTAAAATTCAGGCGTTAGAAGTACAAATGTATCGTTATGCGCAAGATCTTGAATTTGAACAAGCAGCCAGTTTACGCGATCAAATTCAATTACTACGTGAACAGTTTATTGCCAATTCTTGAATAGATAGGCTAGTGTTATCCGCTGTGCCGTCAAACCCCGTCCTTGAGGGCAAGGAGAATATCAAACAAGAAGCTAGTTGGCATTCGCAGATGATAAATTAAAAGGTCTAAGCTGGTGAATTTTTTGAGTGATGTCTTCAATAGCTTGGCGCAATAAATCTCTATCATGACGGTAACAGACATCTTGAGCAGCTAGTTTGCGTTGAATTACTATCCGATCTGCTAGGCTTGATGTATCGGTTGCTGGTCCAACGATAACGGCATCAATTTTCTGTTGGCCGATCCTTTTTTCTATCATGGCAATTTTATCAGTTAATTGCATATTGGCAGCAGGCCGGTTAAGTTCTTTACCAAGATTACCAATATAGATGACTGCTGCCCGGCATGCCTGCAGTGCCTGCGTTAAGTCATTCATTAGAAATATAGGCATCAAACTGGTTAAAAAGCTACCTGGCCCAATGATAATTAAATCAGCGTGATAAATAGCATCAAGCGCTTCAGGCGTGCTATTTACCTGCGGAGATAGCATTAATTTTTGTGGTAGCGAGGTGAGTTGATCAATATTAACTTCACCGTAGATTTCATTGCCCATCACATCGATTGCCAGCAAATCAGCCGGTTGCTCGGACATCGGAATAAGATGTGCCTTCACTTTTAATAGATTACGAATTAAGTTTATTGCATCTAGTGGCCTGACACTTAAATGATCGAGGGATTTGAGCATTAAATTACCTAGATTATGGCCACCAAGTTCACCGTCACCAGCAAAGCGATATTCAAACATCGTTGATGCTATGGACTGTTCAGTAATTAATTGGTTTAAACAGTTGCGCATATCTCCCCAAGCAATACCGCCTTCAGAACGGCGAATACGGCCGGTAGAGCCGCCATTATCTGTTGTTGTGACAATACCCGTTAATTGAGAATTTAGTAATGATAGGGATGACATAACACGACCTAAGCCATGACCACCACCCAATGCGACAACTTGCCCTAACTTATTAAGAATACTGCAATGATGCATTACTTCCCCTATTTTATTATCTGTCTTATAACGGTTTGATATAATTTAGCATTAAATATCCACTCATATTGAATTAACGTGATATTAAACAATAACTTTGTCATTTATTTATATTACATTATTTCAGCTAATTGATTAATTTGTTGAATTGCAAGTGATAGATTTAAGTGTTTATTCGCTTTTTTAAATATTTAGCAATAAGATTTATAGCAACCATCACATTACGCTATTATTGTCCGTGGTGTTATTAACTCCTAGCCTTTTTACCTAAGTTTGTGATCTTTATTGTTTAAATAGGGTATTAAGGCCGTGGCATTTTCAGCCACTAGGGTGCGAGGTAGAAATGCCTGCATCTCCCGTATTTGGAAAGGCGTTATTATGACTCAACTTATTGATACTTTTGCCCGTAAATTCTACTATTTAAGACTATCCATCACTGATGTGTGTAATTTTCGCTGCACATATTGTCTACCTAATGGCTATCAATCAAAGGGTTATCAAGCGTTTTTATCGCTAGCAGAAATTGGACATTTAACGAAAGCTTTTGCCGAGTTAGGTACGGAAAAAATTCGCTTAACCGGCGGAGAACCGACTATGCGGCGTGATTTCATTGACATTATTGCCACCATCAAACAAAACCAGGCGATCAAGAAAATTGCAGTAACAACCAATGGTTATCGGCTGGCCAAAAATGTTAGCCATTGGAAAAGGGCAGGTTTAACTGACATTAATGTCAGCGTTGATAGTCTTGATCCACGGCAGTTTTTAGCTATTACCGGACAAGATAAATTTTTTCAAGTTATGGCAGGGATTGATGCTGCTTTGGAGGCCGGTTTTGCCAAAATAAAAGTCAATGTTGTATTAATGAAAAACATCAACGATAGCAATTTAGCGAGTTTTATAAATTGGATCAAATTGCGGCCAATCCAACTGCGATTTATTGAATTAATGGAAACCGGTGAGAGTGATAAACTATTTCATCGTCACCATGTCTCAGGTGAAAAGATTCGCTGGCGTTTATTAGAGCAAAATTGGCAACCAATACCACGCTACCGTTCTGATGGGCCTGCCCAGGTTTTTAAGCACCCTGATTATTGTGGTGAAATTGGTTTAATTATGCCTTACGAGAAGAATTTTTGTCAAAGTTGTAATCGATTACGTGTCTCCTCTATCGGTCATCTTCATCTCTGTCTGTTTGGCGAACGCAGTATTATTTTACGTGATCTATTGGTTGATGCATCTCAATCTGAGGCATTGAAAGCACGTATTCAGGCAGAATTACAGTTAAAACGTGAAACCCATTTTCTCCATCACGGTGATAGTGGTATCACCTCAAACCTTTCAGTTATTGGAGGATAAATGGGATTTTTAGTGATCCTAAGGAGCTTACGATGTCTCAACTAACCCATATCAATTCAGCGGGTGAGGCGTATATGGTGGATGTAGCTAGTAAAGCGGAAACCATTCGTGAAGCGCGAGCTGAAGCAATAATAACAATGAATGCCCAGACACTTAATATGATTATTAATGGTCGTCATCATAAAGGTGATGTTTTCGCTACCGCTCGTATTGCAGGTATTATGGCCGCCAAAAAAACTTGGGATTTGATCCCGCTTTGTCATCCGCTATTACTCAGTAAAGTAGAAGTTTTATTGGAAGCGCAAATAAGTGATAATCGCATTCGGATTGAGTCATATTGTCGATTATCAGGAAAAACGGGCGTTGAAATGGAAGCGCTAACCGCCGCATCAATCGCCGCATTAACCATCTATGATATGTGTAAAGCGGTGCAAAAAGATATGGTGATTAGTGCGGTTAGGTTATTGGAAAAAACGGGCGGTAAATCCGCTGATTTTAGGATAACGTCATGATAAAAGTGCTTTTCTTTGCCCAAGTCCGTGAATTGATAGGCACCGATAGATTAGAGTTAGAAAATCGCTATGCAACGGTAGAAGAATTACGTGATGCATTAAGCCAACGTGGTGAGCGCTGGGCGTTAGCCTTAGAAAAGCAAAAACTGCTTTTTGCGGTCAATCATACCTTTGTACAGCCAGATCATCCGTTAACTGCTGGTGATGAAATTGCATTTTTTCCACAGGTAACGGGAGGATAAATGACAGATACACGGCTGGTTATTCAACAAGCGAATTTTAATGTGGCTGAGCAATATGAATGGTTAGCTCAATGTCAGGATGATGGGGCGGTGGTAACTTTTACCGGTAAAGTGCGTAATCATAACTTGGGTGATAATATAAAAACTCTCACTCTTGAGCATTATCCAGTCATGACAGAAAAAGCGTTACAGAATATTGCTAATGAAGCACGTTGTCGTTGGCAATTGCAACGTATCTGTATTATCCACCGGATTGGTACTTTACAACCAGGCGAGGAAATCGTGTTTGTTGGTGTTACCAGCGAGCATCGTAGCAGTGCTTTTTCAGCCGCCGAATTTATTATGGATTATATGAAAACTAAAGCGCCATTTTGGAAAAAAGAACATTTCACTCAAGGGCAACGCTGGGTTGAAGCCAGACTGAGTGATCAAGCCGCATTTGAGCGTTGGTAAGCCAATATTTATTGAATTTATTTCAATTTATTGAAGTTTAGCTCAATAAAGTAAAAGTAATGTAAAATCTTCGTTTATTTGCTCATATCAAACCATGGTTTTAGCAAAAAATTATGATAGACTTAACTTAAGTTTACTGAGTTATTTAGTTTATTAAATAGCTTTATCTTTAACGCAAGTGATGAGGGTAATCATCATGGATCGATTTGAACGTCAAAATGATTCGATCGTCCAGCGCGCTGGCGCAGGTATTCAAGCCTATATGGCGCAAGTATACGGCTGGATGACGGTAGGTTTGTTATTAACTGCGTTTGTTGCTTGGTATGCAATTAATAATAGTAATATTATTATGTACCTGGCAACGCATGGTTGGGTATTGATAGGCCTCATTATTGCTGAATTTGCATTAGTCATTGGGTTGTCATTTCTGTTGCCTAAATTGAGCGCAGGGCTGGCAACGGCAATGTTTATGCTCTACTCGGCGCTGACAGGCCTAACCATTTCTCTGGTCTTAGTTGCCTATACTGGCGCTTCTGTTGCCAGCACCTTCTTTATCACCGCTGCTATGTTCGGTGCACTAAGTTTTTATGGCTATACAACCAAACGCAGCTTAAGTGGCATGGGTAGCTTCTTATTTATGGCACTAATCGGGCTAATTATTGCCTCATTAGTGAATATTTGGCTGCAAAGTTCTGGCTTAACCTTGGTTATCACCTATGCAGGTGTATTAATCTTTTCAGGTTTGACGGCTTATGATACGCAGAAATTAAAAGATATGGGCAACCAAATTGATAGCCGTGATCAAGAGGGTATGCGTAAATACGCTATTCTTGGTGCGTTGACACTCTATTTAGATTTTATTAACTTGTTCTTAATGATGTTACGTATTCTTGGCGATCGCCGTTAATTTAATCTGTTTCATAAAAAAATCCTGCTGATAATATTAGCGGGATTTTTTTATGTTGTTATTCAAACAATCAGGCAATTTTTCGACTAAATAACCAATATGCCAGGGTTGTAGTACATAACGAAATAATAATTAATGGCCACAAGTTATGCCACAGCACGGCAAAATCGGCATTTTTTAAATAAATTTGTTTAGTGATATCAGTAAAATGTCGAATAGGATTGATCCAGGTGAAATTTTGTAACCAAATCGGCATGTTTTCTATGGGTGAAACATAGCCTGATAACAATACTGCTGGCATCATAAATACAAATACACCAATAAATGCTTGTTGTTGAGTTGAGCACATAGCAGAGATCAATAAGCCAAAACCGACTAAAGACAAACCGTAAATCGTCATCGTGCTATAAAAAACTAATAATGAACCAGAAAATGGAATTTTGTAACAAAAAATGCCAATGATGAGTACTAATGTGGCTTGAAAGGTGGCAATCAGTAATGCCGGAACCGCTTTACCAATAAAGATCTGCCAGGTAGTCAGAGGTGAAACCAATAATTGATCCAGCGTTCCTTGTTCGCGCTCACGGGCAATTGATAAGGAAGTGACGACTAATACATCAATAGTAGTAATTAGTGCTACCAGAGATGGCACGATAAACCATTTATAATCAAGATTAGAATTATACCAATTGCGAATGATTAATTCGCTATTGTTTTTTGCCATCTGGGGGTTAGATAACCGTTGTTGATAATTTTCAATAACTTGAGTAACTGTATTAGCAGCGATCTGGGCACTATTGGAATTTCTACCATCAAGGATTAATTGAACCGGTGTCGATTTTCTTTGTGCTAGTTGAGCACTAAAATTTTGCGGAAAATGTATGACTAGCAGCGCCTTACGATTATTGATGGTTTCAGCAACCTGTTGGTGATTATTGAGCAGCAATACTTTAGCGAAAGTCGTCGATTTTGCCAATCTTTGTGTCAATTCAATCGAATCTTGGCCTTTATCCTCATTGAAAATAGCTATAGTGGTGTTAGTCACATCTAAAGTGGCAGCCAGGGGAAATAATATCATTTGGAAAATAACGGGTAAGATCAGGATTGCACGGGTTTGTGGCTCTTGTAGTAGCGACTGTAACTCTTTAATAATGAGTGTATAAAGACGATGCAGCATATTCTCTCCTTAATCAAGCCTGCGGCGTGTTTTTAACGCAGTGAGCCCGATAAAGATAATGGCCGTCGTAACTAATAAAAGAAAATTGGTCAGTAGAACCAAATAAATGTCACCGGCCAGAAATAGCGTTTGTAAACTACTAACAAAATAACGAGCCGGGATCAAATAGGTTACCCATTGAATAACTAACGGCATACTATCAATTTCAAAAATAAAGCCAGACAACATTATAGCCGGTAAAAAAGCGGCATTTAATGCAACGATAGCGGCGTTAAATTGGTTACGAGTTAAGGTTGAGATAAGTAATCCCATACCAAGGGCAGTAGCTAAATAGAGACTGGTAATAATAAATAATAACCAGAGTGAACCGCGATAAGGAATGTGTAAAATAAATACCGTGACTGACATGCAAAGTAGCATGACAAAGCTGCCTAATAGTTGATAGGGTAATAGCTTGGAAAGTAGTAATTCTGTGCGTGTTATTTGGGTGGAAAGTAAAGCTTCCATAGTGCCTCGTTCCCACTCGCGGGCAACAACCAGTGAAGTCAGAATGGCACCAACCACGGTAATAATAATACTGATCGCCCCTGGAATAATAAAATGTTGGCTAATTGCTGCTGGATTAAACCAGAAGCGTAATTCAGGAACAATTAATGGCGTAGTATTATAACCGGCATTTTCGCCTTGCTGCTGTAGCCAGGTTTGCCAAATACCTTTGGTATATGCTTGTACAAAATAGGCAGTATTTGGCTCACTTCCATCGGTAATAACCAAGAGCGACGTATGACCCGAGGGGCGATTAAGCTGATTAGCAAAATCGACAGGGATCACTACCATACCGCGAATTTCCCCGGCTTGCATTTTATCAATTAGTAATTTTCGATTATCGCTAATTGTCGCCTCAATAAAAGGAGAACCGGTAAAGGTAGCGACAAATTGCCGTACTTGGTTATTTTGTTGATTGACAAGAATGCCCAGCCGTAATTTACTCGAATCCAAATTGATCCCATAGCCAAAAATAAATAGCAGCATTAATGGAATTACTACAGCAATCAGTGCACTACTGGGATCACGTAAGATCTGTTTACTTTCCTTAAGACACAGGGCATATAAACGACGCCATGAAAATTGCGCTTCATGGGATGATTGTTTTTCTGTTTGCTTCATTGTTTCCCTCGATCATAGTTAAGTATCAAACTAATAAAAGCCTGTTCCATCGACGGATCTTGATTTTCTGCTGTAACAATTTGGCTTTTTAGTTCATCAGGTGTACCGACAGCTATTATTTTACCGTGGTAAACTAAACCAATTCGATCGCAATATTCAGCTTCGTCCATAAAATGAGTAGTAACCATTACCGTTACACCTTTATTTACCATCCCGTTAATATGTAACCAAAATTCTCTTCGCGTGAGGGGATCTACGCCTGAAGTGGGTTCATCTAAGAAAAGAATGTCAGGCTCATGCATCAACGCGCAGGCTAAAGCGAGTCGCTGTTTGAAACCCAATGGCAATTCATCGGTGGTTTGTTTCAGTATCGGAGCTAAATTAAAGGCATTGATCATACTACTGATTTTTTGCTGTTGCTGACTGCCACTAAGGCCATAAATACCAGAGAAAAACGTTAAGTTCTGAGCAACGGTTAAATTACCGTACAGGGAAAATTTTTGCGCCATATAGCCAAGGTGTTGGCGGGCTTTATTTGAGCTTATTTTTAGATCCATCCCCAAGACTAACGCTCTACCAGCGGTGGGTACCATTAATCCGCACATCATTTTAAAGGTTGTCGATTTGCCGGCGCCATTTGGGCCAAGCAAGCCAAAAATTTCGCCACGTTTAACCGCAAAGTTAACGTTATCAGTTGCGGCAAAGTCACCGAATCGTTTGCTAAGATTTTGTGCCTCAATGACCGTTTCAGAGGGATCGGCAGGAATTTGCGGCATAATTTCTGCCAGCTCAGAACGTTGCGATGGGCTACCTCCTAATAAATCAATAAAAGCATCTTCAAAGCGCGGTTTGGCGGTAATTAATTTACTATTAGCTAAATTGAGACTGGTTAGAAAATCGGTTTGCTGGCTGTTTTCCTTCAAGATCACGCGAATATAATGTCCTTGAATAACGCAGTCAGTAGTCTGCGGTAATAATAGTGCCTCTTGCAAGTATGCCCGGCGTTGTGAGGCTGGAACTCGGAGTAAAAATGAGCGGCCAGCTATGTTGTTAGTTAATGTTTGCGGTACTCCCTGATAGAGTAGTTGCCCTTGATTTAACAGTAAAATATCTCGGCATTGTTCAGCTTCATCTAGGTAGGATGTACTCCAAAGGATCAGCATACCCTCACTAGCCAATTCATGTACCATGCGCCAAAGCTCTTGCCGAGCAATAGGATCAACTCCCACACCAGGCTCATCTAGCAACAAAACTTTCGGTCGACTAATTAATGTACAAGCCAGCCCAAGTTTCTGTTTCATGCCACCAGACAATTTACCTGCCAGCCGTTGGGTAAAACGAGTAAGGTCGGTAAAATCCAGCAATTGCTGATAGATTTTTTGTCGACGTTCACCCATCACGCCACATAAGCTGGCATATAAATCCAGATTTTCTTGTACAGTAAGATCTTCATAAAGACCAAACTTTTGTGGCATATAACCAAGATGACGACGAACTTCAACACCTTGACGGATGGGATCTAAGCCCAAAATAGTGATATTACCGCGATCGGGTTTTAATAAACCAGCAAGCATCCGTAATAACGTAGTTTTTCCTGCGCCATCAGGTCCAACTAAGCCAGTAACTGAACCGCCAGTGATCTCAGTGGTCAGTGTCGCCAGCGCAGGTGAGACTAAGCCAGCAAAGCGTTTCTCGACTTCAGTCAAAATTATTTTATCAATAGCGGTGACCATTCATTAAGCCTTACTGTTTTTTGTCTGCAAAATGAAGTGTCACCGGCATACCTTGGCGCAACATATCGTCAGCATCATTGACAATGACCCGAATACGATAAACTAAATCGGTACGTAAATCGGCTGTTTGTACACTTTTTGGCGTAAACTCTGCGGTTGGTGAGACAAAACCGATATTACCATGATAGGGTTGGTCTGGACGACTGTCGGTATAGAGTAATATTTCTCGTCCAGGTATTGCTTGCCCCAGATGGGGTTCACTGATATAAGCTCTAACCCAGACAGGTCGGGTCAACGAAACGGTAAAAACAGTGCTACCGGCAGTAAGGATAGTTCCTGGTTCAATGGCTCGGGTTAGAATAGTACCTGGCGAGGGTGTGGTTAATATCGTATCTTCCAGATCAAGTTTTGCTTGCGCTAATGCGGCAACCGCCTGTTCCCATTCACCATGTGCGGCGGCTATTTCTTCAGTTCGATAGCCGGCCTGGTATTGATTTAATTTATCTTTTGCTGCATTTAGCGCTGCCAGCGCTTGGTTGCGATTGTTTTTTGCGTTTTCTAACTCATTGGCGGAAATTACGCGTTGCGTCCAAAGCCCTTGTTGGCGGTGGTAAAAACTATCAGCATATTTCCAGGCGGCTTGCCTTTGTGCTACTTCAGCTTCAACCTGGGCAATTTCTTGGCTACGATAACCACTTTCAAGCATATCTAATTTAGCTTTTGCGCTAGCAAGGCTACCTGTCGCGCGTTGCAGATTATTTTGATAGGGTGTTTTATCAAGTGAAGCTAAGATCTGACCCGCGCTAATTTTATCTCCTTCATCCACATTTAGTGTTTGAAGTTTACCATTAACTCTGAAGCTTAAATTAACCGTTCTAATATCAACGTTACCATACAAAATCAGCGCCTTATTTTGCTGGATTTGATAGTAGTAGTATCCAGCTACTATAATAGCGATAAATAGACAAATGATAGCAATAGATAATAAGCGCAGATTTTTTTTCATAGCATCCTTAAAATAGTTCAATAAAATGGAATAAAATAAGGTTATGCATAATTAATTTTATCAGGTTAATTGTTATTTGATGAATTTATGTAAATTATTTTATTTAGTCTTCATTAATCGGTGATAGCGACTGCCAGTAATCAGTTATTTTACTGTCATCAACCGCTATTTTTTAATAGCTTATAGTGGTGGTTTTTATATTCAGTTGGCTGAAATTAAGTCAAATGAAATTTGGGGTATTTTATATTTATGTGTTTTAATTCATTGGGTTTATCTGCAGAGATATTATCGGCGATTAAAGAAGCTGGCTATGAAAAGCCGACTTCAATTCAGCAACAGGCGATCCCAGCAATATTAGCGGGAAAAGATCTGTTGGCCAGTGCACAGACAGGAACCGGCAAAACGGCAGGATTTGTTTTGCCTATATTACAGCATCTTAGTCAGACGCCGGTTGTCGTAAAAGGCAAAAAACCCGTGCGAGCGCTAATTTTGGCACCGACCCGTGAATTAGCTGCTCAGGTTGGACAAAATGTACGTAATTATAGCCAGTTTTTGCGTTTAAAATCCTTGGTAGTTTTTGGTGGTGTTAGCATTAACCCTCAAATGATGAAATTACGAGGTGGAGTTGATATTCTAGTGGCCACACCCGGTCGGTTGCTCGATTTGGTACAGCAAAATGCTGTTAGTCTGTCACAGGTTGAGATTTTAGTATTAGATGAAGCTGATCGCATGTTAGATATGGGATTTATTCATGATATACGACGGATATTAGATAAATTACCGACAAAACGCCAAAATTTACTTTTTTCTGCTACTTTTTCTAACCAAATTAAACAATTAGCTAATAGTTTGCTGCATAATCCGACCATATTGGAAGTGGCTCCGCGCAATTCCGCCTCACAGCAGGTCAAGCAGCTTATTCATTTTGTTGATAAGCGACGTAAAGCAGAATTGCTTTCTTATCTAATTGGTAGTGAAAACTGGCAGCAGGTATTAGTTTTTACCCGAACTAAATATGGGGCTAATCGTTTAACTGAACATCTGATTAAAGATGGGATTAAGGCGATGGCAATTCATGGCAATAAAAGTCAAGGTGCGCGCACGAGAGCTCTGGCGGATTTTAAATCAGGTGCGATTAGAGTGTTGGTAGCAACGGATATTGCTGCTAGGGGATTAGATATTGAACAGTTACCCTATGTGGTAAATTACGAATTACCTAATGTGGCAGAGGATTATGTGCATCGTATTGGACGTACTGGACGCGCCGCAGCGACTGGTTTGGCCGTTTCGCTAGTTGCTATTGATGAGCAAAGTTTATTAACAGCGATTGAGCGATTATTAAAACAGAGTATCCCGCGTATGGCATTGGCAGGTTATGAACCTGATCCGACTATTAGACCAGAACCAATGCCGCAAAAAAAACCAGCAAACAAACAACATCGACGCCATTCGGCAGCAAAAGTCTCTCATGCTAATGGTAAACCACAAAAACAACGGACAACTCGTAACGTGGATAATAAAACTTTAGCAGCCAAAAAATCCAGGTAGAGGATAAATGCGAATATTACTTGCCCCGATGGAGGGGGTTCTCGATTCTTTAGTGCGTGAGTTATTAACTGAAGTTAACGAATACGATCTTTGCATAACGGAATTTTTGCGGGTAGTGGATAGTTTATTGCCAGCCAAAGCATTTTATCGGATTTGCCCTGAATTATATCAAGCCAGGAAAACCGTATCAGGCACATTAGTGCGTATTCAATTACTTGGTCAGCATCCACAATGGTTAGCGGAAAATGCAGCTCGAGCAGTAGAATTAGGCTCTTGGGGCGTGGATTTTAATTGTGGTTGTCCGTCGCCAACAGTCAATGGCCATGGTGGCGGGGCAACACTATTAAAGGATCCTGAACGGATTTATCAGGCGGCTAAGGCAATTCGAGCGGCGGTACCCGCTAATTTACCAACTTCAGTAAAGGTTAGGTTAGGTTGGGATGATCGCTGTCTGGCATTTGAAATTGCTGATGCCGTGCAACAGGCTGGCGCGACAGAAATTATTATTCATGGTAGAACCAAGGCTGAGGGGTATCGGGCAGAAAAAATTGATTCGCTAACTATCGGCCGGATACGGCAAAAATTAACGATACCTGTTATCGCCAATGGTGAAATTTGGGATTGGTGTAGTGCAAATGAGTGCAGGACTATAACCGGCTGTGACGCGCTGATGATTGGCCGCGGTGGATTACATGTTCCTAACCTGGCTCAGGTGATAAAATATCAAACTGAACCGATGGCCTGGTCGCAGGTTATGCAACTTTTGTTTAAATACATTCAATTAGAAAAACAAGGTGATACGGGTCAATATCACACAGCGCGTATTAAACAGTGGCTAGGTTATTTGCGCAAAAAATATGTTGAAGCGGCGAAATTATTTAATCAGATCCGAGTAGTGAAAAAATCGGCCGATATTGCTAATATAATTGAACGTCATACTTTTTGTTGACTTGTCACAACATACTGAAAAAAAATTATCAAATACAATATATTATAAAGTTCCTAATCAATAAATATAAAATGATTATCACAAATTTTTTATAAAAAATAGCTTATCTATTTGCATTTCTGGCGGTTAGGTTCTTTACTAAAAAGTGTTCATATATTTGAAATGTTAGCAAGTTAGTTTTTTGACTTATTTAATATGTTGGATATTTCGGAGGGTGTGTATGGGTATTTTGTCCTGGGTTATTTTTGGTTTGATCGCTGGTATTATTGCTAAGTGGGTCATGCCAGGTGCTTACAATATGGGGATTATCATGACCATTATCCTCGGTATTGTCGGTGCAGTGGTCGGCGGATATATTAGTACCTTCTTTGGTAAAGGCAAAGTGGACGGCTTTAATTTAAGCAGTTTTATTGTTGCGGTAATTGGCGCTATCGTGGTCCTTTTTATTGCCGGAATGGTCGGTCGCCCATAGACCATTTATCTAAAGATAATAAGCATTTCTCATATAAAAACATAACTGCTAACTGGTAGTTATGTTTTTATTTTATTATTTATGGATCAGTTCACAGTCTTTAAAGAGGTTATTTTAAGTATCACTGGCAATGAAAATTTTCTATAACCAGCCAGTTATAAATTTAATAATATCAATTGGTTGAATGGTTTTTTGGGGGTGTTAACCAGCTTGTCATAGATGTGTTTTAAATCATGAGATGAATAATAAGCAAAAGCCCCATGATTGGGGCTTATTCTCAGCGTTGACTAAGCTTGCAATCGCTATATGTCACGCTGGCTACAATGGTCGCACCTTAGAGTAGTCTTGATGCATGTCAATTAGTTATTTTAAACTAACGCAGGAGACGTTAATTAGATGATATTAACTCATCTATAGAAAGATTGCACAGATTCACCACATCATATGAACGAGACCAATAGCATAACCAATTTTCAAGCTCTTTAACCGAATAATTTTTTTGCGCTAATCCACATGCCATTTCAACCATTTCTGATCCTGGAGCAGTTAATTCATAACCATTGATCAGTAAAAATATATACCCTGACATCATGGCAGTACGTTTGTTTCCATTAGCAAATGGATGATTTTGAATTAGGCTTTCTATTAATTAGGCTTTCTATTAAAGAAGCTGATAAAACAAACATATCATTAGTCTGTTCGTAATATCTAACTATAGAAGGTCTAGATTGAGATGATCCTAGAGAATTTTTATTGATGACCTTAATGGGTTCATTCGGTGTTTGGGATTCTATCAGCCTCTTATTGATGTATATGATATCATCAACTGATAAGTATCTGACGCCATTATCTGTTTCAGCAAAAGAAAATGGCATCATTTATACCTTTGAAAGTTCCTTCATGGTTATTTTATATCTAACAAAACCAAAACCAAAAGCTTTGTCAACCTGTTCGGTATGAAAGCAATCTTGATTAATCACTGGTTTAGGATTTGCAATTTTGCTTTTGTCACGTTCAGGTATTGACAAGCGAAATGCTTTTTTCAATGCGTGACCCATAATTTAGCCTCTTAATAAAATGTAAACTTTTTTACGATAATAGCATATTGCAAACAATACAACTTAAGCTTGTTTTATTTTTGATGACATATAAGTAAAAATCCAGCTCTAGACTGGTTTAGTTTTCCCTGAAATGACAAATAGGAAGCTGCATGTAATTGTCATGCCGGATAATCACTTGGTGTCAATGAGAGCATTGTTTAACATAAGTTAAATGTTGTTAATTCCCTAAATTAGTGAATTGCATGTTTAGATAACTTGTGATAGGACATTAAGAATGACTGAAATATTTTTACTTGAAATACAGATAGTAACGGTGTTTTAGATTCAACATTCTACTTTTTCTTGATGAGTAGAATAGTTTTTTTAATTGTGTCCTGCGTTACATAACGCAAATTTGCTATATTTTTTTCTCAGGCTCCCCTTGCTAATAACACTGCAATTATGTTTTTATCTTACTTGGTTTCAATCGGTAATCCATTATCTTGGCCCCATTCAGCCCAAGAGCCGTCATAAAGTTTGACATTTTTATTACCCAAAATTATTAAAGCAAGTAATACTACAGCGGCAGTCATACCGGAACCACAGCTGATTACTGTAGGCAGGGTGATGTCAACTTGTTGGTTGGCAAAAATCGTTTTTAACGCTTCTGGGGATTTATAACAACCTTCATTGACTAACCAATCCCAAGGAACATTTTTACTGCCTGGCAAATGTCCCATCCGCAATCCTAGACGTGGCTCGGGTTGCAGTGCGTTAAAACGGGCAGTTGGGCGTGCATCGATAAATTGAACATTAGTTTGTTGAAGAAGGGCAAGGACTTGCTGTTGTGATAAAGCTTGATCAGGAATACACTTAGCAGCGAAATGTTGTCTTTGACGCACCGTAGGCATGCCGGAATCGAGCAAATAGCCAGCTTTTTTCCATCCGTGTAGCCCGCCGGTTAAAATTTTGACATTATTACAGCCGAATGTTTTAAACGTCCACCAGGCGCGGGGCGCAGAAAATAGTGCACCTTGATCATAAATAACCACTTGATGATGATTGCTAATACCTAATTGCTCAACGGCATGAGTGAAAGTTATTTCATCTGGCAGCATATGAGGTAGATTGTTACTTTGATCAGCGACAATATCTAAATTGAAAAATTGTGCACCAGGAATATGTTCTTGATAATAGCGTTGTTGATAATCAGTTGGGTCGGTTGGTGGCGGTGCAGAAGCATTAACTAGAATAATATTTTCATTAGTTAAATGTTGATGAAGCCATTGCGGGTTAACAAAAAACGCTTCGTACATAATACCCTTCTATTATAAACAATAACTTATGGTTGCGTGTTAATTAAAAATAGTATATCGATTTTCAGTGAGAAATTAAACGTAGATTAAATTTTTATCCTATCGATAAAACACTATGATAAATTAAAGATTTTATCGTTTTATACTCATCAACCGAATGGTTGATATTTTTATATAAGATTTCTATGGCGCTAACTAACGCAATTAAAAATCAAATAAGCCTTTGGTACAAATCGCTATCAACCTCGATTGATGGTTTTATGCCACGTATTGTCCAACGACAGATGATCGCCGAAGTTGCAAAGACATTATCAGGTGAACAAGGACGTCATTTGGTTATTGAAGCACCGACCGGGGTAGGTAAAACACTATCTTATTTAATCGCCGGTATTGCGATTAGTCGGGCAGAAAATAAGCCTTTAGTCATTAGTACGGCAAATATTGCTTTGCAAGATCAAATTTTGCATAAAGATCTTCCTTTGTTAGCTAAAATTATTCCTGAACTACGATTTATCGCTATTTTTGGCCGCAGACGTTATCTGTGCCCACGCAATCTGGCCGCTATCTGTGCAGTGGATGAGCAGCAGCTTGACTTAATGTATTTAATGCAACAGGAAATGTCGGTAACGAGTGAACAAGAGCGGACTGCTTGTCAGCAGTTACATGCTGATTTTATGGCTGGTCTCTGGGATGGAGTCCGAGATCATTATAAAAGCGCTTTAGATGACCGTTTATGGCAAAAAATTAGTACCGATAAAGTCGGATGTTTAGCCAGAAATTGTCAGTTTTATCATTGCTGTCCCTTTTTTTTGGCAAGATGGAAAATTGAGCAAGTTGATGTCATTGTCACTAATCATGCGTTGGTAATGGCAGCGATGGAAAGTGGCTCGGTGTTACCTGAAGCTAAAAAGATGTTGTTAGTCCTTGATGAAGGGCATCATATCGCTGATGTGGCACGCGATAGTTTAGAAGTTGAAGGGAATATTACTTTAACGCATTTGACGGCTCAGCTAGATAATTTTGTACGTCACGTCGAGTACTATTTAAGCCAATACCGCCCCGTTAAACCGCCAAAACTGGCCAAAGCGAACCATTTAACCCAGCATAGACAAAAATTAATTGATTGCTTCCACCAGGTGATGACAATCACTCAGCGTTTATTACCAGACAAAAGCCAGGATCCGATTTATCTATTTAAATTAGGCCAATTACCGACCGAATTAGATATTTGTTGCCAACAGCTTTTACAGCTTAGTCAGGATTTGGTTGTGCTTACTGAAAAAATAGTTGATCACTTGTCTGAACAGAGTGGCAAACATGATGCAGCTAGTTTGCATCGTAGCCTGCTCATCAGTGGTAAAATGCTCAGTTACTGGCAAAATATGGTTAAACTTTGGCGTTTAGCGGGTTGTGAAACTTCATCAAATGCGCCGGTATCCAAATGGTTGAGCCGTCATTATGACAAAAATCAGTTACATTACTATTTTCATTGTGCCGGTATACGGGTTAGTGAACAATTAGAAAAGCTGTTATGGCAAAATATTCCTCACATCATAGTGACGTCAGCCACTTTGCGCTCATTAGAGAGTTATAGCCGTTTCACGGAGCTAACAGGGTTAAATGAGCGTGACGATGATCGCTTTGTTAGCTTAGATGCTTCTTTTGATCATGTTCGACAGGGGCGGTTAGTGATCCCTAAAATGTCGATTGAACCGACCCTGCAAAATGAAATATTACATTTAGCGGAAATGGCTGCTTATTTTAAACAACAACTCCAGTCCGGAAAACATCGCGGCATCCTATTTCTGTTTAGTAGCCAACGTGCAATGGAAGGTTTTTTACATCATATTAAAGAGTTACGCGGCCAATTGTTGGTTCAAGGAGATAAACCGCGCTATCGGTTGGTAGAAACCCATTGCCAACGTGTTGATCAAGGGCTTACTAGCGTATTAGTTGGATTGCAATCCTTTGCTGAAGGATTGGATCTCAAAGGCGATTATTTGTCACAAATACATATTCAAAAAATCTCTTTTCCTCCGATCACAAACCCGATTTTCATTACTGAAAATGAATGGTTAAAAACGTTAAAACTTTATCCATTTGAAGTACAAAGTTTGCCAACTGCCTCGTTCACGTTAATTCAGCAAGTCGGTCGCTTGATCCGTAGTCATAATTGTTATGGTGAGATTATTATCTATGATAAGCGACTAAGGACTAAACAGTATGGTGCTCGTCTATTAGCTTCATTACCGGTCTTTCCGATTGTTGAACCGGAAATATCCAATATATCAACGAAAAAAGTGGAGTAACCAGTATTTTTATCTGCTACTTATTACTCCTGATTTAAATTAGTTAATTTTTTTCAAAAAACAGGTTTTTAACACTAAACCTTTAATGCCTTCTGCGTTACACTCAATTTCATCTTTATTTTGCGTTAGGCGAATGTTTTTTATTGCCGTACCTCGTTTTAAGGTCTTTGATGTTCCTTTAACTTTGAGATCTTTTGTAACTTGCACACTATCTCCATCGCTTAAGTGTGCCCCATTAGCGTCTTTAACGACAATATCCATAAAAATCCTTATTGATTGCTTACTATGTTGACAATTATAGTAAAATAATTAATTGATATTAAGGGGATAGCAAAAATAAAAAACCACACTCCTGTGTGGCTAAATGACGACATTTTATTTTTATATAGTTATCAATAAGGTATTAGTTACTTTTCAATATTTGCTTCAATAAACCACAGATATTTATCCAGATCACGAGAAGCCGCGGTAAGAATATCTTCCGCATCGACTTCACCTACTTCACCAATCGCTTTACGAACATTATTGGCTACCACTGCACCGCGATCAGCCAAAGCTTTCAAATGATCTTGTACATCGTGAATATTAGTTGGATAGGCTTTAAGTGGGGTGTGGTCATGCACATACTCAATCGTGCCCATCGCCGTACCGCCCATTTGTACTACCCGCTCAGCTAATTCATCTTGGTGCTCTAAAATAGAGGAATTAAATTCATCTAATAATTCATGAACCGCAATAAAGTTTCTACCGCGCAGGTTCCAATGCGCTTGTTTGGTCATTAATGAAAGATTGATAAGTTGGGCAACTAGCGGATTTAAAACAGAAACAACGTGTTTTTTGGTACTATCACTAATATCATTACGGGTATAGAGTAAATCAATTTTTGGTACTTTAACTAATTTAGCTGTGCTCATTATTACGCTCCCGTTATATCAAATAATGTATTAATACTTTATATCTAAAAAATAGCTTATTATTGATCAATAGTCTTATCATTTGATCCTATTAAATTGATAGGTAATATTGATGTAAGCGTTATTTTATTACTTACAATTATAAATATGGTGATAAAAAATAGGAATGCAAGGCAAATTAGCAACAAGTTACAGTGTGAATTTAGGTTTGAATTCACACTGTTTGAGCGGGAAGAACGACTTAATTGATTTCGACTGTTTCGCTTTTTGTTTTCATCGTTGATGTTGAACCAATTGATGCGCCAATAATACAAAATAGCGCGAACCACTGGGTTAACGTTAAGTGTTCATTGAGAAATATCATGCCCATAAAAGCTCCCATTGCCGGTTCCAAACTCATTAAGGTACCAAATGTTTTCGCCGGCATGCGTGTTAGGGCAAACATTTCAAGCGTGTAGGGGAAGGCGGTTGACAAAATAGCAACTGCAAGTGCAATCGGTAGAATTGACAGATCAAATAGAGGCGCGATGCCAACGGTGAGAAGGCCAACCGGAAAAAAAATCAATGTCGAGATAAACGAACCTAAAGCGACTGTTGCTGAGCCATAACCTGCCCCAGCCCGCTGACCAAAGATGATATACATTGCCCAACAAATACCGGCAGCTAATGCATAAACAACACCAACAGGATCTAAACTATTAATACTGTTTCTAATCGGTAGTAGAAAGCCTAATCCAACAATAACCATTAATATCCAAACAAAATCAATCGCCCGGCGAGATGAGAACATTGCAACGGCTAAAGGGCCGGTGAACTCTAACGCAACGGCAACCCCCAACGGGATCCTTTCTAACGATAGATAAAACAGCGAATTCATTGAACCTAACGAGATACCATAAATAAGTAAATGTTTTAATGAATGGCCACGTAACTTTTTTCGCCAAGGTTTAAAAATTATAAATAGAATAATCGTTGCCAAAAATAGTCTTAAAGCCGTTACGCCAAGTGCACCGATAGTTGGAAATAGACTTTTGGCTAATGAAGCACCACTTTGTATTGATACCATTGCAAAGAGCAACAACAATACTGGCAATAGCGTCTTACGCTTTTGATTTAAGACAAATGACATCTGGAGGTAACCTCAATAAATATAGAACCAAATAAATGTTAGAAAATTAAATAAAAACTCAGTAACAGCAAGATTTACTTAATGATATTGAGTAATTATTACATAAAAAAAATTAAACAAATATTCTTTTTATTGCCGATTGTAAATAGTGTCACCGATCATGCAAAACTGATCCACTAACGATCATCTAAAACTGATCCACTTGGTATTATTCGCACATTTTTGTACGGATAATTTATGTTAACCAAGGAGATATTTGTGGATATTCATGTTCGCTTTGCACAAGAACAAAGCCTTCGAAAAATTGCCAGTGAGTTGGGTATATCCCGTAACACCGTAAAACATCATTTACAACAACAGACAATGCCAACTTATGCTAAAAGAAGTCAACAACCGACTAAATTATCCCCCTTTAAACCTTATTTGCTTCAGCGAATT
>NZ_AUCC01000013.1 GCF_000429565.1 Arsenophonus nasoniae DSM 15247
AATCAGGTTTAGCCAGTTCAATTCGCTGAAGCAAATAAGGTTTAAAGGGGGATAATTTAGTCGGTTGTTGACTTCTTTTAGCATAAGTTGGCATTGTCTGTTGTTGTAAATGATGTTTTACGGTGTTACGGGATATACCCAACTCACTGGCAATTTTTCGAAGGCTTTGTCCTTGTGCAAAGCGAACATGAATATCCACAAATATCTCCTTGGTTAACATAAATTATCCGTACAAAAATGTGCGAATAATACCAAGTGGATCAGTTTTAGATGATCGTTAGTGGATCAGTTTTGCATGATCGGTGACATTAATAGAAACATTAGCCATGATTGCTATTTGCATGGTAGTGGGTAAATTAATTTCGCAATGGCTATTGGACAGTTATCAGTTTACTTTACCTATTTTTGTTTGTGTTTTATTTACTGGGGTTATCTTAAGTAATAGCTTATCATGGGTTGGTTTCTACCGAGTATTTGATCGCGCGGTTTCAGTTTTAGGCAATGTTAGTTTGTCACTTTTTTTAGCAATGGCATTGATGAGTTTAAAACTTTGGGAACTTGCTTCGTTAGCCATACCAATGCTCATTATTTTGCTGATACAAGCAATTGTCATGGGTCTTTATGCTATTTTTGTTACCTTTCCAATTATGGGCAAAAATTATGATGCAGCAGTATTAGCGGCTGGTCATTGTGGTTTTGGTTTAGGGGCAACGCCGACAGCAATTGCTAATATGCAAGCCGTAACAGAACGCTTTGGTCCTTCTCATTTAGCTTTTCTTGTCGTACCGATGGTTGGTGCTTTCTTTATTGATATTATTAATGCATTAGTGATTAAATTTTATCTATGGTTACCCATTTTTTCAGCGCCGATAATGAATGGATAACAGAAGTGTAATTGATTAATGTAACGGAGCCGCTGATTTTTAGCGGTTTTTTATTAATAACCAATTGATATGGTTAATTAATATTAAGCGTTGCTGTATTGTGAACGTTCGGGTAACCAACGTTCAATCAGAGCATTGGTATGGTTAGGATAATGTTGTTGCAAATGTTGGGCGGCATTTCTGATTTCTGGCAATAGGTCTTGATCGCGCATTAAATCAGCCACTTTGAATTCTGCATTGCCTGTTTGTCGAGTACCTAACAACTCTCCTGGGCCACGAATTTCCAAGTCTTTTTGTGCAATGACAAAGCCATCATTGCTATCTCTAAGTACCTGTAAACGTAATTTAGTCGTGTAAGTGAGTGGTGTTTTATATAGTAAAACACAATGTGAAGCAATACTTCCCCTGCCAACGCGGCCCCGTAATTGATGTAACTGGGCAAGCCCTAAACGCTCCGGGTTTTCAATAATCATTAAACTGGCATTTGGTACATCGACGCCGACTTCGATAACTGTGGTAGCGACGAGTAGTTGTAGTTTATTGGCGCTAAAATCTGCCATCACTTTTTGCTTTTCAGCCGATTTCATCCGCCCATGAACTAAGCCAATATTTAATTCAGGCAATGCGCGAGCCAGTTCTTCTTGTGTCGCTTGAGCCGCTTGTGCTTCAAGCACTTCAGAGTCATCAATTAATGTACAGACCCAATAAACTTGTCGCTTTTCTATCTGGCAGGCTTTTTTTACGCGTTGAATAACCTCATTGCGACGGGTATCAGGAATGGCTACTGTTGTGACGGGCGTTCTGCCGGGTGGTAGCTCATCGATGATTGAATTATCCAGATCCGCATAAGCTGTCATAGCCAGTGTACGTGGGATCGGCGTTGCTGTCATAATTAATTGATGGGGATAAATGCCGTGCTGCTGCCCCTTTTCCCATAGCGCCAGACGTTGATGTACACCAAAGCGATGTTGTTCATCAATGATCACTAATGCTAAGGCGTTGAATTCGACTTGCTGTTGAAAAATGGCATGAGTACCAATTATCATTGCGACTTTGCCTTTTGCAATAGCTTCTTGTTGATTTAGCCTGGATTTTCCTTTTTGTTTACCTGATAACCAACCAACTTGGATACCAAGTGGTTCAAGCCATTGGCGAAAAGTATTGGCATGCTGTTCTGCTAATAACTCGGTAGGCGCCATTAGTGCTGCCTGTTTACCATGAGCGATAGCACGAATTGCGGCAAATAGCGCTACTAATGTTTTACCAGAACCGACATCACCTTGGACTAAACGCATCATAGGGCTTGCTTTAGCCAGATCTGCTTCAATTTCACTGACAACTCTTTGTTGGGCTTTAGTTGGTGAATAGGGTAAACGTGTTAGCAATTGTTGTTTTAATTTTTCTTCTGCTGGTAGTGGCTGGGCTGAAAATTGTTGTGTTTCACTCCGAACCGTTAGCATACTTAATTGATGGGCTAATAACTCCTCAAAGATTAATCTGCGTTGCGCCGGATGTTTGCCCTTTTCCAGTATATTCAGAGGGATATCGGGTGGCGGACGATGAAGTATTTTAATAGCTTGTGGTAAGCTTATTAGCCCTTGATTAAATGGTGCTGGGATCAACTCACTGATCGCACAGCTATCAAGTAGTGTTAGCGCTTGATCAATCAGTTTGCGTAAAGTTATCTGACGTATCCCTTCAGTTATTGGATAAATTGGTGTTAGAGTATCTTGCAACTCAATCTGATCGGCATCAGGTTTTATTTTATATTCGGGATGAATAATTTCTGGTCCTAAATTGCCTCGCCGGATTTCACCATAAGCAACAATATATTTACCGGCTGCTAGACTATTCTTCATAGCGGTAGAAAAGTTAAAAAACCGCAGGGTTAATGTTCCTGAGCCGTCACTAATTTGGCAGATCATCATTCGTTTACGTCCAAAGATGATTTTAGTTTGTAATATTTTGCCGCTGACGGTTACAGTGCTGCCCGGTTGAACATCATTAATCGTATAAAGTTGAGTTTGATCTTGATAACGTAAAGGTAGATGAAAGAGGAGATCCTGGATAGTACGAAGCCCTATTTTATTGAGTTTTTCTGCTTGTGATGCGCCAACACCGTTTAGTGATGTTAATGGAATAGCATCAAGTAATTTCCCCCGCATGCAATTAGTTCTCCAGAGTGCGTTTTTTACCTGGTACTTTAGTCGATTGCATCGCTGCCCACCATGCATCACTGGCAACAATTTCGCCATGTTCGTTAATTAGTGGTCGGGGAAGTCCTTTATGTTTTGAAACGGCAGCTAATACCGGATAACCGCCCTCAAAAAGCCATTCTTGTTGTTCTTCTTCTGATAGCTGACTAAAAAGGCTGTTATACATATTGGCATTTTGTCTTTGCCGTTGCGCTTCATAAAGAATTAAAGCAGAAGCAACAGAGACATTTAATGACTGTACCATACCCATCATAGGAATATGAATATTATGATCAGCCAGCGCGAGAGCTTGTTTGGAAATACCCGTTCGTTCTTGTCCCAAAATAATACAGGTTGGTTGAGTGTAATCTATTTGACGAAAATCGATAGCTTGTTTAGTAAGATGAGCGGCTAAGATTTGCATGCCCGCAGCTTTGCAGGTAGAGATTGCCTTTTCAATAGTGGCATGGGTTTTTACTTTCACCCAATGATTACTACCAGCAGCCGCAGCAGATAAGCTTTTGGTGCTATTTTGGCACCAGATTGCATGAATTTGTGATATTCCAACCGCATCAGCGGTACGGATCACAGCAGAAATATTATGTGGCTTATGGACATTTTCAAGACAAACCGTCAGATCAGGTTGGCGCATGGCGATTATTTGGCGGATGCGAGCATAACGTTTTGAGTTCATAACTTAGTTCCGGTTACGGCTGATGCGTAAAACATCAGGCATGATACGGATTTTTTTCATAATATTAGCTAATTGAATACGATCCTTAGCGGTTAAACGAATAAATGCACAATAGACACGTCCATCTTTCTCTTCAATATTCATACTTTGAATACTAGAATTTGCACTATTAATAGCTGCGGTTAAATTAGCTAATGCCCCTTGATGATTAATCATATCGACTTTAATTTCAGCAATGAAGTTGTTATTAACGCCCTCATCCCACTCGACTTGCATAAACTTCTCTGGCTCTTTTTGATAGCCTCTGATATTACGACAAGACTCATGGTGTATAACTAAACCTTTACCTGGGCTAATATGAGCAACAATGGGATCTCCGGGAATAGGGCGACAACATTTGGCAAAGGTAATTAATACCCCTTCTGCCCCTTTAATCGGTAGTTTACTACGGTTATCACTATTATCTGTAATAACGTTATTTATACTAGCATTGCCTAATAAATTATGTGCTACAACAACACTCATAGTATTGCCAAGACCAACTTCAGCGAGCAAATCATCCATTGAGTGGAGTTTCATTCTTGCTAGTTCTTTATTGATATTTTCTTGCGGAATATCGCCTAATTTCTTGCCATTACCTAAAGCATGGTTGAGTAAGCGGCGACCTAAACTAATTGAATCTTCTCGCTTGAGGTTTTTAAGTAGTTGGCGTATTTTTGCTCTGGCTTTGGAACTAACAACGAAATTCAACCAAGCGGCATTTGGCCTTGCGCCGGGTGCAGTAATAATTTCTATGGTTTGCCCGGTACTTAACGATTGTGATAGAGGATAGGGTTGACGATCCACTCGGGCACCAACACAGGCATGGCCTATATCGGTATGTACAGCATAGGCGAAATCAACTGGGGTTGCGCCAGTAGGTAATTCGACAATTCGACCTTCGGGGGTAAAAACATAAATTTCGTCAGGAAAAAGATCAGATTTTACACTTTCAATGAATTCAAAAGAATTCCCTGCGCTTTGTTGTAGTTCCAGTAAGCTTTGCATCCAGCGTTGTGCTCTGATTTGAGCAGTTGTGCTAGATTCTGCTTGTTCTTTATATGCCCAGTGGGCAGCGACACCCATTTCGGCCATTTGATCCATATCTTCAGTACGAATTTGTACTTCAATTGGTACACCATGTGGGCCAATCATTGATGTATGTAAAGATTGATAGCCATTGGCTTTGGGGATGGCAATATAATCTTTCACTCGTCCTGGCCGAGGATTATACAAACTATGTACTTGTCCAAGAACGCGGTAACATGTATCAACATCCTTAACAATAATTCGAAAGGCATAAATATCCATAATTGAGTGGAAGCGCTGCTCTTTCAGCTGCATTTTACGATATATTGAATAGAGATGTTTTTCTCGACCAAATACTCGGCATGGGATCCTGGCTTCTAATAATCTACCTTCGATTTCTGCCAATATTTTTTGGATCATCTCTTTTCGGTTACCACGAGCTGCTTTTACTACCTCTTTAATAACTCGATAGCGATTGGGGTAGAGTGCTTCAAAGCCTAACTCTTCCAATTCAGTTTTGAGATGATGAATACCAAGACGATGTGCCAGTGGGCTATAAATTTCTAATGTTTCTCTCGCGATGCGGCGGCGCTTATCGGCACGAAGGGAACCTAAAGTACGCATATTGTGCGTTCGATCTGCGAGTTTGATTAAAATGACACGGATATCTTGTACCATGGCCATAATCATTTTGCGAAAATTTTCTGCTTGAGCTTCTTTTTTATCACGGAAATTGAGTTTATCGAGTTTTGATACCCCTTCAACTAGGCCTGCAACAGTTTTACCAAAAAGCTGTTTTATATCCTGAAAAGTTGCAGGGGTATCCTCGATAACATCATGTAGTAATGCGGCCATTAATGTTTCATGATCTAAACGCATTTCCGCTAAAATACATGCCACCGCAACTGGATGAGTTATATAAGGTTCACCACTTGAACGGGTTTGGCCTTCATGTGCATCCCGGGCAACAACATAAGCTTGTTTCAGTAACGATATATGCTCTTCTGGCAGATAGTCCTGAACGATTTGATTGAGGCTTTCAAACAGGTACAAGGTAAGCCTACCTTTTCAGTTAACGTCGACCTTCAGCAATAGCAGATACTGCTTGCATTTCTGCTGCTTCTTGTTCCTGTTCTTCTTGACGTTCACGGACATCAAGAATTTGAGCATTAATCAACCCTGATTCTATTTCACGCAGAGAAATAACAGTGACCTTATCATTTTCTTCTTTAACTAAAGGGCTTTTACCTTTAATCTGTAATTGACGCGCACGACGCGCTGCCACTAAAACTAAATCGAAACGATTACCAATTTTTTCTACCGCATCTTGAACTGTTACACGTGCCATAATATGACTCCAAAGATAAAGAAATGACCGGATATAATACTGAACCTTTACTCAGTCTGCCAATAGTTTATTAATTAAAGTATTATGTCGCTGAATCTGACGTTCTAAACGTAGACGCTCAGATCGAATAATAGATTGTAAATCGCCTAATGCAGTATTGAAATCATCATTAACAATAATGTAATCATATTCGTTATAATGCTTTATTTCAGAAACCGCTTGTGCCATACGCTGATTAATCGTTTCTTCACTATCTTGCCCACGACCACGTAAACGGCGTAGTAACTCATTTTTAGACGGTGGTAAGATAAAAATAGTGCGAGCGGAGGGCATTTTTTGGCGAATTTGCTGTGCGCCTTGCCAATCAATATCTAAAAATACATCGACACCACTATTAATAATTTCTTCGATAACTACCCGGGAAGTTCCATAATAATTGCCGAACACGCAGGCATATTCAAGGAAATCATTATGCTCAATCATTTGCTGAAATTTGCTTTCAGTAATGAAATAGTAATGTTCACCGTTTTTTTCACCAGGGCGTATCGCTCTAGTGGTATGCGAAATAGAAACTTGTGTGTCATATAGAGGCTGAGTTTTTAATAAAGCCTGAATAAGACTCGATTTGCCTGCACCACTTGGGGCAGACACAATATATAACGTTCCTTGAATCATGATGATTTCTTGATTAACTGGCTAATTAATTAATAAAATTTTTAAAAAGTACAAAAGCTCTTTAATAGTATACACATGCAATCAGTAACATACAGCTTTACTAACATTTTTAATGCAAGATCTGAATTATTTTTGAAAATACTTACCATTTTTGCAAAGCGCTTTGAGAAAAAATGATTATTAGATATCTTGATAATTATTTTCTATTTATGTCTTCCCAATAATTGAAATTGTATATTGAAAGTATTTTTCGTGAATGGAATAAATAGATGATTAAAATTATGCATGGATGCTGTTTATTATGAGATCTTTTATTTTTGTTTCAGTCTACTATTGTTGGCGCTTTTTTTTATTATTGTTTTTGTTAAATATAAACTCATCAATTGCGCAAAATATTCAATGCCCGGATTGGCCTAAATTAGTTTTACATAGGGAAATCAAAGCAATTAATTCAGAATTAAAACGCTGGGATGAAGCATATTATATTAATGGCCAAAGTTTGGTTAATGATGAAACTTACGATCAAATTTTTGCGTTATGGAAACATTGGTCAAATTGTCTTCGACTCCCGCCAGATAAAACGAATACGCTTTCTTTACCCATTAAAGGAAGAAAAACTCACCCAGTTATTCATACTGGCTTAAAAAAGATAACTGCTGATGAAATCGCTCGATGGATAGCAGGTCGTCATGAAGTTTGGTTACAACCAAAAGTCGATGGTGTGGCTGCTACATTGGTTTATAAAAAAGGAAAATTGGCTGCATTAATTAGTCGGGGTAATGGTATAGAAGGAATTGATTGGACGCCAAAAGCCGATTTTTTGCCAGCAATTCCCAAAACGATTCCAAATCATGCTACTCAATTAATATTACAAGGTGAATTATTTTGGTATCAGACTGGTCACCAACAAGCCATTGCCGGAGGAGCTAATGCTCGTAATAAAGTTGCTGGTTGGTTAATGCGTAAGAATTTATTGGTTCAACAAGAGGAACAAATTGGCATTTTTATTTGGAGTTGGCCTGATGGGCCGTCGAATATGCAAACACAATTTGCACAATTAGAAAGATGGGGTTTTCCGTTAACCAAACGCTACTCTCATTTAGTCACTAGTGTTGATCAAATTACACAATGGCAACGCTATTATTACAATCAGCCAATGCCTTTTGCAACAGATGGCATTGTGTTAAAACAACTGCCATATACTCTAGGCCAATACTGGCAAGCAGGTATAAATAACTGGTCCGTTGCTTGGAAATATCCGACTCAGAATCGGGTCGCTCAAGTTGCAGCTGTTAAATTTAATATCGGGAGAACCGGAAAAATTAATCCTATTATCGGTATTTTGCCTGGAGATGCAATACAAATATCATTATCTGGTCATGGGATCCCTAAATTTGACAAGATTGTTTGGCAAATTAAACAGCGGAAAATGCTGTCGGTACCAGAACAAAAAAATTATCATCAATTAAGCTGTTTTTATTATTCAATGAGATGCGAAAGTCAGTTTGTTGCTCGTTTAGTTTGGTTGGCGAAACAGCTTAAGATGGAAGGGATCAACGAAAAAGGCTGGTTGGCTTTAATAAGAGCTGGGAAAATAACCAATTTAATGGATTGGTCTAGGTTAACATTGGAACAAATCACTGAAGTGGCAATGTTTAAAGCTAATAAAGGAAAATTTATTTATCAACAATTTCTATCAGCGCAAAAACGTCCCTTTTCTGAATGGTTAAAAGGGCTAGGCGTACCACTACCAGAAAAACTTTTTAGCAAAATAAACTGTTGGAATGATTTATCCTCTAAAGAAATAAACAGCGCTATTTTGTCGCGTAAACAACAAAAAAAATTAGTGCAATTTATTGAGAATAAAGATGTTAAACAGCTAGTAAAGGTTTTGGGCCAACATAAAATAAATGGATTTTTTAATGAAAATTAGTCCAAGTAATAACATGCTGATTTAATTAGATATATATGGAAATCTTAATCATTATTCTCATAATTAAATACAGGTAATCCTAATCGATAACGAATGGCAAGTAGACGTCCAGTTAAACCAGCTATTAAGGTAATGATTATAACCATATCTTTAGGTAAGGGGGTATATAGTATTAATCCGATATAGAGCCATGCCGCAGCAAAAGAGATGCCAGCATATATCTCTTTTTGAAAAACAAGGGGGATTGTATTACATAACATATCACGCAGTACGCCACCGAAAACACCGGTAATGACGGCTGCAATAGCGGCGATGATATAACTATAATTCATATCGAGCGCTATTTGAGCGCCAATAATGGAAAAGACAATAAGACCAATGGCATCCAAAATTAAAAATAATCGTCGCAAATGTTTCATCATTGGTGCAAGCCAGATAGTAATAACTGCGGCACAAGCGACAATGACAATATATTCAGGATGCTTAACCCAACCTAGAGGATAGTGTCCTAATAAGATATCGCGTACAGAACCGCCCCCAATTGCGGTTGCTGAGGCAATAATAATAACGCCAAAAACATCCATTTTACGGCGACCAGCGGCTAAAGCTCCGGTCATGGCTTCAGCTGTAATTCCAATTATATAAAGTATGCTAAGTAACATAATGATTTTTTAGATACGGCAAACCTTAAGACATAAAGTTGTATTATAAAAATAAAGTATTGACTAATATTTTTGTCGTGTTCACATAATTACACTATTTTTTATCGCCCACGACAAAAGAGTGCGGATAATAAAATGACTTACCAAGAACAGCAAATTACTTTTGATAAACGCAATCACCAACTGACTAATATAAATGTATGGACATCAGATAGCCAGTGGCTAGTTTTTGATGTACGCCCAAATAGTGCTTCCTTTACAGGATTAACAATAGAAAAAGTTAATATTAAAACGCAACAACAAAAACAGATCTATTGCGCCAAAAATGGCGCGTATGTTGGTGTTGCTACAGTTAGTAGTGAAAACCCATCTAGATATGCTTTTATTCATGGCTCAGAAGATCCCGATGAAAATTGGCATTATGATTTTCATCATCGTCGAGGGGTAATTGTCAGCGATATAAAAACCAATGTAGCCGAAAATATTGAAGCTATGTGCATTACGCCGCCTTTTTTAGCGGGTGCATTGAGAGGAGGCACGCATGTTCATGTATTTAGTCCAGATAATAGCAGGCTTAGTTTTACTTACAATGATCACGTGATGCATGAATATGATTCGGCGCTTGATTTACGTAATGTGGCAATTGCGATCCCATATCATACTATTAATGTTGGCACCTTGGGGCAGAAAAAACATCAACGTGAGTATAATGGCCATTATTATTGTGTCGTGATCAGTGAAACAACGCCTATACCAAAACCGGGTAGTGATGAAATCAGCCGTGCTTATGAAGAAGGCTGGATTGGTCATAATGGGTATCAGAGAGCAAATGGGGACAAGCAACGTTGGGCGATTGCATTTATTGGTGATACTTACTCTTTACAAGGAGAAATTGTAGCAGAAATTTTTATTGTTGATTTACCTGAATCTGCTGAGAAGTATGCTATTGCCGGCAATAAGCCAATCCAGGGTACCGAAACTAGCATGCCAGCGCCACCTAAAGGGATTAAACAACGTCGTTTAACCTATACTCATCAACGTAAGTATCCAGGAGTGGTTAATCAGCCACGTCATTGGCTGCGTTCTTCACCTGATGGCAGTAAAATCGGTTATTTAATGAAAGATGATAACGGCATTGTCCAGTTTTGGCTGGTTTCTCCAGTTAGTGGCATAATGCAGCAAATAACCCAGTCTGCGTGGGATATTCAGTCAGCGTTTAGCTGGGATAGTCAAGGTCGCTATGTGGCGTTTATTTGCGATAATAGCGTAATGTTATGTGAAATTTCTGCTGGCAAACTAATTCGTTTGACTGTTCGCAGTGATGTGCCGCCATCAGGTGATGCTGTGGTGATTTCCCCCGATGACAGCAATATTGCTTATTTACGTGATATTGATGGTTATCAACAAATCTTTATTGTAGCAACCGGAATTGTTTGATTTTAAAAATTTTTGTCGTTATTGATATCAAAAGTGATAAGTTGCACTTAACATAATATCATGGGTTCTGACTTTGGTTTTTGAGTTAAACTCGGTTCCAATCGAATCGAAATGGTATACTTCAGCCTGGCCAGCATCCAGATATTTGTAACTCAAATCAAATGAAAAATCTTGATTAATCGAGTACTTGATACCTGTGCCAGCACTCCAGGCAAAGTTGTTGGTGGCATGAGAGCGTGACCAAAGGGGAATAGTAAGTGAGTTAACATTTATTTTAAAGATATTAGATGTTTTTTGACTTATATAAGCATAACCTAACCCGGCAGAGAGATAAGGTGTGAAATCGGTTGAGTTTTTAAAGTCATAATAAGCGTTAAGCATTAATGTATTTAGTTCAATTTTATTCTTAACCGTGGTATTACCAGGAAAGAAATTTTCATCATAACCTGAATAGTTATAGTCAGCTTTTGCCCGACTAGTAAAGTCTAGTTCGGTTCTGACAGGAAGGTTAAATTTTTCATAAAAATCATAACCTAAAGTGAGCCCAGCACCAAATACGGCGGTTCTATGGTTATCTCCCTTTAGTTTTTTTTCAAAGGTTACTTCATCACCGCCAATTTCCAATGTATAAAAAGTTGGATAAAATTGCCCCTTCATTTGCTGGATTGAGGCACCCATTTTTGCGCTGACGTAAACACCACTTTTACTTTCATTTGCTAGAGCAATGGATGGAATTAAACTGATAATGGATAAGGTCAATATTATTTTTTTCATTCTCTATTTCTCTAATATTAAAGTAAAGAAATTTGTGTTTATCTGCTAAAAATAAGAATAGCTGACAAATTAAAAATTACATTAGTTTATTTATAATATAATTATCAAGATAAGCAATTCCCTATGTCAGCATCCTTAAGGGGATTAAACAGCGACGTTTAACCTATACTCATCAACGTAAATATCCCGGGGTGATTAATCAGCCACGCCATTGGCTCCGCTCTACGCCTGATGGCAGTAAAATCGATTTTTTAATGAAAGATGATAACGGCATTGTCCAGTTTTGGCTGGTTTCTCCAGTTAGTGGCATAATGCAGCAAATAACCCAGTCTGCGTGGGATATTCAGTCAGCGTTTAGCTGGGATAGTCAAGGTCGCTATGTGGCGTTTATTTGCGATAATAGCGTAATGTTATGTGAAATTTCTGCTGGCAAACTAATTCGTTTGACTGTTCGCAGTGATGTGCCGCCATCAGGTGATGCTGTGGTGATTTCCCCCGATGACAGCAATATTGCTTATTTACGTGATATTGATGGTTATCAACAAATCTTTATTGTAGCAACCGGAATTGTTTGATTTTAAAAATTTTTGTCGTTATTGATATCAAAAGTGATAAGTTGCACTTAACATAATATCATGGGTTCTGACTTTGGTTTTTACATTAGTTTCTACGCCATCAAGATTGAAATAATCTACTTCAGCTTGGCCTGCATCCAGATATTTATAGCTAAGATCGAATGAAAAATCTTGACTAACTGTATATTTGATACCTGCGCCAGCACTCCAGGCAAAGTTGTTGGTGGCGTGAGAGCGTGTTTGGAGAGTTTCGGTGCTAGTTTTCCCTCCTGATATACCCAAGGTTGCTATTTGAGATGTTTTTTGGCTTAAATAAGCATAACCTAAGCCAGCAGAGAGATAAGGAGTGAAATCAGATGGATTTTTAAAATCATAATAAGCGTTAAACATCAATGTATTTGCTTCTATTTGATTTTTAATAGTATTTCTAAGAAAAAAAATGGAATTTTCTTGAGATTTTGAATAGTTGTAATCAGCGTTTGCCCGGCTAGTAAAGTCTAATTCAGCTCTGACGGGAAGATTGAAATTATCATAAAAATCATAGCCTAAAGAGAGGCCAGTACCAAATACGGCAGTTCTATGGTTATCCCCTTTTTGTTTCTCATTAATGTTGTTTGGGAAAACAATATATGGAAAAAATTGCCCCTTCATTTACAAAATAGAGGCACCCATTTTTGCGCTGATATAAACACCATTTTTACTATTATCGGCTAGTGCCAGTGGTGCAATTAAACTAATTAATGATAAAACTAAAAATTTCTTCATAATTAATTTCTATTCTATTAATAAGATATCTATTATTTTGTTAATTGTAGATAGTATTTTTTATTTTTTATTTTTTATTTTTTATTTTTTATTTTTTATTTTTTATTTTTTATTTTTTATTTTTTATTTTTTCTGTATTAATGCCGAAAAATAGATTCAGCTTTAGTTAGTAGGGCTGTGGAGTCTAAATTGATGGTTATTTTATTAGGCTTTACTAAGTAAATAGCAAAAAGGTAACAATAAGCCATGTTTTGCGCTTTATTTGGGATTGCTAATTTTATGGAATAAAAATATTTACCTGTAGCAATTAAATTTTTCGCTAACACTTTTTGCCTCTGATTGAAATAAATTTTTATTGTTTATTGTGCTAAGCATTGACAATATGAACAGTAATTTTCTTTCCCGGAGGGTTCTGTGATTGTTTTATTTGGAGGTCGTTGGCGGTATATTCGCCACTTGTTTCTTTTCCCAATCATGAACGCGCTTTTTTGGTGAGGGGGGCGATACAACTTTGTCAACCTGAAAATAATCATACGGAAGTAAAATGGTATCAAGTAGCGCAGAAAAAGGTAAATCAATCATGGCAAGGGGTTTTATCACCCAGCCGGTATCGCCATCTTTAAGTATTCGGGTATCGGCTTTGGTGCCGGAATAGTAACCTTGATGAGGACCAACATGGGTCATAATACTTGAGCAGCCGCTTAACAGTATCAAGCAGCTGAAAATATTTAAACAGATGGTATTATAGATAACGAGGATTAATCTTCTCATTAAAGGTATAAGCCTAACTTCTCCAAGCGAATATGAAATTTTAATGATAAACATTAATGTTAAAAATACCAGCTTGTGAATAGAAATAAACCTTTTTAACCATTATTTTCTGCTGTATGTCCTAGATAGAGTACAGTTAATGGAAAATTGGTTACATAAAAGTTTATTTGTCTTTGCAATGGTGATTGGTTTAAAGAGATTGATTAACAATTTATATATTTCTTTGGGGTTAGTCCAATCGCTTTTTTAAGAATAAGGTAGATAAAGATAATCCCAGGTGGTTAAAAATTCATTAATCGGTAAAGACGTGGATGATAAAAATGTTGAGCACCTTTTAGCCTTTTTCTGTAACTTATCCAGTGAATCGTCTTTCTCATCTCTTTTTTTAAAATCTGTTTACAGGTTTAAATATGAGGTATTAACAGTGTCAACTTAATGTCTTATATTCTGTCAACTGTTATAGCTGGAGTATTAATCAAATGATTAGATTATAATTAAATTAAAAAATAATAGTTCGAAATAGTGGTAAAAATATCAATTTATTATTTAATTAAAAGAACACTAAATATGCTGTAATACTTACGGTGTCAAAGATCTCGGAAAATAGATCATTTCATTCAGCAATACTCTTGAATATGATCCCGTTAACTTTACAATTCAAAGTCCTCGTTATTATTTTATCACCTCTTATCTTGTATATGATAAGAGGTTTTTTTTATCATATATAGAATTATATTTTTAATATATTTAATAAAACTATTTAATGTATGCTATTGATAGGCAATTTCAATTTCATTTGCTAAAATCGCAATCCCTTGCTCTATTTTTTCCAGTGGTAGAATATAGTTCATTCGCATACATTGATGGGCATGAGGCCAATATTGATTAAGTCCTGGGAAAAAATAATCTCCTGGCACCATTAATACACCGCGTTTTTTAAGACGTGAATAAAGTGTTTGACTATCAATTGGTAAATTTTTAAACCAAAGCCATAGAAATATTGCGCCTTCAGGTTTATGGATCAGGCAGCGACTTTCTGGTATATAACGGCGAATAATTTTTATGGTTTCAGTAACGCGTTGTTGATAAAAAGGTTTTATTACAGTTTGTGAAAGTTTCAATAGATCATTACGTTTTAGGATCGCTTGCATTAATGCTGGGCCTATACTACCGGGGGATAAACTAATGATGCCATTCATGTTACTGATCGCGCTGATAATAGTTTCGTTTGCAATAATAATACCGCAGCGACAGCCAGGTAATCCTAATTTGGATAGGCTCATAGATAAAATAATATTTTCATTCCAGATTGGTGTTGCTTGATTAAAAATAATACCTGGAAAGGGAATACCATAAGCACTGTCAATCAAAAGAGGAATAGCATGCTGTTTGGCCAAAGTATCTAATTGCATCATTTCTTCATCGGTAATGACATTTCCAGTCGGATTGGTGGGTCTGGAAACGCAAATGACACCAATATCATCGGTTATTTTCAGCGATCCAAAATTAATTCGATATTTAAATTGACCACTAGGCAGGATATCAATTTGCGGTTTATTGGCAACAAAAATATCATCATCAAGTCCAGTATCGGTATAGCCAACATATTCTGGTGTTAAAGGGAAAAGAACTTTTCGTTTTATTCCTTGTTCACAACGGCCTGCTAGGATATTAAATAGATAAAAAAAAGCACTCTGACTGCCATTAGTTAATGCGATATTTTTAGCGCTAATATTCCAGCCAATTTGCTCATTTAACGTATTTGCTAATCCTTGCAGCATGGCATCTTTTCCTTGTGGGCCATCATAGTTGCATAAGGCTTCATTGAGCTGGCCGCTTTTAGCCATATCTATCAATAATTGCTGAAAATATTGATCCATTTCAGGAATGTGTGCTGGGTTACCATCACCGAGCATAATGACATCAGGTGTGCGTAAGCCCTCATTTAGATCTTTCATTAAAAGAGAGATGCTCGATGAACTGGAAAATTTTTTACCAAATTGTGAATGTATCATGCTTTTCTTCATAACTATGCAAAGGACTAGTAAACAAACCAGCATACTATTCTACTGAAATTAATAGAATAATGGCTTGGTTAACAAATTAATTACCAGATATTATAAATTTTTTATATTTATGTGATTATAAATTTATCATAATGATATTTTTATTACTCGTTTTTTTTCTGCCGGCAAATACAATTGCTTAAATGGTCGTTAACCATACCGGTTGCTTGCATAAATGCGTAACAGATGGTGCTACCAACAAATTTAAAGCCACGTTTTTTTAAGGCAAGAGAAAGATGTTTAGAGATAACGGTATCAGTAGGTATTTCACTTTTATGTTGCCAATGATTGATTTGCGTTTTTCCATCGACAAATTGCCAGAGAAATTGGCTAAAATCCTCACCTGATTGGATCATCGTTAAGTAAGCTTGGGCATTGGTAATGATAGCATTGATTTTCATGCGATTACGCACGATACGGGGTTCTTGCATTAGACGATCGACATCCTGCTGAGTCATTTTGGCAATTAGAACGGGATCAAATTGATAAAAACAGTCACGATATAGCCAGCACGTTTTTTCAAAATAGTATACCAAGAGAGACCGGCTTGTTGACCTTCAAGGCAGAGCATTTCGAATAATCTTTGACTATCTTTTTCTGCTTTTCCCCACTCTTTATCATGATAGGCAATATATTCCTCATCGGTAGTTACCCAATGGCAACGTATTAGTGTCATTTTTTTATTACTCCTATATGAGGTATCGGATATTGATAAGTTTATGATAGGAATTTTAATCAGTATTGCTATTACTTGGCATAACAATAATATCGGTAATTTTTCTTTAAGCTATGGGATGGTATTAAACAGGTAATGCATTTGATTGCGGAAAATAGCTATTTTAATCAATTGAGAAATAGGTAAATTATCATTTATTTTAAATTTTATAAGGTTGACAATGCAATATTTAAACAAGTTTATTAGTACATTTTATTATGATCATTTTTAGTGGTTAGTAAAATAATATTGATTTTATCATTTAAATGTTAAAGTTAATCATGTGTTAGTTAATTAACCTATTTATAAACAAAAGGTTATAATAAATACATCACCTGCGAAATTAACAATTGATTATTTTAATTAAGATTATTTAATTTATTTTTTGTTATTTTAATATTTGATAAATGTAATTTGAGCTTGTTTAGCTAAAAACATTTTTTTAAATTGCCATTCAATAACCGCGGTTGCTCCTTGTGCTTTGAGCTTATTTTTAACCATAAGCCAAAAATTGACATTATCGGTATAAATAATAATTTTATAGGCGTTAGCGAGTGCATAATAATAAACAGGAGATGCTTGTTCAGCGGTGGCAGGAAAAAATGTCGAATATTGCCATTTTTGGCCACGATCAGAAGAAGCGTTGAGCTGCTGAATATGACTAATGTTCAACAGAGCTGAACGGTTAAATTCACCACTCTTTTTGTTAAGATCAATCAATGCTGACTGTGGCTGTGAAGTGCAGCTGGTTAGCATTAATAATGTCAGTATTAAAAATAATATTTTCATGTTAAATACATCTATTTATGCAACTTTAATTTAACGGCTTGCTTCTGACTAAATCATTTTTTAGTGCAATATTTTATTCTTGATCAACGAACTAAGGCCTGTTATATCATAAGGCTTAGTTAATTACCTTGATAGAGAATGAGTGAATAAATATCATATCTTACTATGTTACTATTTGGAAGCGAGTGTTTTTGTGAATTGAGTTAGCTAAGTTGTACCAAGCCATTAGTGAGTATTAATAGCAATAAAACCTAGTGTAAATTTATTAGTAATAAAACCAAATAAATATTGGTTCTTGTGACCTCTTGCGCTCCCCAAAATAGTAGATAATTGGCTACTTAGGTTGAGTAAAATAATACACTATATTAGCGTTTTTTATTATTCCATGACGGATTTGTAAAAGTTGGCAAGCTGCCTATTTGGCGCTAATTTACAAATTAACTAATATAATTAACTTTTTGATTTGAAATAACATTTCTTATCTTATATCAATTTTATTACATGATTTTGTTGAATTGACAGTGCCTTGGATCATTGTATTTAAGGTTATATGGATATAAGACAAATTTAGTCGCAATTGTTGTCATTCATTTATTATTCTATTTTTATTTATTTTTCATTAATTTTTAACAAAAAATTAACAATAATTTTTGAAAGAATATATAATAAAAAATCCATTATAATTTATGTAATTTTAAGGTAAATATTAATGAAAGTAGCGTCTAATGCTTTTAAACTTAATTATATTTCAGTGGATGATAAAGTTAGTAATAAAAAGGAGTTATTTGAAAAAAATAATAATCAAGAAATACTTAATGAAGTAAATTCAGGCGTTGTCAATTTAGATGAAAAAAATGTTAATACTAATAATCTTTCTTTAATAATAAATCAGAATATTAGTAAAGAACGAGAAATTAGAGAAGCAAGTTTACCAAAGTTTCATAACTCAATTAAAATTGATAAGCTAATAAATTTAATTATAAAAATAATATTAATAAGCAAATCGATATAAAAAATACTAATGAATATATTGAATTAAAAACGGAAATTTATAAATTAAGAAAAAAAATATCAAACGATAAAATATTAGCTTCAGGATTAGAAGACCTAACTAATGTTAATAATTTATTAAAAAAAGAGATACAAGCACATGAGTATGATGCGGCTATTTATTCTAGGATTTTAAATTTAGCACAAGAATCGACAACGATAAATCAAATATATAATATGGGGAATCAAATAAATTCAGAACCTCTATCTAGCATAAAGGGTAAAATATATGAAATTGCGAATATTATTTTATCATTTAGTGATATAAATGAAAACGAAAGTGAAGAAAACATTAATAAACAAAAAGAAATATTAATTAAAAAGTTAGATGATTTTCTTATATCAATAGATTCTTCACATTTGTTAGTTGAAAATCAATTTTTAAATACTGTGGAAAATGATATTAACAATAAGCTCAATAATATATCTTCTACACCGATTAGATTTGAATTAAATAAAATTTATCAAGAAGTAATTAACTCTTATTTTGATAAAATTGATATTAATGAACAAAGGGAGCTGCTAGTAAATATTCACAAAATAAATATTGTTACTCGGCTATTTAATGAAAAATATCGTTTTAATCAAAACAGTGATAAACATAATTTGCCAATTGAAGTTATCAGTGTTTATGCATTATGGTTACTTTATTCTATCTATGAGACTGACCAACATGCTTTTGGTAATTTATCCATAGAAGATGTTGTTAATACAGAGATAATATATAATTATATTGATGATAATAACAATATTAAATTTGATACTTTTAATATTTTTGAATATTTAACACGACATATTGAAGAAATTAACTCACCTTTAATAAATAAAAAGAATATTAATATAAAATTCCCAACAGAATATCGTGCTGAATTAATTAATTAATTAATTATTTGAATGAGGAAGCAATAAATTTAAAGAAACAAGTTGATATGCTAAAAAGTATTGATTTATTAAAACAAAAAAAAGATAAGTTACTAGAAAAAATGCCACATCTGGAAAATTATTTAGCAAAATATTTAGTCCAACAAAGTGAAAAATATAATATTAATCATACCTCCTTAGATGATCTGGTCACATTTTACTATAAATCTTATTCATTTAACCCAGAAGTGGAAAGTCTGCAAAAGTATTATTATCCTCCGATCGAAAAAACGTACACTGTGCGCGATATTTTATTAGGCAGAGAGCGAAAATGGTTATCTGAAAATCTAGATTATAAATTAGATGAAGTGTTAGGTGCGATATATCCTGCTCAATATACAAAACCACTTATTAATAAAATAAATTCTGCTAATATTCAAAATAGTTATATTGATGAAATGGAAAAAATTAAAAAAAATGATGAGATAAAAAAGCAGTTTTATGACTATTTAGAGCATGTATTAACCACTTACGGTAAAAAAGACGTTTTATACTACTTAGTGGAAAATAGCCCGGGATTGTTAGTATTTCCTGATAAAGATCGCGGACCTGTTACTGGTATTGATAAAACTATTAATGGCATTAATTCAGAAAATACGCCTGTTGCGGTAATATCCATTTTTACCGGTGAATGTCTTCATTATCCTTCATTCCGTGATTTTAAACGAGCAATTACTAAAAGTGAAAAGTTAAAATCATGGGCAAATTTTCATTTTGATAATTATAGCGAGCTTGACCATTCAAAACTTAAATTAAATAGAGAAAATATAGACTACTCTTTTTTATTTGAATCTATTATCGATTTTAATATAAAAAAAAGCAGATATATTAATCAAAACACACACTGAAGCGTTACTTATTGAATTATTTAGTCGTTTAGAAAATATAATATTTCTTTACTCTCTTTTTTCTATTGCCATGGGCCCTGTAACAGGGTTTATATACAGTTCTATTTTGGCTGCATCACCAGCATTTATGAAAGCAGCAATTAGTGATAAGGAAGAGGAATATAAAAATTATTTAAAAGAAGGGATAATGAATGTTTTAGCCGAAATTGCTGGTACTGTTACATCAGAGGTTATAACAAGATCCCTAACGAAAGTAGTTAGCCTTTATTCAGAATTTAAATTTAAAAGAAGAGTAATTCATTATGATAAAAAGGGGATGACAAGACTAATTCATGATTTTCAAAAAGATCATTTTGATATGAAGATTACTTTGTCACCAGAAAAAAACGAAAATCGAGTTTTATTGGGAGTTGAAGAAAAGTTCAACCCAAATAATCTGACCGCTGATATTCCGGCAGAAAAGTATTTAACTGAACTACATTCAAATCCCTCAATTGCGAAAAAAATTGATGAGCCAATTACAGAAGATGATTCATCAATAACTGCTATTGCGAAATATATGCACGATCATGACATGATAGATATTAGATATCGAGGGGTATCTATTTGGAATAATGCACAAGATGAAAGTCCTATGAATCATTTAACTGTAGTTGGCAAAAAAGATAATAAGGAATATGTTTTTGACTTAACTGCCCATCGTTTTAAAAATATTGACAACTCATCTTTAGATGGCCCACTTATTTTAGAGGAATCCATGTGGGAAAAAAGATACCGTGAAGCTTTCCCTAAAAAATTAATTAAATATAAAGATTTTGCTGGTGAGCAAATGGCTGTAGCAAATTTTAGATTATATTTCAATCAATCTGCTATTGACATTATTGACGTTATTGAAGGTACTAAAACATTAAACTCACCAGATTGGTATATAAAAGAACTAACAACAAAGACTGATATTAATCCTACAATTAATTATATAATTAATAAAAATCCACTTCTCAATGTCGTTCATGCAATTGAACTTCATGGTACAACTTATAAAAATAATTGGGAATATATTAGCGATGTATTATATCGTTCTCATAAAATAGATGAACAATATAAGGAGCCATTAATTCGTGGATTATCAGCAATAGCGCGAGATTCAAATGCTAAGAATATCTTTGATCCATCGATGCGTATATTGCGTAGTTACCGGCAAGTTAGAAGCATGAATGACTTAATACAAGCTAAAGCTGGAGAAATTTTATTTTTTTATACTGAGAACGACAAATTGGTTTATATGTTAGTGAGCTTAGGCAATGGCCTATTTAGTGGTAATAATAATAGTAAACTAGGCGCTTATCTCAATAATAGTAATAGCATTATTATGGCAGAACAGATTGGTAACTTTGTCGATGATAAAATAGAGCGATATGCTCCAGAATTAGGTAAATTAAAGGTATATGCAGCCCAGCCATATGGTAGCACATTGCCCCAAAACACGATTAAAGACGTTGCTCTGGAAGCTTTAAAAAAAGAATCAATCGACTCAGAGTTACCTGAGTTTATGACTCGAATTTTAGGCGATGCTCAAGAGTTAACATCTGAACAAATAGCCGTCTTTCAAGAAGATTTGCGGGCAATCTTAACGGCAGACAATAATAAAACCAGTGTTAGTAGTTTGTTAACAAATATAAAAAATATAGACAATGTTACCCAATTATCAGCATTGCCATCGGGTCGATTGATATTTTTTTATAACTCGGATTACAGTTTAAAAAGTATGATGATAAGCCTAGGAGAAGGGAAATTTGTTATTAGTCAAGGTGATCATATAGGTTTAGCGACAAAGCAATTGCATGATATTGTTTCAGTTGATCAATTTGCCCGCGTTGCGGGTGGTAGATTTAACTATACAAATATTGTTACTGGTACTATTAATTTACAACGTATAAGGCAAAAGACGCTATTAGGTCAGAATTCAGTTTTCAATTTAGAGGGAAATAAATTATTTATTAAGCCGCAGGGAAGACCTTCAATTATAAATTATATGGATTCTACCGAGTTAAGTAATATTATTGAAGGCTTAGCAATAAAATTATATGGCCTTAATAATTGGCAAAAAGTAGAGACCATTGAGTTACAATCTTGCTTTGGTGGATTAGGTTCAATTCCTTCCGGTCAAGTGATAGCACATAAATTAGATAAAACAGTAATAGTGCATGCCTTTTCCATCGAAAAGGGTTTTGTGGTAAAAAATTATGAATCAGCACCAACACCTAAAATATATGAAGCTGATGTTTATCTTAGTGATGATGATTTAAAGTTAGCCATGCAACAAAGTCTGGCAAATAGCGAGTTTTGGCAACAATTAATACTATTATTTAAAAACTCAGATAAATTAATAAATAGAGTAAACGATAACAAATTTGGATTGAAAGATGTATCAGGGCATCTTGTTTTTGATATGGCAAAATTAATTTTAAAAAAAATGGACTTAGATGATTTTTTATCTTCGCATCCAGAATATTATGGATTTAATGGTAAGGAATTTAATGATATTTTTAGGAGACTAAAAAAGATACTTGATTCTACAGAAGTTACTAATTCAGTCCAATTTGCTGAATTTATAATGAACCTCATTTCATTTAATAAATATTCATACACTATAGCAGATAAGTTTCTTAGCTCAAATCTATTAGCCGTTGAACTTATAAATAAATCCTTAGAAAATGATTCGTTAAAATAATATTGAATTATTTTAATTGATACATCGTTTATATCTTTTTTACTTTTAATATTTATTAGGAGGAGTCATGATTGAAAATTATCTAACTAAAACTTTTTCATCATATTGTAAAAAAATAATGGAACAACTTAATTATCAAAAAAGGGGATATGAGATCAAAAAAAATGAAAAACAATCTTATGATTCCTATGCAGCAAGTGAAGAGATATTGAATTCTAAAATAGCGGATAATACCACTAGTTTACCATTTAAAAAGGTTGTAATAACCTATTCATTTGGAGGTTATAACGGTAATTATGAAATTAGTTCCGTGCCAATTGAACAACAACGCTGGTTTAGCGAAGCTTTAGATGTTTGGTCTGATGTTGCTAACATTAAATTCACTTTGGTACCTAAAGTTACTCCTAGTAATATTTGCTTTAGAATTTCTTTGCACAAACCAAATGGATAAATTTCTTATTTATCAAACCAAGATATGCATTTAGATAGCATACCTTGTGTTTTTGATTTATATAAACATAATGATATATTACAACCTGAAAAGGGCAATTATGGTCAAATGGTACTAGTCCATCAAATTGGCCATGCGCTCGGTTTATCTCATCCTGGAAATTTTACTAATATCGCTTCTGATATTTATTCACCCGACTATTTGCAATGGAAAAAAGGAAGGTTAAGTTTTTGGAAAGAGGCGCGTTACCTTGAAGATACTCGCCAATATACGGTGATGAGTAATTGGAGTGAAAAATATACTAATGCTGATTTTCACGGTGCTTATCCTTATACCCCATTGATAGATGATATATACGCTATACAGCAGTTATATGGTGCTAACATGGAGGCGAGAAAAGAAGATACGGTATATGGATTCAATTCAAATACAGACAAAGATTATTATTCAATAAAAGCTAATGATAAAGTTGCTATTTTCTCTATATGGGATGCTGATGGTAATGATAGCCTTGATTTTTCTGGTTATCATCAAGATCAAAAGATAAATTTGAATCCTGATTCATTTTCTGATGTTGGTGGTTTAAAAGGAAATATATCAATAGCAAGAGACGTAATTATTGAAAATGCAATTGGTGGAAAAGGAAATGATATTATTATTGGCAATGCGTCTAATAATATTATTAAAGGTGGAGCAGGTAGTGATATTATTTATGGTGGTATGGGGCAAGATACACTTTGGGGTGAAAATAATATAGAACTATCCGCATTAACTAAAAGTATAGCCGCGATTCTTTCTTATACTTTTTTTACGCTTCCATATCAAAAACCTCAACAACCTGAACAGATAATAACAACCAATAATCTCAATAAATTACTTTTTCCTTTCTCAGAAAATGAAACACCGACTTCTAACGTTTTTGTTTATACTACTTTTGCAGAATCATTACCTACATCACCTGATATGATAATGGATTTTCGCACAAATAAAGATAAAATTGATTTGTCGGCGATTAATGTCCGTCATAATATTGCCCACAAAGACAAAAATTTTATTCATTTTGTGGAAAAATTTCGCGGTGTTCCTGGCGAAACCGTCATATCTTATAATGATAAAGACCATTTTTACCATGTTAGTATCAATGCTGATGATAATTTAGAGCCAGATTTTGTCATTAAAGTCGCTGCTGATGCTGTCGTTGCCAGTGATTTTATTGTATAAATCCTTACTCGCTCATATGAATATTGCCGAACAAAAGTATTGTAATAAGTAAAATTAGAAAATACCGCTTAATTGATAATGTTTGAATTAATTTTCAACGCTAATGATTAACTAATAATGGGGTTAATCAATCAGCTAACTTAAAATTATCAAAGATTTATACAGCTGTTTTTTCGCGTCAAATAACATCAATGTATAATCGATGCTGCATATCTGTTCGCCAAAGGGTATACTGAACCACTTTTTTAAAATCACAATCTATCTATCGCGCGAATCTAAACATGCAAAAGTTCGATACCAAAACCTTTCAGGGATTGATCCTAACATTACAGGATTACTGGGCGCGTCAAGGCTGCACCATTGTTCAACCATTGGATATGGAAGTTGGTGCAGGGACGTCGCATCCGATGACTTGCTTGCGGGCACTAGGCCCGGAGCCGATTGCTGCCGCTTATGTGCAACCCTCTCGTCGGCCAACTGATGGACGTTATGGTGAAAATCCAAATCGTCTTCAGCACTATTATCAATTTCAAGTCATTATTAAACCCTCACCAGAGAATATTCAAGAGTTATATCTTGGCTCATTACAAGCATTGGGGTTAGATCCCACGATTCATGATATTCGCTTTGTTGAAGATAACTGGGAAAATCCAACTTTAGGTGCCTGGGGTCTTGGTTGGGAAGTTTGGCTAAACGGGATGGAAGTCACCCAGTTTACCTATTTTCAGCAAGTTGGTGGTTTGGAGTGTAAACCGGTTACCGGTGAGATCACCTATGGTCTTGAGCGCTTGGCTATGTATATTCAAGGCGTTGACAGTGTGTATGATCTACTCTGGTCTGATGGCCCGTTAGGAAAAACAACCTATGGTGATATTTATCATCAAAATGAAGTTGAGCAGTCGGCTTATAATTTTGAATATGCCAATGTTGATTTTCTATTCAAATGTTTTGAAGAGTATGAAAAAGAAGCACAATATTTATTGTCGCTAGAAACGCCACTGCCTTTACCCGCTTATGAGCGTATTTTAAAAGCTGCCCATACGTTTAATTTATTAGATGCCCGTAAAGCGATTTCAGTTACTGAACGGCAACGTTATATTTTACGTATTCGCACCTTAACTAAAGGGGTTGCAGCTGCTTATTATGCTGCTCGTGAAGCACTGGGTTTTCCAATCTGTAAAAATAAGAACTAAGAGGCTGTCATTATGCAACAGACTTTCCTGGTGGAAATCGGCACAGAAGAGTTACCGCCGAAGGCTCTTCGTTTATTAGCTGAATCATTTGCGGCAAATTTTAAACATCAATTAACACAGGCTGAGCTGCCGCATGGTGAAGTGCTTTGGTATGCTTCCCCCCGCCGGTTAGCATTAAAAGTAACTGATTTGGCCGCCTATCAAGCTGATCGCGAAGTTGAGAAGCGTGGTCCGGCAATTAGTCAGGCTTTTGATGCTAGCGGTAAGCCGACTAAGGCTGCTGAAGGTTGGGCGCGTGGCTGCGGAATTAGCGTTGAACAGGTAGAACGTTTGGTTACTGATAAGGGGGAGTGGTTATTTTATCGCGCGACCAATGAAGGTCAGGCAGCGCAAGTGTTGCTTGGCGATATGGTCGTTAACGCCCTGAGTCAATTACCGATCCCAAAACTGATGCGCTGGGGAGATAAGGAAACTCAATTTGTCCGTCCTGTTCATACCGTAATTATGTTATTAGGTGATCAACTGCTTGAGGGTGAAGTATTGGGTGTTCAGAGTGGTCGCATGATCCGTGGCCATCGATTTATGGGGGAAGCTGAACTTACTATTGATTCAGCTGAGCAATACCCGGCGATATTACGTGAACGTGGTAAAGTTATTGCTGATTATGAAGAGCGTAAGGCCTTAATCAAGCATCAGGCAAATAAGGTAGCACAGCAATTAGGTGGTACTGCTGAATTGTCTGATAGTTTACTAGAAGAAGTAACATCCTTGGTTGAATGGCCAGTGGTATTAAACGCAAAATTTGAACAGAAATTTTTGTCAGTACCTGCAGAAGCTTTAGTCCATACGATGAAAAGCGATCAAAAATACTTTCCCGTTTATGATAAGGTTGGCAATTTGATGGCCAATTTTATTTTTGTCGCCAATATTGAATCTTCTGAGCCCCAGCAAATCGTTGCCGGTAATGAAAAGGTGATCCGTCCACGCCTGGCAGATGCTGAATTTTTCTTTAAAACCGATTGTAAAAAGCGTTTAGAAGAACATTTACCTCGATTGGAAACAGTTTTATTTCAAAAACAGCTGGATTCATTGCGCGATAAAACCGATCGTTTAGAAGTGTTAGCCGGCTGGATTGCGGCTAAAATTGGTGCCGATGTTAATCATGCTACTCGTGCGGGTTTGTTGTCCAAATGTGATTTGATGACCAATATGGTGTTCGAATTTACCGACACACAAGGTGTTATGGGGATGCATTATGCCCGTCGGGATGGTGAGGCTGAAGAGGTAGCGCTAGCAATCAAAGAGCAGTATCAACCTCGTTTTGCTGGTGACCAATTACCGACTAATCCTGTCGCAGTTGCATTAGCACTAGCCGATAAAATGGATACTTTGGTAGGTATTTTTGGCATTGGCCAACCGCCTAAAGGCGATAAAGATCCCTTTGCATTACGTCGTGCGGCGCTTGGCGTGTTACGTATTATTGTTGAAAAGGGTTACGATCTGGATTTATTAGCGTTAACACAGCAGACGGCTCAGTTGTATGGTGATAAATTAACCAATAAAAATGTTATCGATGATGTGGTCGAGTTTATGTTGGGTCGATTTCGCGCCTGGTATCAAGAGCAAGGATATCGCATTGATACTATCCAGGCTGTTTTGGCACGCCGGCCAACTAAACCGGCTGATTTTGATGCCCGTGTGAAAGCCGTTACCCATTTTCGGACTTTGGAAGCGGCAGAAGCACTGGCTGCTGTTAATAAACGGGTTGCCAATATTCTGACTAAGTCAGATGAGAAATTGAATGACAATGTTGCCGCTAGCGTGTTAAAAGCACCCGAAGAGGTCACCTTAGCGGCCCATTTAGTTGTTTTACAAGATAAATTAGCACCATTGTTTGCTGATGGGAAATACCAGGGCGCATTAATCGAACTGGCCTCACTGCGTGAAGTTATCGATGCTTTCTTTGATAATGTGATGGTGATGGATACTGATCAAAAAGTCAGGATCAATCGTTTGACTTTACTGAGCCAGTTGCGTGATCTGTTTTTACAGGTAGCCGATATTTCGTTATTACAGTAATTTACTTACCGATTAAAAATCCCTTGAAGGTTAATTCAAGGGATTTTTATTTATAATTAATCCTTGTCTCTGTTAGAAAAAAAACAGTCATATTATTAAAATTTATAAAAAAATTTTTATCATGACTAATGAGGGTTTTATATTAATTAGTAAATGAAGAGATTTATCACATAATATTTTTAGAAAGATCGAGTTCAATATTGCTATTAGCGTTTCGTTTATGGGGTAATACAAAGCTAAAATCAAGAAATTTACTAGATTTTAGCTTTGTTAAATCGTATTTTGGTGAAGTTAATATAAACTGATTGACAATATATGCGTTGTTTCCCTTTATGGTGACTTTTTGGCTATGATCCATAATTCCGCTATTATAAAATGTCCCATCTTTTATTTCATAAAGACCAATTTTGCTTTTTATTTTAGATTGATTATTAATATCGGCGTTATCGGCAAATATTTCTGCTATTTCTGTATTTTGGATTGTACCATTATTGTTAAATTTTCCATTTCTAATAAGAAAATGGCTATTTTTACTTTTTATTTTTTCTTGATTATCAATAGTTGAATTGATTCCAGTAATGACTAATATTTCAGTATTATTTATAGTACCGTTATTATAAAACTCTCCATTGGTTATTTCATAATGACTATTTTTATTACTGAAAAGTGTACCTGCATTATTAAATATACCATTTTTTATTGTATAATGACTATATTTGCTATTTATTGCTGAATGACTATCAATGGTTAAATTGGCATTTTTAGCTAGTATTATATTTTGCAAGATATCGTCAGTAATATTAATAAATTTGGTCGCATTAATATTATTTATAGTAGTGAAAATATTGCTGATAATATGCGTATCATGAACTGCGATGGTAATATTATTGACATTTAAATGGCTGGATTCTAACGTAACCGATCTTGCCAATAATTGTATTGTTTTAGCATCGGTAAATTTTCCTTGCTTGATATTTTTAAAATGAATGTGTTTTCCTCTTATATTATTAGTTAAGTGATTGGAGGGAATCTTAGTCTCAATTGGGTAAGTAACCAAGCTGACACGATCGGCATTAGTGAAACTACAGTGATTACTACAATTAATGCCATTAGGATTAGCAATAATTAACTGAGGCTTATTATTGCCTAAAATAGCAATATTACCATTAATGTTGGATTTTTCTGCTGAAATTACTTCAGTAATAATAATGTTAGCAGGGTTGTTAGTGGCATTATTAATTTTTATGCCATTTTCACTCACATTAAATTTATCATATTTATTATGAGAAATTTTAAACTGTCCATGAGAAACTGCGGGTAAGATATCAATTGTTAACGACTTATTCACAGAATTTAAATTAATTTTTCCGTTAGAGCTAACAATTTCAGTGGGTTGTTTTAATGGAGTGGAATTATTATTTATCCCAGATAGTTTTGACGCAAATATATTGCCAGAAAATGATATTGATACCATTATTGTTAATAAAGCTAATTTAGGGTTATTGTTTTTTGATAAACGCATGCTATATCCTTATAAAATAAATAATTTGCTATCTATAAATTTTTGGCTAATTTATTTTAACTTTTTTAAAAAGACAATTAATTTTTTTAAAACTTATTATTTTATATAGAATTTATAATATATTTAATGTGTTATTTGTATAATTCAATAATTTGTATTGATGTAAATTATGATCAATGGTGGTTTTATATTAGTGTTAATTATATTATTGTCAAAATAAATTTTCTGTTATTTACTTGCTTATTAAAAAGCATATAGTTGCTTTTTTTATCATCGTGATAGTAAATATTAACTAAAAAATTATTGACGACTTTATCATGTCGCAGTAAGATGCACACCGTTTTCGGCGAGTAGCGCAGCCTAGTAGCGCAACTGGTTTGGGACCAGTGGGTCGGAGGTTCGAATCCTCTCTCGCCGACCAGATTTCCTAGTCCTGCTTTTAGCAGGACTTTTTCATTTCTGCCTAATTAATCCTACCTATTGATTCTATAGTTTAGTTTATTATCGAACTGAATACATTAAATATAAAGCTTCAGTGTATTTTTTTCTGAATTTATTCAATAAGTATGATAATTAATTCTCCTCTTCTGGTCTTTTGTTTAATAAAGAATAAAATAGTTGCTAATTTTGATATATTTATTTTTATAAAAAATTTAATTTTATCTTTTTGTTATCTATCAGTGAAAGGAATTCACGTTCTTAATTCATAGCAAAGGAATGCTGATGAAAAAGTATTTATTTTTCTTATTATTGGCTATTTATAGTCATGGTTATGCACAAGTTGATGTTGGCAAATCACCTTTACAAGAAGCAAGGCAAGAGATCACACAACAGCAACCGGTAACTATTCCAATTAACTTAAAACAAATTAATAAAAATCAAATTTATCCCGTTGAATTTCCTTGTTTGAATATCAAATTTGTATTTTTTAATGGCCAGGAATTATTTGCTACATCATTACAGAAAAAATTATCTACATTAGCAGATAATATTATTGGTCAATGTTTAGGCGATGAGGGAGTAAAAAATTTTCTTACCAAAGTGAATTACGTATTTATTAATGCCGGCTATGTGACGACGAAAATTTCGCTACCAGAACAGAGTTTCATGTATGGTATTTTACGTATTGAACTGATCCCTGGTCTCATTTCTGATATTCGTTACGCTGATACTGGTAAAAGTCACTATTCTCTGCATACTGCTTTTCCGCAAGCAACCATTCTTAATGTTCAGGACATTGAGCAAGGATTAGAAAATTTACAGAATTCGCCTTCAACCCAACCACAAATCACTGTTGATGATGATCCTACCACGGCAAATAGTAGTATCTTAACCATTAAGCGACAGAAAAAACGGGCTATTCGCGGCCGATTTTCTCTTGATAATAGTGGTCTTAGAGATCATGCCAATCTAATGATCGATAATGTGTTAATGTTTGATAACCCCACACTATTAAATGACTTTTTCTATTTTTATATCAGTCGTGATTTAGATACCGACCATAGTCGTGGGGTTAAAATTGGCACATTCTTTTACTCACTACCTTTTCGGAACTGGCAGTTTAATTTATCAGGTAATTATCAAGATCAATATTCTGCCGATGGTATTAAAACATCGGTCGGCAATTTGTACAAAAGCAATCGTTCTAAATCATTAACTGCGCAGGGTCAATATCTGATTAAGCGACGTTATAATAGTAAGACCTACTTAAATTTTGGCACTAGTATTATGACCAATAATGGCTACATTGGTGATTATGAAATAAGTGTTTATAAGCGTAGGGCAACTTATTGGAATGTTGGTCTGAAGCATCAACAATATCTACCACGTGGTGAGCTCAATCTGGCAATGGAATATAAGCAAGGCGCTGATTGGTTTGGAGCCATGCCTTCGCCGGCAAAGGAATTAAAACGACCACAAATTTTTCAATTTTCGGCTGCTATTAATCAACCCTGGCAAATCAGTAAACAAATTTTTCTTTATGAGGCATCTGCCGCTATTCAGTTAAGTCGTTCAAAACTGGATAGCTTAATAGTAACTAATGGCATTGGTGGTAGCAATAGTGTACGTGTTGCAATGCTAACTAATACTATATCTGGCTCTAATAGTTTGCTAATTAAGAATGAAATAAGTTGGTTGACACCATTGCCCGGACATGTGCTCTATGCAACATTGGACTATGGTTCGGTTTCTGAAGATCGAGCGCGTTTTTGGCGTGATGAGTATTTGGTTGGTACATCGCTAGGACTAAAAGGCAGTTATAAACAATTGGACTATACGATTTTCGTTGGTTTCCCACTATTAAATTCGTCAGATAGCAAACAGGATCATATGGTTTCGGGTTTTCGCCTCACTTATAGTTATTGATCACTAATTAGGTATCCACTTTAGATGGATACCTGCCTGATATTAATTTTCTATTTTTATATTTCATCGTCAGTCATGAATTTATAATTTTCTGGCAAATATTGCAAAAATTAAGCAATAACTGGTTATTTATTGCTCAATTGGATGTGTAGATGAAAATAGTTGTTAATCTCTATTTAAGTTGGCTTATTTTGCGTTTATCACTAATAAATTGCAAATTAATTATATTTTATCCTATTTGTGTGAATTATAGGTTTTATCTTCGTTTCTTGGTTGCCTAAAAAAACAGCAATAAAAGTATTGACGTAGGCGGCAACTGTTGATTTATTGTTTAAGGTCGATGATAAAAATATAATTAAATCACAATATCAGTGGCACTATTTAATAAATAGCTTAAAAAATATAATAAAGTGACAACAGGGGAAGCATAATATGAAATTTTTTATGAAAAAGGCAGGGGTTTTTTCTATTAGTATCAGTTTGATTACATTAGTTATTTCTACTCATTTACAGGCAAAAACCTTAGTTTATTGCTCAGAAGGTTCACCTGAAGGATTTAATCCACAATTATTTGCATCAGGAACAACTTATGATGCCAGTTCTATCCCACTTTATAATCGACTGGTAGAGTTTAAATTGGGTACAACAGAGATAAAACCGGCATTAGCTGAACGCTGGCAAGTGAGTGATGATGGAAAAGTCTATACTTTCTATTTGCGTAAAGGTGTCAAATGGCATACTAGCAAAAACTTCAAACCAAGCCGCGAATTCAATGCTGATGATGTCATTTATACTTTTATGCGGCAAAAAGATGCAACTCATCCCTATCATAAAGTTTCTGGTGGCAGCTATGAATATTTTATTGGTATGGATATGGATAAAATCATCGATAAGATAGAAAAGGTTGATGATTATACCGTGCGTTTCACGCTTACTCGCCCTGAGGCACGCTTTTTAGCTGATATGGCAATGGATTTTGCTTCTATTTTATCGGCGGAATATGCCGAACAGATGATGAAAAAAGGTAAGCCAGAACAGGTTGATCTTGATCCGATTGGTACCGGGCCATTTCAATTAATTCAATATCAAAAAGATTCACGCATTCTTTATAAAGCTAATCGTGATTATTGGGGGGTTAAACCTAAAATTGATCGTTTAGTTTTCTCCATTACACCAGATGCTGCAGTACGTTATGCCAAGTTACAGAAAAATGAATGCCAGGTTATGGCATTCCCAAATCCAGCTGATCTTGAACGTATTAGGCAAAATAAACAAATCGTATTAATGGAACAACCGGGTCTTAATGTTGGCTATCTAGCCTTTAACACTGAGAAAAAGCCATTAGATAATGTAAAAGTCCGCCAGGCATTGACAATGGCCGTCAATAAAGATGCCATTATTGAGGTGGTTTACCAAGGGGCAGGCCAGAAAGCAAAAACGCTTATTCCATCAACAATGTGGGGATATAACCAAGCAATTAACGATCACCCGTATGATCCACAGAAAGCAAAAGCGTTACTTAAAGAAGCGGGTGTTGCAGAAGGTTCTAGTATCGATATTTGGGCAATGCCAGTACAGCGGCCCTATAACCCTAATGCCAGGCGTATGGCGGAGATGATCCAAGCCGATTGGGCAAAAGTGGGGATTAAAGCCAACATCGTTAGCTATGAATGGGGTGAATACCTTAAACGTGCCAAGAATGGAGAATCTCAAACGGTAATGATTGGTTGGACGGGGGATAATGGTGATCCCGATAACTTTTTCGCTACTTTATTTAGCTGTGCAGCCAAAGCACAAAGTATCAATTACTCCAAATGGTGTAATAAAGATTTTGAGTCTGTCATTCAGCCAGCGCGTGTGACATTCGATCATAATAAACGTATTGAATTGTATCGACAGGCTCAGGCTGTTATGCATGAGCAAGTCCCTGCTTTGATTATTGCTCACTCAACAGTATATAAGCCTATTCGTAAAGAAGTGACCGGTTTTGTTGTTGATCCGTTAGGCAAACATCACTTTGAAGTTGTTGATATTAAAAAATAAATTTTATTGTACTGAGTTGATTGTTAATTAATTACTCTATCGGGTTTACTGATAGAGTAATCATTGGTTTTGCTAGTTTGTCAATCGAATCAAATCAAACAACTTAAGTATATTAGTCAACATTTAACAGAGAAATCATCGAATGTGGCAATTTATATTTCGGCGTTTGGGTATTGTGATCCCTACGTTTATCGGTATTACCATACTGACTTTTGCGTTTATCCATATGATCCCAGGTGATCCCGTTACGATTATGGCAGGTGAACGCGGTTTAAGTCCTGAGCGTCATGCACAGATGATCTCACAATTAGGCTTGGATCAACCGTTGTGGCAACAATATTTTAATTATATTTATGATGTGTTACGAGGCGATTTGGGTGTTTCCTTAAAAAGTCGTTTGCCTGTTTGGCAAGAATTTTGGCCACGTTTTATGGCAACCTTAGAATTGGGTATCTATGCCATGATATTTGCGATTGTTGTAGGGATACCCATCGGCGTATTAGCTGCTGTTAAGCGTGGCTCTGTTTTTGATCATACCGCCATTGGAGTGTCATTAACCGGCTATTCGATGCCTATTTTTTGGTGGGGGATCATGCTCATTATGCTGGTTTCCGTACACTGGGATCTAACGCCTGTTTCAGGCCGAGTGAGTGACAGTGTTTTTCTGGATGATAGCTATCCACTGACTGGGTTTATGTTAATTGATACCTTGCTGTGGGGAGAAGCCGGCGATTTTATTGATGCACTAGCGCATTTGATCTTGCCCGCTATTGTTTTAGGCACCATACCCTTAGCGGTGATCGTGCGTATGACGCGCTCTTCAATGTTGGAAGTGCTAGGTGAAGATTATATTCGAACCGCGCGGGCAAAAGGGTTAAGCCGAGGACGAGTGATTTTGATCCACGCGTTGCGTAATGCCTTGTTGCCAGTTGTAACGGTGATTGGCTTGCAGGTTGGTACCTTATTAGCTGGTGCGATCTTGACGGAAACTATCTTCTCTTGGCCCGGTTTAGGACGTTGGTTAATTGAAGGGTTGCAGCGTCGTGATTATCCGGTGGTTCAAGGTGGGGTTTTGCTGATCGCAAGCTTGATTATATTGGTTAATCTACTGATTGATCTGTTATATGGCATCGTTGATCCACGAATTCGGCATAAAAAATAAGGAAGGCAAACATGTCTCAATTAATTGAACAACAAATAGACAAAATGCCAGCGCCATTAACACCATTACAAGAGTTTTGGCATTACTTTAGTCGCAATAAGGGGGCGGTTGCGGGCATGGGGTATATTGTCCTCATGGTCGTTATTGCTTTATTGGCTGACTTCCTTGCGCCTCATGCCCCTAATGAACAATTTCGCCAATTTTTATTGACACCACCGGCTTGGCAGGAAGGCGGCAGTTGGCAATTTATTTTAGGGACTGATGACGTCGGACGAGATCTGTTATCAAGGCTAATGCATGGTGCTCGTTTATCGTTACTGGTGGGAGGTTTAGTCGTCATTCTTTCCCTGATTATGGGTGTCTCACTGGGCTTATTCGCCGGTTATATTGGTGGTTTGGTTGATGTAACTATCATGCGGGTGGTCGATATTATGTTGGCTTTACCGAGTTTATTACTGGCCTTAGTATTAGTGGCAGTTTTTGGTCCTTCCATTGTCAATGCTTCATTGGCATTAGCTTTTGTAGCTTTACCGCACTATGTGCGATTAACGCGAGCGGCGGTATTATTGGAAATCAATCGGGAATATGTAACGGCATCTCAAGTAGTTGGTGCTAGTGCATTACGTCAAATGTTTATTAATATTCTACCTAATTGTTTTGCCCCTTTAATTGTGCAGGCTTCTCTGGGTTTTTCCAATGCTATTTTGGATATGGCAGCGTTAGGGTTTCTCGGTATGGGTGCTCAGCCACCAACTCCGGAATGGGGCACGATGTTATCGGATGTTTTACAGTTTACGCAAAGTGCATGGTGGATCGTAATATTTCCTGGTTTAGCCATTTTGCTGACAGTATTGGCATTTAATTTGATGGGCGACGGTTTGCGCGATGCCTTCGATCCTAAACTCAAGCAATAATGAGGTGATCTAATGGCATTATTAGAGATAAAAAACCTTTCGGTGCATTTTGGTGAGCAAAGTGCCCCTTTTCGTGCGGTTGATCAGATTAGTTATCAGGTAAAAGCGGGTGAGGTGGTTGGTATTGTCGGTGAATCAGGTTCAGGCAAGTCAGTCAGTTCACTGGCTATTATGGGGCTGATTGATAAGCCAGGCCATGTGATCGCCGACAGGTTAACTTTTGCTGGCCGTGATCTATTAAACATGACAGAAAAAGAGCGCTGTCAATTAATTGGTGCTGAAGTGGCGATGATTTTTCAGGATCCGATGACCAGCCTTAATCCTTGTTTTACGGTTGGTTATCAGATTATGGAAGCGCTAAAAATTCATCAAGCGGGTAGCCGTCTTGCTCGTTATCAGCGGGCGATTGATTTATTAACCATGGTTGGCATTCCTGAACCAAAATCACGGTTTGACATCTACCCGCATCAGTTATCAGGTGGTATGAGCCAGCGTGTTATGATCGCGATGGCATTGGCTTGTCGCCCTAAATTATTGATTGCGGATGAGCCAACAACGGCACTCGATGTCACTATTCAGGCACAAATTATGGAACTGTTGTTAAGTTTGCAGCAACAAGAAAATATGGCTTTAGTACTGATTACCCATGATTTAGCCTTAGTGGCACAAGCGGCTGATCATATTATTGTCATGTATGCTGGGCAGGTGGTGGAATCGGGTAAAGCCAATGATATTTACGGCTCCTCGTCACCCCTATACCCAATCACTATTGAGGGCATTACCCGAATTTGCGCTGAATAAACAGCGCTTAGCTTCGCTACCGGGTGTTGTTCCGGGGAAATATGATCGTCCGGTTGGCTGTTTACTTAATCCTCGTTGCCCTTATGTTGGTGAAAAATGTCGAACTGAGGAGCCACTATTGAATGTTATTGCTGATAGGCAAGTAAAATGTCATGTTCCACTGGATGATAACGGGAGGCCAACAATATGAATAAACTCAACTCATTAATTACTCCCTTATTAAAGGCAACGGAGCTGAAAAAATATTATCCAGTTAAAGGTGGTTTATTTTCAGCGGATAGAACACTAAAAGCCTTGGATGGCGTTTCATTTGAGCTGCAAAAAGGTAAGACATTGGCAATAGTTGGCGAGTCGGGTTGTGGTAAATCGACGTTAGGACGACTATTAACAATGATTGAAACGCCTACTGCTGGTGAACTGTATTATCTAGGACAGAATCTATTAGTTAAAGATAAAACGGCACACAAGTTGCGGCGGCAAAAGATCCAAATGGTTTTTCAAAACCCTTATGCATCGTTGAATCCACGTAAAAAAATCGCTCAAATCCTGGAAGAACCTTTATTAATTAATACTCCCCTCTCTGCTATGGAGCGTAAAGAAAAGATATTGCATATGATGGAAAAAGTAGGATTGAAGGCTGAACATTTACACCGTTATCCTCATATGTTTTCTGGCGGACAAAGGCAGCGTATTGCTATTGCTCGTGGATTGATGCTTGAGCCGGATATTGTGATTGCTGATGAACCAGTATCAGCACTGGATGTTTCTGTGCGGGCGCAGGTATTGAATTTAATGATGGATCTACAGCAGGATTTTGGTTTGTCATATGTTTTTATTTCTCATGATTTATCGGTGGTTGAGCATATCGCTGATGAGGTGATGGTAATGTATTTAGGCCGTTGTGTTGAAAAAGGCACTAAAGAACAAATTTTTAACTGTCCACGTCATCCTTACACTCAAGCATTATTATCAGCTACTCCTCGGCTCAACCCTGATTTACGTCGTGAACGGATTAAATTAACCGGTGAATTACCAAGTCCAATTGATCCACCGCCAGGTTGTGCATTTGCAGCCAGGTGTCGACATGCTTTTACACACTGTAGCCACTCACGGCCAGAGTTAAATAGCTATCATGGCCAACAGGTTGCTTGTTTTGCTGCCGATTTAAGCAATAATTTAGTGGTCACTCGCGACTAATTGTTATCTTTGTTAATTGAAGTGATAATAATATTTCTTAGTATTATTATTACTTTTTTATTATTAAGCTAATAAGCTTGTGATTATCAGATGTAGGGTAATATTTAGCTTAAATTAATTAAATAACCCACTAAATTTTTACAGCAAAAAATAAATCAGCAAAAATTATTTATAACCAGTATGATCTTTTATAATACTGATTTATTATAAATAATAAGAATATTTAAAAGCTATTTTTATTATTGAATTTTATATTAATTATAATTAATGTATTTATTATAATAATTCTATTAATAATTATATTTATGTTTTTTTATTTTATTTGACACACTACCTAGTGTTTATTTAAGATGAAAACGCTTTAGTCTAAGCGTTAATTTTATTAATTACAGGGAATGATTACATGGGAAAAAATAAATTAGGTTTTATCGCCTTAAGTATTGCTAGCATTCTTTCTTCTTTTCATACTAATGCTAGTGAAAATATTATTATTGATAATAGTAAAAAAAGAGATCTTGCGGTAGAAATTAAAAATGGCGTTGAACATATTAATATTGAAAAAGCGAATGAAAAAGGTATTTCCCATAATTATTATCAAAAGTTTAATGTCAGTGAAAAAGGCGTGGTTATTCACAATCCAAACTATTTAACGAACTCAGCAGCAAAATTTATTATTAACGAAGTCACATCTAATGAAAAAAGTTTGCTCAATGGTGAATTGCGGGTTAATGGCAATAATGCCTATTTGATGGTGGCTAATCCGAATGGTATTGAGTGTAATGGTTGTTCGTTTTCTGGGACTCAGCAACAGTTATTAGTAACAGGTAAAATTAAGTTAATTAACAATGAGGAATCAACAACACTTCCACAAGGAGATACTATTGAATATAAAAATGGCGATTTGAAAATTAATTCTTTAGCCGGAGGAAAAATTGTATTTAGCAATAGTGTTAAGCCAGTTCATGATAGAGGAGTATTAACACTTATTACTAATGAAATAGTGTTTTCTGATGGAAATCTAGAAGGAAAAATACTTAAAACCATTATTGGTAATAATGAAATCAAATTTTCACCTAAAAATCATAATTCTTATGAATCATATGTAGAATACAATTTTGCTCCCAATCAACAGATTCCCGCTAATTATTCTCTTATTCGTAAAGGAAAAGACGATAAGATGGATTTATATCGTGTAGCTGCTTATCCTGACTATGATCACTCGGTTACGGGTCACCTTGGTCAGCAGAAAAATAGCCCTTATGCAGGTTTTGTTATTAATGAAAAAGCAAGCGTAAAATTTGATGGATTAAGCATTACACAAACGGGTGATAGTCGTGTTATTAATAGAGGGCAGTTAAACGCTAAAAGGTTTTATGCCAATGTGGATAACGAGATTATTAATGTGCGAGATGCTAAATTGATGATTGGTGAAAAACGAAATGATAAATATGAAAATAAGAATTTACACAAATCGTTTATCAAATCAAAGTTATTAAAATTTGATCATGCATCTTTTAATATAAGTAATACTGAGATCAAATTTGATAATAATGAGTTTGATAGTCTTAATAGTGAGATAAATTTAAAAAATTCGATTGTTAATATGAATAGTAAAAAGTTCTCCAATGAAGACAACTATCGTAAGAATGATCAGCATCATATTGATGCAAAGCATTTATATGGTTTTATTTCACTTGATAATACTAAGTTAGTGATAAAGGGTAATGAGGTTGTGAATAAGGCGGCGGTGACGGGTGATGGTCGTCTGGAAATTAATGCAGTTTCTTATACAGGTAGAAAAAATATTAAAATAGAAGGTCAAAAAACGACTAAAATAGGGCAATCTACTATTAAAAAAAATGGGGTAGTAAATATAAAAGCTAAAGAATTGCTTGATACATATGGAAGTAAAATGGCTGCCAGTAATGGTTTAATCATTGATACACAGCAACTAAAATCTAAAGATGGTGATATTAAAATTATTAATAAAAATATTAAGCCTGTAGTTCATTTAGCAGAATTAGCTAATGAAAATTGGAAATTTGCTGATAGTAAAAAAATCGAATTGCGTTGGAAACAATTGAACAGAAAATAAATTAGTTATTTTTTATTCGGCCATTAGTTATATGAATGATAAATTTTATCAAATCGATTGAAAAACATAGTCAATATTTAAAATGAAAAATAGGTTACCAATTTTTATTATTGAAATTTATTCCTGTAATAAAACAATAATAATGTTACAAATGGTTATATTTTCTTTTTTATTTTACTTGACGAATAATATAATGCCTATTTAAGATAAAAATGCTTAAGTCTAAGCGTTAATATATTTATTAAAGGGAATAATTATATGAAACGAAATAAACTGCATTGTATCGCTTTAAGTGTTATCAGTATTTTTTATTCATTTCATGTCACTGCTAGTCAAAATATAATTGTCGATAATAGTAAGAAAAGAGATCTTAGCGTTGAAATTAAAGATGAAATTGAACATATTAATATTGAAAAAGCGGATGAAAATGGTATTTCGCATAATTACTATAAAAAGTTTAATGTGAGTACAAAAGGTGCTGTTCTTGAAAATACAAACGAAGTAGCAGCAAAAATTATTGTTAATGAAGTGACTTCAGAAAAAAAAAGTTTACTTAAAGGCGAGTTAGCTGTTAATGGTCAACCAGCAGAGCTAATTATTGCTAATCCTAATGGTATTAAATGTAGGAGTTGCTGGTTTTCAGGTTCAACAACTCAACGCTTATTAACAGGAAAAGTTTTTTATATAGATAAAAGTGCGCTAAATAGGTTTAAAAATGTGGGCTTTGATAAAGTAGAGGCGGGAGAATTACTTTTACCGACTGAAAATGGTGATATTGTATTTAAAGGTATTAATCATGTTCATAGTAGTGAAGAAGGACGTTTAGATCTTATCTCCCGCCATGTTATGATGATGGATAATAGTTCTCTATCTGCAAACACGATTTATGTCGTGATCGGTGATAATATTGTAAGAGTTTCTAATCAGAATAAATTATCCATTATTGGCAAGAGTATACCATCAACTGCAATGCCTATTACCGGTTTAGCTATTGGAAAAAATGCAGCAATTCAAGCTAAATATACAAATATTATTTTAACTGATAATAAGTCAATAAATAATTTCTGAAGATGAATAAATTTGATTTCGATATGAAAGATAACTTTATTAATGAAAAAATGCACAGTTGATTATTGGTAATAATATTAATTATAAACCAGAAGAATTATTATATTCTCTGATTAAAACTAAAAGTTTTAAGTTTGATAATGTATATTTTATATTAATCAAGTAAATGTAATATTTGATCTTGAATCATTATTTGTTAATTATGACAGCATTATAAATTTCAAAATATTTGAAGATATAATTAATCCAGATTTAATAGCAGGTAATGATAAAATTATTGGTGTAAATTATATTTTACTAAATCAACTATAAACATAGAAATATGGATCTTTTTATTAATAGCAGCCTAATTTCAACAAGAGGACAACTGATAATAAAATCAATTGGTGGTGTGGAAAATAGTGGAACTATAAACCAGTCTAGTATAGAAATCAGTAGAAAATACAATAAATATAGATGTTATTATTGTTAATAATGATAATGGAAAATAAGTCAGCAAGCGATTTAACGATCGATACAGTTAGTTTACCTCTCATCATAGCGGCTAGGGCAAAGTAGCCGCTATTTTTTCTAATCAATCAATTTCTATAAGAATAATATTCTATAAAATTATTAGAATGAAAATTCTATCACAAATATCTATAACAAATTGTATTAGTTCATTGATTAAAATAGAACAACAGTGATGAATGTTATTTTTTATAATATTTGAATAATTTTGTTTATCAACTAACGATTTTATTGATTGTAATTATAGTAAATTATTAATATGTTTTATATCATTTAAAATGATAATATCAGTAACCTGTATTAAATCACTATTATTGACCATAATGTGATTAATAAAATTCGATTGACATCAATAAACTGCTAAAAAACGTAGTGGTGAACATAAAGCCTAACATGGTAGTCTTATGGTTCTAAAAATATCACAGAGATTATCAGATTTAACCAGAGATCGGTTGTCTAACCCCCAAGGTGGTACTTTCTGTTAAAAATAAATGTGGCATTTGATGGTTAAATCAAACAATTAACAACAAGAGGTTTGCATGCAGGGCATTAAAATGCGGTATTTTATAGGTGGCGTACTCATAACTTTGTCCAGCCAACTGCCAGCAGAAACGTTGCAACCTGATCCTGCCTGGCAGCAGGGTAAATTAGATAATGGTTTTTCCTGGCAACTATTGCAAACACCACAGCGCCCAAATGATAGGATTCAATTGCGGTTAGTTGTTAAAACAGGTTCAATGATAGAAACAGCAAGTCAAAGAGGGTTTACTTATTTGATCCCCAAAATGGCACTGTTTCATAGTAAAACCTTAAGCAGTTCGCAATTACAACAGTTATGGCACAATGCGATTGATCCAGCAGCACCAATTCCGCCGGCGATTGTCTCTTATGATGTCACTCTGTATAACCTAAGCTTGCCTAATAATCGACCTGAGTTACTTAAAGACGCACTGCAGTGGTTGGCAGGCTTGGCAGCTAATTACCAATTTGATAAAAAATCATTGATGATGATAACCCAGTTGCCAAAGCATTTGGTAGTAATACACCCAGCTAATGTAAAAGATCCCTTATGGCAGTCGAGAATAAAAGGATCAACGTTAATTGGCCATGAACCGGGCGCGATGCCAGTTACGCCGGTTAAGTTGGAAGCAATCAACAAATTTGTTCAACAATGGTATACACCAGACATAATGACGCTTTATGTCGCTGGCCATGTTGATAGTCGTTCATTGATTGAAAATATTAATCAGATTTTTTCGGCAGTTAGTGGAAAGCGCTCTATGCCGGTTACTGTGGCGACTCTGCCCATTGTTACACCACAAATAATTAATTTAACCAGCTTAGATCCAGCAAAAGATACTTTATCACTGACTTGGGATTTTGGTTGGCGAACAATTAACAATTCTGAAATGTTAAAGCGTTATTGGCGTGATGATTTAGCCAGAGAGACTATTTTTCGCTCAATTAAACAGGCTTTTGACAAAAAATATGGCAAAGCTGTTGGATTGAATATGGATTGCCGTATTCAATATCAGAGAGCGAGCTGTGCATTATTAGTCTCAGCAGCACCTGAAAAAATGAAGAGTGTAACCGACAGCTTGTTAGCAGAATTATCTGCCATTAATAATAAAGGTGTTTCTCAGGCCATATTTGAGCAAATAGTCCAAGAAAAACAGCAGCAATTAGATCAGCTGTTTGCGGCTTATGCCAGAGTAAGTACTGACATATTAATTAATCAGCGACTGATTTCACAACAGAATGGTGTCATAGATATTGCGCCGGAACAGTTCCAGCGTTTGCGGCAAGCTTTTTTGGCAGAATTAACATTAGCCGTAATAACAGAGGATGCTAAACGGTTGGTTGCGCAGGAACCTACCTTTATTTTCTCTCAGCCAGCGGATAAAAGACGATTAGATATTGATCAGATTAGAAATAAGTTTAAACAGGTTCTGTGGTCGGCAGTGGCTACATCCGCAGCGGAACAGGAAGTCAATGAAGGCTCACCTGTTATCCGCACTAATTGATAATGGTAAAGAATTATAGTTTAATGCTATTACTATATGGCTATCATAAATAGGCAACTTATCATTAAAAATAAATACAGTTATGCGGAAATAGTTACTGGTGATTAATCTTTTCAGCGGTATTTATTTTACATAATTATTAGATTTTAGTTGCTAAAATTTTATTACTAATAGGTTATAGAGCGTTAGTTTTATGATTGCCTTGTTATGCAGGCTTATCTGTGGCTATCCAGGCAGCACAAAAAAGCGTCAAACGGGCAAAAAAGTAGAAAAAAGCCATAAGCCCAATAACTGAACCGAATGCTGCACCTGACGGTGAACTTGCCAGATTAGGCAATACCCAAGTCATGATAGATTTAAGTATTTCAAAGCCAATAGCAGCGATTAATGTTCCCTTTATTAGCGAAATGCGACGAAATTGCTGATGGGGTAAGATCCAAAAAATCCATAGAAAAAGTAGGTAATTTGCCATAATTGAAATGGTTAAACCGACTATTGTCCAAATTGGACGTAGCCATTCAATACTATCAAGATGCAATAGACTAACCAGTGTTGCTTGTGCTGAGCCGGCAATAGAAGTTAATGTTATGGTGATAACTAAGGCAATTAATAAGCCAATAAGAAAAAGAAAATCACGTAAGTAGCGGAAAAAAATAGATTCTTTCTCATCTTCGTTTCTTTCCCAGATATCACGAGATTGCGCCAAAATAGCTTGACGAAGGTTATTAACCCAATTAACACCGGAATAAAGTGCAATCGCTAAACCAGTCAAACCGACGGCAGTACGTTGACGAATAGCGGTATCGATGCTTCTTTCGAGTGTTTGGGCTAATGTTGGATCACTAATGCTTTTTGAAATACCACGGATCAATTTTTCCAATAGATCGGGATTAGAAGCTAGTATAAAGCCAGTTGCAGCAAAGGAAAACATAAGGACAGGGATCAAAGAGAGAAAAGAAAAATAGGTAATAGCGGCGCCAAATTGGTTGCCCATACGGTCATTAAAACGTTCTGCTGCACGGATCAAATGGGCAATAAATGGAATATTACAGATAATTTTAATCCACTTCTTTGAATAGATTAATGCTTTCTGACCACTAGCAACCCCTTTACTCAATGTGTTTTTCACCTTTTGCTCTCCTTATGCTGCATGGCTATTATGTGCTCAAAGTTATTTTTAAGCATGGCCTGTTTTTATCTAAATCCGTTTAATTTGCTGATGATTTATTGACTTGCTTTCAGTGTTTCCTCTGCCTGACGAAGTTCAGTTTTGGCTTGTTGTAGTTTTTGTTGCTGCTTACTAATTTTATTCTTATCGCCTTTTGCTTGTGCGGCTTTTAAATCAACTTCACGTTCTTTAACTTTTAAGCGTTTTTTCTCAACTTCATTTTTATTTCTTTGATATAAAGATTCAGACTTACAGTTCTGTTGTAAATTTTTTAACGCTTTTTCTAATCCATCAAGGCGATGTTGATTACCCTGTTTTTTAGCATATTCGATTTCGGTCTGTAACTTTTGCTTTTTTATTTCACAGAGATTTATTTGTTGACTTGCAAATACTGAGTAGCTGCCAAGCATAAACGCAATACAACATATTGATAATGGTATTTTTTTCATCGTATATTCACCTTTTTTATTGTTAATAGTCTATTTAGCATAATGCTATAAAGGCATTATGTCATTATTAGTGATTAATATTACTATGATAAAATGTGCGGTAATATAAGGCTAATAATGGCTATATTTTTAGCTCCCATAAAATAGTTTTTTTACATTAAATGGTAATAAATTTATGTTAAGTTATCGTCACAGTTTCCATGCAGGTAATCACGCAGATGTGTTAAAGCATATTGTACAAAGTTTGATTATTGAGTCTCTTAAGGAAAAAGAAACGCCTTTTCTTTATCTTGACACCCACGCTGGAGCTGGTCGTTATCAACTAACAACTAAGCATGCTGGTAAGACAGAAGAATATCGTGAGGGAATTGCGCGTTTATGGCAACGAGATGATTTGCCGACAGAGTTAGCTGCTTACCTAACAGTAATGACTAAACTTAATGCCAAGGGTGATCTTCATTATTATCCAGGGTCGCCATTATTGGCCAAGTTTTTGTTGCGTGAACAGGATAAACTGGTATTGACTGAATTACATCCCAGTGATTATCCCTTACTGCGAGCAGAATTTGCAAAAGATAAGCGAGCACAAGTTTTACGCCAAGATGGTTTTCAACAGTTAAAATCCAAGTTACCGCCATCAAGTCGTCGAGGCATTATTTTGATTGATCCATCTTATGAATTAAAATCAGATTATCAGTCAGTCGTTAACGCAGTTTTAGAAGGTTATAAACGGTTTGCTACAGGAATTTATGCTATTTGGTATCCGGTAGTTTTGCGCCAGCAAGTTAAGCGAATGATCCACGGACTGCAAAATAGTGGGATGCGTAAAATATTAAAGATTGAGTTAGCCGTGCGTCCGGATAGCGATCAACGAGGAATGACGGCTTCAGGTATGATCATCATTAATCCACCTTGGAAACTGGAACAACAAATCCGTATATTATTACCATGGTTACATAAAGTTTTAGTACCAGAAGGAATAGGCCATACCTGCGTAGAGTGGCTTGTACCAGAATAAATTTTTTATTCCTGATAATAGTTTGCTAGTTTTAAACGGGTTATTAATAAATAGCCTGTATAAGAATCTTCGTTAAACTGGTATTTAATTAATAAAATGGAAATAAAATAACGATGAGTGAGCATTATAATTATATTGCTATTGGTGGTGGTAGCGGTGGAATTGCTTCAATAAATCGTGCGGCGATATATGGTCAGAAATGTGCGCTTATTGAAGCAAAGGCTTTAGGTGGAACTTGTGTCAATGTTGGTTGTGTACCCAAAAAAATTATGTGGTATGCGGCACAAATTGCGGAAGCGATTCAAGCTTATGGGCCTGATTATGGTTTTAATACCACGATTAATCAATTTGATTGGCAGAAATTGATCACTAACCGGCAAAGCTATATTAATCGTATTCATCAATCTTATGAGCTTGGTTTGACTACGAATAATGTTAAGGTAATTAATGGGTTTGCGCGCTTTATTGATACTCATACCATTGAGGTTAATGGCAGCAAGTTAACCGCAGATCATATTCTGATAGCTACCGGTGGGAGACCTATTTGGCCTGATATTCCTGGAGCGGAATATGGTATAGACTCAGATGGTTTTTTCCAATTGACATCATTACCTAAGCGAGTTGCCGTTGTGGGTGCAGGTTACATAGCTGTCGAATTAGCTGGCGTGTTGCATGCTTTGGGTAGTGAGACCCATTTGTTTGTTCGTCAGCATGCGCCTTTACGTCATTTTGATCCTATGGTGGTTAAATCACTGGTGGGAATTATGAAAAATGAAGGGCTAACATTGCATACTGAATCTATTCCTAAAGCCCTTATTAAAAATTCTGACGGTAGTTTAACTTTACAGTTAGAAAATGGTAAAGCCCAAACTGTTGATACCTTAATATGGGCAATTGGCCGTGAGCCAATGACCGACAATTTGGATCTTGATTTGGCTGGTATAGAACGAGATAGTAAAGGCTATATTAAAGTTGATAAATTCCAAAACACAAATGTAGAAAGAGTGTATGCAGTCGGTGATAATACCGGGGCGATCGAATTAACCCCAGTTGCAGTAGCGGCTGGTCGTCGATTATCAGAACGTCTATTTAATAATAAACCTGATGAGTATCTGGATTATACCAATATACCTACAGTGGTATTTAGTCATCCGCCAATAGGCACAGTGGGTTTGACCGAACCACAAGCAAAAGAAAAATTTGGTAGCGATAAAATTAAAGTATACCAATCTTCTTTTGTTTCAATGTATACAGCGGTAACGACTCATCGCCAACCCTGCCGAATGAAGTTAGTTTGTGTTGGCGAGGAAGAGAAAATTGTCGGTATTCATGGTATCGGTTTTGGCATGGATGAAATCTTACAAGGTTTTGCGGTTGCGTTAAAAATGGGCGCCACTAAACAAGATTTTGATAATACCGTGGCAATTCATCCAACGGCAGCTGAAGAGTTTGTTACTATGAGGGGTTAGCTTAGAAAACCCACCATATAATGAGTAGACCCGAAATTACAATTAAGTAATTTCGGGTCATAGGCTTTCGCTTGATGCTGAGGAACTGACACCGCGACGAAGGCGGGAGAAGAACCATCTGCTAGCTACATTTCAAACCATATGCCAAATGTTTAGAGTTGTCAATTGTTTTTGAAATAAAACAAAGACTTTTGCTTCATTGTGTGCAAACATTAGCACAGTGAGTTTAGAACATCAAAAAAATTATGCCATTTAATTACGACTATGATGAGCCAAGACGGCTTATTACACAAAGTAGACTATCTAGCTACAGTACTTCGATTGCTACAGAAAACGATGCACAACTTTTTGGAGCCTACAGTTGGAACCTTGCTGTTGTCGGTGCATTTTATCCACTACTACAGATCATAGAAGTGTCTTTGCGAAACGCCATCAGCAATGCTGCAAAACTAAAAGCAGAACAAGCTGGGGTCAATGGTTTTGGTTCGACAACCTTCCTTCTTGGCAGGAGAGTAATGATCAAGGTCAACCGATTGCGGCAGAGCAAGTTAAAAAGTTCAAAAGAAAAATTAAAGCTGCAAAAAGAGCAGCAAAAAAAGCATTGGAAGATAAAGGGGAAGTCGACCCTACACCAAACCATGATCAGATTATCGCTCAGACTGATTTCTCTACCTGGGAATATATTCTAGATAAGCACTACTACGACGGTTCTAACAATAGTTATATGTGGCCGACAGGCCTAATTAAAGCCTTCAAGAAGCTCCCAAGAACAATTGAAAGTAACCCTATGTTTCATCAACGAGATATCATTCGTAGAAGAATAGAGGAAGTTCGTTATTTCCGGAATCGTGTATCGCACAATGAATCCACGTGGCGACTATCTGATGTAGGAGAAAAAGAAGACATCATATCTCTGCTGACAACTAGGCTTGACAAGATGATGGAGCTTCTTTTTTGGATTTCTCCTAAATTCCAGAGATACGTAAAAGACATCGGGATCGAAGCCAGAATTAGACAAGTGCTACACATAACTGAGTTAGAGCGTTACATGCATATCTACGAAAATATTGAGATTTCTGATATTGATGGATTGCTTGTCCTAACAAAAAGGGTCAATGAGACAAACATTCGTAGCCACTTTAATGTTAGTGGTGAAAATGGAATTTTAATGCCTCACAACACACATTTGATTCAATGATCTGTTGTTTTACTCGCAAACGAAAACCCTGGAAAATGACATCCTTACAAGACATTATTAGGCAAAATTGAGCTAAAACATAAAATTTCGGGAAAATGCTTACGAGCTTTATGATTAAAGGTTTTACAGAAATCTTCCAGATTTCAGGTGTGGTAGTAAGCTAGCACCATGAAAAAATCTCTGTTTTGTCAGTGGTTATTTTCATTGATGGATTTTCTAAATGGTGTGTGAAAGCAATATTCAATAAATCAGAAGTTGGCATTTTTTACCAACTTCTGAAGATTAACGGTTAACTCCGAACAAAGGCCAATAAATCCGTATTGATAGTATCGGCATCTGTAGTAGGCATGCCATGTGGAAAACCCGTATAGGTTTTCAACGTGCCGTTTTGTAATAATTTTGCCGCTAACGGAGCGGAGGATTCATAAGGTACAATCTGGTCATCAACACTATGCATTACTAGAACTGGGATAGTAGTAAGTTTCAAATCTTCGGTAAAATCTGTCTGTGAAAGAGCGACAATACAATCATAATGCGCTTTGGCACTGCCCATCATGCCCTGACGCCACCAATTCCAAATAATGCCTTCCGATGGTTTGGCATTCGGTCGATTGTAACCATAGAATGGTCCAGCCGGGAGGTCATAATAGAATTGTGCTCGATTGGCTGCTAACTTAGCCTGCATATCATCGAAAACAGATTTGGCTAATCCTTTCGGGTTAGTGTCGCTCTGTATCATGATTGGAGTAACCGCGCTAATAAGCACTGCTTTAGAAACACGATCTTCTCCATGTCGAGCGATGTAGTGAATAACTTCACCACCTCCAGTAGAATGGCCTACATGAATAGCTTTCTGTATGCCAAGATGGTTCACTACAGCGGCAACATCATCAACGTAATGATCCATATCATGTCCATCCCAGACTTGGCTGGAACGCCCATGGCCGCGACGATCATGCGCTACCACACGGAAACCTTGTGCTAAGAAAAATAACATTTGGTTATCCCAATCGTCAGAACTTAATGGCCAGCCATGATGGAAGAAGATCACTGGAGCATCGTGTGGCCCCAGTCTTTATAGAAAATTTCAACTTTATCTTTTGTGGTTATATATCCCATGCCTAATCCTTATACTTGTTTGTGGTTTTAAACAAAAATAGCTTGATTATTTGGCTAATTTTTATGTAGTTTCAAGTGTCTTGGAGAGTAGCCTAATAAAAGTTTGGCTTTTGAAAAGATACTAGCTAAGTATGGCAATATTTAATCTCAGGATAATTTAAGCGTGTTCTGGGTTGGCTAAAAGCGTACTTAAATAATTTTAATAATAGCTTAATTAAGATAAGTTTCTAATGTAGAAAGGGTTTATCTTTATTAAAAGATTGATCATCGAATTATATATGTTATGGGGCTATTTAGTTACTTACAAATATAAATAAATAGAATTTTTTATTGTAATAGGTGTAAACGCTGTAGCATTAATTACTTAATATCTTGAACATCAATACCCAACAATTTTTTCAGACTTGTTTTTATAAGCTATCTTAGATTAGTCCAGAATAACCCAATATTACTGTTGATTATATTTTTTATCTAGAGCTTATAATAAAACTTATGTTAATAAATATAATCTATTTTGTTACTTATCATTGCTTTTATTTGATTCTAACCAATTGGCTATATAATCGGCGATCTGTTCAGGAGAGTTAATATCCAATTGCAGAAGTTGGGTAGTCTGTTTGTTATCACTTGCAACTGCTATTACGTGTTGATCCAAAATATCCACAAAGGGACGGTTAGTTGTCGCTCGGTATAGCGCAATTTTAGGAATACTTTCTTCTTTAAATCCTTCAACTAAAATTAAATCGGTCTGTTGTGGATCAAATTGATTGGCTAAATAAGTTAAATCAAGGATGGGGTTTTCGGGTGTTTCAGTCATTAATGCCCAACGCTGTTGACAGGCAATTAATGTTTGCTTGGCACCTGCTTGGCGTAATTGGTAGCTATCTTTATTCGGCTTATCAATGTCCATGTCATGGTGGGTATGTTTGATAACCCCAACTTGAATATTCTTTTTACCGAGTAAAGGAATAACTTTCTTTAATAGCGTTGTCTTTCCTGTACCACTATAAGCTGTAATTCCAAGTAGTGGAATTGCATTTTTATTTATCATTTGTTTGCTGTTGCTCCCATTTATAGCATTCTGCCAATGTATTCAGATTAACAAAATTTACTGCCGAAGCGCAAATTTTTTTCATAAAAGACATTACCTTATGCTGATGTTTAATTAAATTTTCTTCTAGTGCCGGGATAACAGAACGATGGAGTAATGCAAAAGTTGGATGGTTTGAACCGGCGCTAGTGACATAACTGCCCACATTTTCTTTGCGGCCTTGCCAAAGTTTCATCACTAGGTTATCGGGGAAATCAGGTACATCACAAGGTACAAAAACGACCCAAGATGTTTGAGCTGCATGAAGAGATGCTAACATGCCGGCTAAGGGGCCAGCAAAATTGACTATGGTATCACCAATAACAGGATATCCTGCTTGTTGATATTTGGTAATATTTCGATTGGCATTAATGAGAAGATAATCAACTTGTGGCAACAGTTTGGAAATTGCGTATTGGTAAAGAGGTTTGCCTGCAATCTGGATTTGCCCTTTATCGCACCCATTCATTCGACGGGCTTGTCCACCTGCTAATATTACGCCAGTAACTACAATTTTGACCATACTCAATTTACCTATTTATGCTGAATTCTTTAATGCAATCATTTAGTTAATCTTGTTATAAAGAACATTTTATATTACGGGAAAAAAGAATGAAATATTCTAATATTTTAATATTTTAATATTTTAATATTTTAATATTTTAACGAATTTTTAATGAAAGAATTGGGTTTATTAAAAATGTTTTTAATATTTTGTTATTTATATTGATTATATAGAGGTTGGATATTCAAAATTAGCGGTAAAATAAATTATTGCAATTTCAGAACGGCATAATACTTTCGATTGGAGTGCTACTTACAGCAGCTTGATTGTTTCTGATAGCCATATCAATATATCAATAATTATTTGGAAGGTAATAAAATCAAAAGCAAAAATCACTAGATTGAGTAATGTTTATAATCCTATGATTCTTTAATAATACTTATTCTTGTACCACTTTCGCCCATCAATATTCCATTACTACCATCGACATCAAATTGGTAAATCAACCCTTTTTCCGTTAGTTTTATGTTACGTAATTTTATTATTTTTAACACTTTTTCATTATAAAAAACAGCCATGCCGGGTTTTAATCGCTGAAAAGTTGTTTTACGTTTTGGTTGTACATTAAACATAGTCACTTACCTAAAATATTTTTGTCTTAATGTATTTGAATAATTCATCCTAAAAATTTCTATAAAGTATTTGCATACCTGCTTGTATTAAATTTTGAGAACAAATTTATATATTATAGAAAAAATTAACATTCACATAATTTTATACCTCTACTATTTTAATGATGGACATTTAAATAAATTTCCCAAGTGTTGACGAAGTTTTTAATTAAAAATTAATTTATAATATTTAATGAACGACTATTTTAATATTCATTTTCAGATATCTTGTAATTATAAAGCAGTGTATTATATGGGTAAATACCTAGATTTTAGGTATTGTTGGGGATGAAAATTATTAATATAATTGATGATTTAATTATTTTATGGGAATAAATTTTGTTACAGATTGCGCTTGCTCAGATTGATACAATTTTGGGTGATAAGGAAAGTAATTTATTAAAAATAGCAAAATTATGTAAAGAGGCGGCATCAAAGAATACGGATATTATCTGTTTCCCTGAATTAGCAACAACTGGCTATTCGCCAGAATTATTAGGTACTGAATTGTGGTCGCTTAGTGAGTCGAAGGGCGAAGAAACTGACCAGTTATTGAGTAAACTCTCAACACATTTAAATTTAACCATTATATGTGGATTTATTGAACGTGGAGAAATTTTAGGTAAAATTTTTAATTCAGCAGGTATTTGGACGCCAAACAATGAAAGTTGGATTGGAACATTTCAAAAAACGCATTTGGTTAATCATGAAAGAAGTTGGTTTACTGCAGGTAAGAATATACCTATATTTGACACGCCAAAGTGCCGTATTGGTCTAATGATTTGTCATGATGCCGGTTTTCCTGAACTCGCTAGAATTCTAACCTTGCAAGGCGCAGATATTCTGTTTCTTCCTGCTGCCTGGCATAAAGAAAATAAAGATATTTGGTCGATAAATTGTGCCAGCCGAGCTTTGGAAAATGGCATTCATTTGGTGGCTGTAAATAGATGGGGCAAAGAAAAAGATCTCAATTTCTTTGGAGGCAGTCAATTAATAGGAGCACGCGGACAGTCGTTAAAAGTAGCATCTTATGATGATGAAGATCTTGCTTTTTGCGAGGTTGATTTTAACTTACAAGCAAAAAGCAGATTAGAAATACCTTATTTGCGGGATAGGCGGACAGATATTTATTCTATCGAATATTTATCTGAAAAATAATCGATTTATTTTTTTTGAAAAAAAGTGCATAGTATCCAATATGTGATACTTGCGCTTAATAAAGAATTTAGTGATGGTATGCCAACGTCAGTTGTAGCGCCAACAACGCTGCCTAATAGACAGGAGATAATGGCATTCCATCCGACTAAAGGTATGGATGTTAAGCTTGGTAGTTCACCCGTTTGTCTAGAAGAATCGAGTATTTTACGATTAGTATGAATGATATAATAATCAATCAACATTACGCCAATAATAGGAGGAAAAAGGATACCGAGAAATGTAAGGAAAGTGACAAATTCCTCTAAGATACCTAAAACAGATAAAATAGTTCCTATACACCCCAAAGTAATTGTTAACCAAACGTAAGGCAACTTTTTGCCAGTTAGTCCTTCAACAGCACTAGCAACCCCTAATGATGAAGAATAAAGGTTCAAGTCATTAATTTTTATAGCTGATAAAATAACCGTAAGAAGACCTATCCAGCCGGCTGTTTGTCCCATAATTGTCACAACATCATGTGTGTTCAGTGCATGGGCAATTAATATTGCAATACCATTAACAATAAATTCACCGATGACAATCGATGTTAATGTCATCCAAAAAACATGCTTACTACTTTGACAATAGCGGCTAATATCTGGTGTAGTGAAAGCGCCAGTCATACATCCACCAACAACGGCCGTGATCGCAGCACTTAGACTCATTGCTGTACCGGTAGGTGTAGTCGTGATTAAATTGATGATATTATGATCTTTTACTAATAAAAAGAAAATCCAGCCTACTACTAGACTGAATAGTGGCACAGAGATTTTTGCTGTCCAATTTAAAGCCTTAACGCCGAAAGCAACTAACGTTGTTAGGCTGTGTCCCTTAATTGCTTGAGCTATAGTATCCATCTGTTTCTACGATACTTTGAATTATGGCTCGCTACGATCTTTCTGATGAAGCATGGGCAATCATTGAGCCCTTGTTGCCAACCGTTTTGACATCTTCGCGGGTCGGTCGGCCGTGGGCAGAACATCGCAAAATCGTCAACGGCATGTTCTGGATACTGTGTTCAGGCGCCCCATGGCGTGATTTACCTGAACGTTACGGCCCATGGAAAACCGTTTATAACCGTTTCAACAGATGGTCAAAGGATGGAACT
>NZ_AUCC01000014.1 GCF_000429565.1 Arsenophonus nasoniae DSM 15247
GTACTGGCTGACAAAGCCTACTCTGGGAATGCGCTACGTAACGAGTTGAAAAGAAAAGGGATGAAAACGGTTATTCCCCGAAAATCAAATGAAAAACTGGCTTCAGATGGACGCTCGCAACTTGATCGTGATGCTTATCGCCATCGCAACGTTGTGGAAAGGTGTTTTGGCCGTTTAAAGGAATATCGCCGGATCGCTACACGTTATGAAAAAACGGCAAGAAACTATCTAGCAATGGTGAAACTGGGCTGCATTCGCTTGTTTTACCGCCGATTACGCAATTAAGGGACACAGCCTAATTTTACTGATAAAAGTCCTTCAAATAAAGATTGTTCAGGAGTCGTGGCTATATTACCTAATAATATCCATTTTTTTATTTTTGTGTTATTTAATTTGTCTAATTCGCCATATTCTAAAATTGCTTTGTTTGAATCTTTGTCCATTTGGAAAATAAAAGTATTTTCTGGGATTTGTCTGGCTAATAATTCTGCCTGTTGCTGATATTTTTTATCACCAGAAAACCGAAAGATTATTTGTGAGCTATTTTCATCTAATGCTTGCGATAATCCTGCTGTGATATTAGCAGCATTGACTTTTGGCCATAAAGGGACATTATCAATATTTTTTCCATGTAAATTATCAATTAATACACCAATGTCATAATTATTTATTATTCTTTCATCGATAGTAAAATTATCGGCAAAAACTTTATAGGCTTCACCATCATAAGCAATTGTTTTGAGTAAATCTAAGTCCAACTCCCCATTAGGATAATAAAAATATTGACTAAGATAGTCTCGATAACGAGTCACTGCTGCAGATAATGTAATATCCGCTGAATTTATTTGCCGTAAAAGATATAAAATTAGTGCTTCTCCATTAATAGTTATTTCACCGCTATTGTTATCTTTTTGATACTGATTTTTATAGTATTTTGCTGGCTGTTTACTATCGTTACTCTCATCCAAATAAACTTCTTTTTTGCCATTATGATAAATCGACAAATCTTTGGTATAAGCCACTAAGGTAGATTTAAATTCTTTTTGCCAAAATTCTTGGCTAATATTTAAGGCAAAATTATCCAGTAAATTACCCTGGCCTAATTTGCAACCTAATAAAACTATTTTGTCTGGTTCATTATTGGCTAATAACGATGTTTTTAATTTTTTTAGTTTATCAACTATGGTATAAGCACTTTGATTAGCAAATAGTCGTTGTTTTTTTTGTTCATCAAAATGACCATGTCCAATTAGTAACCAGCGGCTATTGTTAGTTATGACTTTATCAATATCACCATATACTAGTCGATATTGATCATTTTCCAGATCATATTGAATTAATATGGTGTTATTTGGATGTTTACCAATTAAATTTGCCGCCGCTTTATTAATAATATCTTCACCTTCTAACTGAATGATAACATTATAAAGATTATTAGCTTCTGCTATTAATTGCGTTTTATTTTGCTGAGGAATAAGTTCGGGATTAACACTTGGATCCCACAAATTATCAAGTTTTATTGGTGTTCTACTTCCCAAAACCTCATTATTATGAAGTTCACATATTTCTAAGGGCAATCGTTCACGCGGCAAAGTAACAATTGGATCAGAGAGATAAAATTCTAATCGTTCTCTACTATTTCGCAAACGATAAATAACATCACTGACATCGGTTATTTTACGAATTTCATAATTTTCATTAGTTATACATATGTGAAGATTATTTTCCGCTAATGCTAAAATATTTTTATGTTGGTTAGTAAAGAATACTAGTATTTCATCAGATGAAAGTGAATTCATCAAAATATTAATACTTTTTGGTTTATGTTTTTCACTAATTAATTCAATATGAGTGGTTCTAGTATTATCATTAAAATTTTTAAAAATAATTTTAGTTTTTAAATCAAGAATAAATTTATACTCATTATCACAAAGGATCTTATTGGTTGTTATATTAATTAATTTTTCATCTAATTTAGGTAAAATTGCCTGTTCAGTAATCTTCTCATCATATTCCATTTCAGAAATAAGTACATCCATAGTTCCATCACGTAATCGAATAAAATTATAACTATCACGTCTAATCTTAACAATATAATTTAAAAACTCGATAAATATATCTTTATTTTCTATCTGTATTACCCCATTATTAGGGTCAAAAAAAGCATAAATTAACTTTCCTGTTTTACTATTTTTCTCTATTACAATAGCCATCATATGGTCTACAGAGCAAAATTCATAATATTTATTTTTATCTATATCATCAATGTCTATATTTTTTTTGATAAACTAATCAATATTAATTTCGTTATATATATATCTTTGACTATTATTTATTGTTTTTAATCCTCTATCATTATAATACTTAATATATTTTTCAATATACTTCTTCTTAAGCGAAATAAAGGTATTTTCAGCAAAAAATTTAATTTCCTCAGTATTATAATTCTCATTATCTAAGTGACGTGTTATCTCAATAAATAGTTCTTTGAACCAATATCTATCTTTACGTAAACTTTGCATTTTACTTTCATATGAAATAACTTTTTCCATATAATTGGATATAGTCTCACTTAGATCTTTATTTGGCCAAAAAGGGTAGGCGGGATAATAACTGGCCATATCCATCATATCAAAAGATTCCCGCTGCCGCTTAGCCAAATCAATTAATATACGATTAAATTTTTCTTGCCTGTAGCATGGCTTTAAAAAGAGGAGGATCGTGGGGAGCGATCGGTTTATCTAAAATTTTTGCCAAATATTTTATACTGGCCAGGTAGTTTTTACCTTGTTCTAAACCTCCCTGACGAACATGTGTTAAATATTCAGCACTAAGCGCTGCACATAAACCTGTGATACCTTGGGTAATATTGGTATCGTTAGCGGCGACAAATTTACTAAAAATAAATAATAACTTATCCTCAAATTCATTATAGATATATTTATCCTGTGAAAAACTAATATCAAAAAAATATTTCATCATATTTGGCATAATACCTTACCTTATAAATATTATTTTTTAAAAGTCAAAGTAGATACTATTATTAACAAGAAAAAGCAAAAAATAAAAGAGAGTAATTTATTGTTAACAACCAAATAATTAAATAGAAATTTATGATGTAATATAAAACCTGTTCAATTAAATAATATAATTTTACATATCACCGTCTCGAAAATTAAAATTAAGCCATTAAATTATTATAATTAAATAATCCTACTAACAGATAAGATTTAATAATAAACTTAATTATAAAATGATTTAATGGTTGCTAAATGATATGACAGATCTTTAAATTTATGATTTTGTTTTTCATCCCAAATTATAGGATAATAAGGTTTTAAAATATTGGCACTTTGTTGGCTATCAATAATTTCATCATGACGAGATAATATTAACATACCTTTATGTTTGTTTTTTTGTCTGAAATTATCTACACATTTAGTCATAATGTCTAAATATTCTTCTGGACGAGTAATTTTTCCTATCATGTTTTCATAAGGAAATAAATTTGGATTTATCATTAATTGTTTTATATTACATAAAAATCCTATCCGCTCAGCCCAAAAACCCCCTAAGCCAACACCACAAATTAAAATTGGCTCTTTGCCCAAAGCGTGAATATTTTTATCAACTTCTTTCAGCAAGTGCTGCATATCATGGCGGGGATATAGCGTACTGTAACTGATAAGGCGGACATCTGGATCTATAAATTGTAATTGCATTATTTTTTCGTGGTTACCAGGACTATTTGAATCAAAACCATGTAAATAAATAATCATATCTACCTCTGCCATTCTTCACACAAAGATGTTAATGCTAAATTTGCCGCTTGCCATCGCGGTGTTTTTTGTAATTCAGCTAAAGAGTATCGATGTGCATGATGAAAAAGATTTACTGTTTGGTTATGTTTTTCAATTGCTAAACTATCTAATACATTTATTGCCCCAATACGATTATTGCAAATAAGTAACATATCACAGCCGGCATTAAGGGCTGCCCGTGCCCGCTCGGCATATCCTCCCATAACCGCCGCGCCGGCCATGGAAAGATCATCAGAAAATATTGTCCCACTAAATCCTAACTGTTGGCGCAAGACTGATTTTAGCCAGTAAGCCGAAGCACTCGCTGGCCGTTGGTCAATTTTAGTATAGATAATATGTGCTGGCATAATGGCATCAAGTAAACGCCGTTGGATAAAATAACTGAAGATTTTCATATCATGCGACCTGATCAGGGCTAGTGTACGCTCATCAGTTGGTGTTTGTTTATGGGAATCACTACTAACCGCGCCATGACCTGGGAAATGCTTACCGGTTGTTTTCATACCGGCAGCATGCATACCTGTAATAAAAGCCTCAGCCATCATAATAGCGATATCAAGTTGTTGATGAAAAGAACGATCACCAATCGCAATACAATGATGTCCAATATCTAGCACTGGTGCGAAACTGATATCAATGTCCATCGCAATCATCTCTGCCGCCATTAACCAACCAGCTTCTGCCGCTAATTTAGCCGCTGTATCCTGATCGTTAAGTGCAGCATAGGCTTGTGCGGCAGGTAGCGCAGTAAATCCTGGCCGAAATCTTTGCACGCGGCCACCTTCTTGGTCGACGGCAATAAGTAAGCGGCTATGTGCTGCGTTGCGAATTTGGCGGACAAGCGCTTTCAGTTGCTCAGGATCATGATAATTGCGCGTAAAAAGAATAATCCCCCCAACCAGTGGGTGCTTTAGAATTTCACAGTCCTCAGCTTCTAATTCAAATCCCTTTAGATCTAATATAATGGGCCCCATTAATTACCTACTTAATATATTTTATGATTACTATTTAATAGCAAATATGCTCAAACTAAGCCTAACCATGTTCTAATCGGTTGCGCCAATGCTAAGTATTGTGAATCTTTTGTTTGCATCCAGCGGACTTCATACCACATCATTCTCATATAGTTAACCCATGGTAGCCACAAGGCAATTTGCAGCTTTAATTTATTAAAATCTTTATATGCAGGCTGCTGCTGACAATAATGGTGCAAAAATTGGTTTTGGCCATTTTTATCCCAATCATTGGTCGCGAATAACGTTGCCAGGGCAAAGGCCAGATCACAATCAGTTGCATACTCCCAATCCAAGAGTTTTAAAATTCCATTATCAGCTAATAGAACATTTCCACTATGAATATCAAGATGTGCAAGTACTTTTTTGCTGGTTTTAGGTTGACAGGCATATTGAAAAAAATGATGTAAATTTAACCAATAAGGTGATAGTCTGCGACGGTCAATTTGATACCAATAACTGGCTAAATGTTGTTTAAGAGGTAATGAATAACCCGATAATGGATATGAATGCAATGACGCCAGTATATGACCTAGCGGCTGATATAATTCCTGTAAACTCGTGTCCGTATCAGTAACCACCTCACCTGTAAGCCATTCTAATATTAACCAGTCATTATTAGCCCCCACTATCTGGGGGGCTGCAACAAATTGAGTAAGCTGGCGTAATATTCTACGCTCTCTTTGTCGATTAATACCTAATAAACGCTCATTTTTTCCGGCAAAACGGGCAATTAGTTTAATATTTGGGGTTGCTTTAACACAGAAACTACCACCGCTAGACCCTGGTAACGCTTTAATTTGCCACTTATTAGCGGTTATTGCCGGATATTTTTGTAATAACAATGCTATAAGTGTTTCCTTTTTATTCAATGGGATTTGTTCCCGACCATAGGATCTCACCCGTTTGCGCTCCCATTAACTGCATTTCAATTTCACTCTGTTGTTGATTACCGGAAATAACTGAATAAAGAACATAATCAGCTTGTACATAACGCGCTAAACCGATGGCTTTACTTCGCGTAACTAAACTGTCCTCCTGAGATAAGCCCAACGCTTTACGTGCATTTGCCACCACATCTTGCGGAACTAATTTAAATACATTTTGGTTATTAACTGCATCAATAATCGCATCAGTTGCTTGCATTGATTGAATTGCCATATTGGTATTATTTTTTATTGAATCAATCAATAACACCTTGCCTGACTCAACCCCTGGAGCTTGTACCAATTGATTGGCTAAAGGAATAACTGCTGTTGACCAATCTACTGTTTTTACTTTTGGTAACTGCGGCACAGTTTCTGGCGATGTTGGTGTTGTTGGCTGCTCGGTAGGCTCAGTAGGTTCGATTGTAATGACCGGTGCCGGTTTTTTACCCGTTATCGATGAGCAACCGACTAATAGGAATATCACAACCATAAGTTGAAAAATACGTCTCATTTACTCTTCTCCTGTATACCTTAAATTGCAAGGTAAACTGAATAACAAAACCTGTGCCAAAATAACAATATAAATTGCTTTATAATTAAAGAGTAACCAATAAAACGAGGATTGCCTCTTTAATGACAAATCAACAAAATAACAATTTAAAATTTATCTATCTTTTTTGTTAATAGCGGTCCTAGGGGATGGCCGCCGACTAAATGCATATGAATATGAAAAACTTCCTGCCCGGAATGTCGGTTACAATTCATAATTAAACGGTAGCCATCATCAGCAATACCTTCCTGCTCAGCAATCTTTGCCGCGACTGTGATCATATGACCTAATGTTTGTTCATGCTCAGGTTTCACATCATTGATAGTGGCGATTAAAATATTAGGGATAATTAAAATATGCACGGGAGCCTGAGGTGCTATATCCCTAAATGCTGTCACTAAATCATCCTGATAAACAATATCAGCGGGAATTTCACGGCGTATAATTTTACTAAAAATCGTTTCTGCTGCCATAATTTCATCCTATAAATCTATTTTTATGATGATGCAAGCGGTTTAATCGCGTTTAATGGTTAAATGAAAAAGATCACAAAAATTTTGCGTAGTAGCTCGCGCAATTTCTTCAATATCTACGCCTTTTAATTGGGCTAAAAACTGCGCCACATTTCTTACATAAGCAGGCTGATTTTCTTGGCCACGATGGGGAACTGGCGCCAGATAAGGGGCATCGGTTTCAATCAAAATGCGATCTAAGGGCACCATACGTGCAGCCTGGCGGATCTGTTCGGCATTACGAAATGTCACTATACCGGAAAATGAGATATAAAGCCCTAAATCTAATAATGCTTTAGCCATCTGCTCATCTTCCGTAAAACAGTGTAAAACGCCACCGCAATCAGTAACCTGTTCTTCCTTCAATATCGTTAATGTGTCTTGCTGGGCTTTTCGTGTATGAATAATAACGGGTTTATTTAATTGACAACCGATACGAATATGTTGACGAAAAGCGGTTTGTTGCAATTTAGCATTCTCACTTTGATAGTGATAATCCAAACCTGTTTCACCTAACGCAACAACTTCATTGCCTGACGCTAAACGTGCTAGTTCATCAAAATTATAACCTTTATCAAGATCAAGCGGATGTATGCCACATGAAAATGCCACATTGTCACGCTGACCAATCTGCTTTTTCATACTAACGAAGCCTGGCAATGTTGTCGCGATAGCCAGAATATATTTTACTTCATTGGCCGACGCCTTTGCGATAACATCATCAATATCTTTATGCTTATTTTTATAATCTAAACAATCGAGATGACAGTGAGAATCAACTAAAAACATAATAAACTCTTTTAATTATGGTGATATAGTGCGCGCTGCCAATTAATTAACTGAGATGACAATCGTAATTCCTGATTTAATCCCACCACTGACATTAATTGATGACGACAATTTTGCCATTCCATAGCGCTTTTTAATAAGACATCAGCAGTATTGATAGCTGCCAATTTAGTAATTAATGAGGGCTGATCTTGATTAACACAGTAATTACCTGCTTGCTGTTGATATTTTACTGCATCTAACAATAAACTTATCAACCAATTGATCCGTTCGATTGCATCTGGCTGATCCAATTCAGGTAACCAACTGAAAAGTGTCTTAGTTGCTAAATGTTGCATTAGTGATTGGCAAAATTGCTTTCTTTTTAGCCAATTTTCTGGTTGTAATAGGGTTAAAGCAGCAAGAGGAGCAGCCGCATTGAGTTTTAGGGCTGTTTCAATATCAACTAACGCTAACGATATCTTTTGTTTTTGTAGCCAAGAAATTGCCATTTTATGCTCTGGCACAGAGAGGTAATAATAAAAACATCGACTACGTAAAGTCGCTAGCAATAGTGCTGGATCGCGACACTCTAACAAAAAAAAGGTATTGTTCGTCGGCTCTTCTAACGTTTTCAATAATGCATTGCTTGCGGCTTCCGTTAATGCTTCAATACGAGGAAACCAAATAACTTTAGCGCCACCTTGCTGTGCATGGCCAACTAAAACTTCAGTTAAATAACGAATACTTTCAATACCTATTGTATTTTTACCCTTCTCGGCAACAATTTTATGCCAGTCTGGATGCGTCTGTGCTAACATCAGTTGACAACTATGACAACTACCACAGCTTTTCATATCCTCCGGCTGTTGACACATTAGCCATCGGCTAATAGCATAAACGAGTGCCTCACTGCCCATTCCAGCATTAGCATGTAACAGCAATGCATGATGCCCTTGCTTCTTTTGATGGATAGCAATTATTTGTCTATATGCATGATTTAACCATGGATACCAGTTCATTTTACTCGCCTTGAGCTGTCAACCAATTCGATAATACATGGTGAATGGTTTTTTGCACCTCTTCTAATGATTGGTTAGCATCAATTGTGATGATTGTGTCATCTTCAGCGGCTAACTCAAGGTAGCGCTGACGAGTTCGTTTAAAAAAGTCTAATGACTCTTTTTCTATTCGATCTAGTTCACCACGATCTCGCGCTCGCTGCAAGCCTAGAGCAGGTTCTATATCAAGATAGAGTGTCAGATCAGGTCGAAAATCATCCAGTATGGTATTACGTAATACTTTCATTAATTCGGGGGAAAGCCCACGTCCTCCACCTTGATAAGCTTGTGATGAGAGATCATGGCGATCACCAATAACCCATCTTCCCTTTGCAAGAGCAGGCTTAATAACATTTTCAATTAATTGGATACGCGCGGCATAAAGCATGAGTAGCTCCGCTTTGTCAGTGACTTTTTCCTCGGCAATACCATGCTTAATTAATTGACGCAATTTTTCGGCTAACGGTGTTCCTCCTGGCTCCCGTGTAAAATCAATCTCAGTTATTCCTACCGTAGCGAGTGTTTGTACAACCGTCTTTATCGCAGTAGTTTTTCCTGCGCCTTCAAGACCTTCAATAACTATATAACGACTTTTCATTCATTTTTATCTTTTGTCTGACGATAATGTTTAACCGCTTGATTATGATCATTAATATTGGTAGTAAAGGTATGCCCACCATTACCCGTTGCAACAAAATAATAATAATTGGTTTCATCAGGATGAGCGGCTGCTTTAATTGAAGCTCTGCCGGGCATAGCTATTGGCGAAGGTGGCAAACCCACAATCAAATATGTGTTATAAGGACTCGAATTATTTAAGTCTCTACGATAAAGCACCCCGCGGTATTTATCACCTAAACCATATATAACCGTCGGATCCGTTTGCAACCGCATTTTTTTCTTTAATCGATTAATAAAAACTGATGCTACTTTAGCTCTTTCAGTATCAATACCCGTTTCTTTTTCAATAATTGAAGCCATAATTAACATTTCATATGGCGTTTTGTACGGTAGATTAGCCGCCCGCCCTTGCCATTCATATTCAAGCGCCATTAACATTTTCTGATGTGCACGCTTTAATATATCAATATCACTCATTTCCGCTGTGTAATAATAAGTATCAGGATAAAACCATCCTTCTAATAATTGATTAGAGGGTAACCCTAGATCCTGCGCTAATTTATCCGTAGATTGATTGTCGAGAGTATGTTTTAAATAAGGGGCTTGCTGTAATAATTTTTTCCAGTCTTCGAAGCGAGAACCTTCAATAAATAGCAAACTAAATTGCGCTTCTTTACCAGCAGAGAATATTTCTAACATTGTCCGCAAAGACATGCCAGGATTTAATCGATATGTTCCCGCTTTAAATTGTGCTAATTGTGGTTCCAATTTCAGTAACCATTGAAAAATATTCGCTTGATTTATGATTTTCTGTTCAGTTAACAATAATTCTAATCCTGCTCGCCCTGTACCTGCAGGTAAAATAAAAATTGTTGTTTCATGAATATTAATCGCTGTATTAGCGTAATTTTGTATCTGACGATAAAATGTATAGAGAATACAGCCAGTTAATATTAATAAAAAAATAAACAACCACAACATTCGTCTTGCATACTTCATTTAACACTCGTTTCCTAATATTACACTACAAAAAAGAATCTAATATTAATCGCAAAATTAATTTAACCTCAAACAATATGGCAAAAGAAAATTGAATAATTCACGAGAATAATAGTGCCATACGGGTTGTTTTGGCTGAGTTAAAATACGGTTAACCGATAATATGGGCATTAAAGCATTAGTAATGATTACCTCATCACTATGTGCCAATATATTAGGATAGTCGCTGATATAGAAAAGTTCATAATCAGTATCAGATAAACAAGCAATAACCTGTTTGCGCATTACACCTTCAACACCAGCGTGATCTAAATTTGGCGTATATATTTGTTTACCTTTACGCAAAAAAATATTTGCTGCACAACATCCAATCAATATGCCATTAGTGTCCGTCACTATAGCTTCATCAACATTCAATAATTCAATTTGCTGTTTTATTAATATTTGCTCTAAGCGATTTAGATGTTTAATGCCTGCCAAATAAGGATTATTATTTACTGGTATGGTACTCAATGTTAAATCAATACCCGTTTGCTGTTGATTTAAATAAATAGCTGGATAATCAGTTAACGAAATAATGACTGTGGCTTTGTTGAAGCCCGCTATGCTATACCCTCGCCCACCTTCACCTCGACTAATAATAATTTTAATAACGGCTAAATCCTTTTTATTCAATTGCGCCATCTTGTTTATATCAGCAGTCAATTTTTGCCAATCAGGTGTAGGTAAAAGTAGTCGTTTAACCCCTTTTTGTAATCGATAAATGTGATGCGATAATAAGGCAGGTTGATGTCCAACCACCCGAATTGTTGTAAAACAGCCATCACCAAATTGAACAGCTCTATCCTCGACAGAAATATTATTTCGCTGCTCACCGTTAATCCAACATATCATCATGCTAACTTATTAACCAAACTGAATACCTACTATTTATCGCTACATTTTATGGGAAACTTACCATTTACATCAATAAAAAGGCCTCACCTTGACTTAGGTTGAGGCCTTTTTATAAGAAAATATCAATTAATTGACTTTACGAAAAATAATCGAGCCATTAGTGCCGCCAAAGCCAAAAGAATTGCATAATGCATACTGCATATCTTCAACTCTGCGAGCCTCTCCGGGTACGAAATCTAGATGGCCGTTGTCTACTAGTTCGAGTAATTTACTATCGAGATTTTCAAGGTTAATTGTTGGAGGAATAAGTTGATCTCTTAACGACAAAATCGTAAAGATAGCTTCAATTGCACCTGCCGCCCCTAATAAATGACCGGTCATCGATTTAGTCGAGCTAATCAATATGTTACTCGGTTCTGGATAAATCGATGTAACGGCACGTGCCTCAGCGATATCTCCTGCCAGTGTTGATGTACCATGAGCATTAATGTAACCTACTTTTTTTGCGTCTATACCTGCATCGTGTAATGCATTTGTCATGGCCAATGCTGCACCTTCACCATTCTCTGGTGGTGACGTCATATGATAGGCATCACTACTCATACCAAAACCAGCAAATTCAGCATAAATTTTAGCGCCTCGGGCTTTAGCATGTTCATACTCTTCCAACACCAAAATACCCGCTCCATCACCTAATACAAAACCATCTCGATCCTGATCCCAAGGGCGGCTTGCTCGCTCAGGTTCGTCGTTACGTCTTGATAAGGCTTTAAGAGAGCCAAATCCAGCTATTCCTAAAGATGTACTTGCTTTTTCTGCGCCACCTGCCAGCATGATATCAGCGTCACCATAAGCAATAATACGTGCGGCATGACCGATGTTATGTACCCCCGAAGTACAAGCGGTAGCAATAGAGATAGTAGGACCTTTAAAGCCATAAATAATACTTAAATGTCCAGCCACCATGTTGATAATGGTTGAAGGAACAAAAAAAGGACTTACTTTACGTGGGCCATCAGTCAGTAAATTATTACAGTTTTCCTGGATTAGGCCTAACCCACCAATGCCAGAGCCAATTGCCGCTCCAATACGATGCGCATTTTTTTCTGTGATTTCTATGTCTGCATCTTTGATAGCTTGTTTACCCGCTGCAAGCCCATATTGAATAAATAGATCCATCTTGCGCGCATCTTTGGCCGAAATACCATAATCGTCATGATTAAAATTTTTAACTAAACCGGCAAACTTGGTTGTATAGTTTTCAGTCATAAAATGCTCTATAAGGCAGATGCCACTCTGTCCAGCACATACAGCATTCCAAGATGATTCAACTGTGTTGCCGACAGGAGATAACATGCCGAGTCCAGTCACAACTACTCGACGCTTAGACACGTATATCCTCCAGAAAAAGAAATAAGTTTTGGTGAAAATATAGGCGGTCGATCGACCGCCTGAATATGTGCATAAAAGCTCTCTATAATTAAATTTACAGCTTATCCTTTATGACTATTGATATAATCAATAGCTGCTTGCACTGTCGTGATTTTTTCTGCTTCTTCATCAGGAATTTCGGTATCAAACTCTTCTTCTAATGCCATGACTAGTTCAACAGTGTCAAGAGAATCCGCACCTAAATCCTCAACGAATGAAGCATTATTTGTAACTTCCTCTTTTTTAACACCTAACTGTTCAGCAATTATTTTCTTAACACGTTCTTCTATATCTATAGTACTCATACTATTTAAATTCCTATTAAAACTCGCTTTCACGATGATTTTCGTAGTTTAGATACAGGAAAGGCACAACCCAATCCTGGCTATTCGAACCTGATTTCGCATTATTATATGCTATTTTAGCATTAATCATGCAAATGATTCATTGGTTTTTAAATCATACACATGCCACCATTGACATGTAATGTTTCACCCGTGATGTAAGCCGCCTCATCAGAAGCTAAGAATGCTACAGCACTGGCAATTTCTTTTGCATCACCGAGCCGCCCCACAGGAACATTAGCTAAAATGCCTGCTTGCTGTTCATCTGTCAATGCTCGAGTCATATCCGTTTCTATAAAACCAGGAGAAACAACATTCACTGTAATACCTCGGGTAGCCACTTCACGCGCTAACGATTTACTAAAAGCGATAACACCTGCTTTAGCCGCTGCATAATTTGCCTGTCCTATATTACCCAATGTGCCGATCACCGAACCAACAGATATGATGCGACCATAACGTTTTTTCATCATTGAACGCATTATAGCTTTGGATAAACTAAAGATCGAAGTTAAGTTTGTATCAATAACTTTGTTCCACTCTTCTTTTTTCATTCGCAGCAATAGATTATCACTGGTAATACCTGCATTATTGACTAAAATATCAATTTCACCAAATTCTTCACAAATTTTAGATAGAGTACTATCAATAGATTTAGTATCTGTCACATTCAAGACATAACCTTTGCCTTTATCACCAAGATAGCTACTAATCGCCTTAGCGCCTTCTTCGCTTGTAGCGGTACCAATTACTTTTGCACCACGTTCAGCCAGCAGCTCAGCTATTGATCGCCCGATACCACGACTTGCTCCAGTTACCAAGGCTATTTTTCCATCAAAACTCATGTTTTCCTCAATTATTTATCAATGCAGCGTTTAATGATGCCGTATCATTAATTGCTGCTGAATTAATCGTACTCACAATGCGCTTAGTTAAACCAGTCAATACTTTACCTGGCCCTATTTCTAATAATTGCACGATCCCTTGCTCCGCCATGAATTCGATGGTTTCAACCCAGCGTACAGGATTATACAGCTGCCTGACTAAAGCATGCCGAATACCCTCTACCGAATTTTCGATTTTAACATCGACATTATTTACAACAGTGATGTTAGGTTTATTAAACACAACTGCTTCTAATGCTTGTGCTAATTTCTTTGCTGCGGGCTGCATCAATGCACAATGTGAAGGTACACTGACAGCCAATGGCAAAGTACGTTTTGCCCCAGCAACTTTACATAAGACTGCCGCTCTCTCAACAGCACTCTTTTCGCCCGCAATGACAACCTGACCAGGCGAATTAAAATTAACAGCCGAAACAACTTGACCTTGTGCAGCTTGCTGGCACGATGCTAATACCGATTCATTATCTAAACCAATAATTGCATACATAGCACCCATCCCTGCCGGCACAGACTCTTGCATCAATTGCCCGCGTAGTTCTACTAATTTGACAGCGGACTTAAAATCGATGACATCGGCACAAACCAATGCAGAATATTCACCTAAACTATGGCCTGCCATAAGTTTAGGCATTTTGCTTTTTTTTTCCTGCCATACTCGAAAAATTGCCACAGATGCGGATAAAAGTGCTGGCTGCGTTTTCCAAGTTTTATTTAACTCCTCTTGCGAGCCATTCTGAACCAAATCCCATAAATCATATCCCAAGACATTAGAAGACTCAGCAAACGTTTTCTCTACTACAGCAAACTCTTTCGCTAAATCAGCTAACATGCCTAGAGATTGAGAACCTTGGCCAGGAAAGATCATTGCAAAATTAGACATTTTTATTTTCCTGTATAACTTAAAAACGGATCAGCGCTGAACCCCAAGTAAAACCGCCACCAAATGCTTCAAGTAATACCATTTGCCCTCGCTGAATACGGCCATCTCTGACAGCTTCATCAAATGCTGTCGGTACCGAAGCCGCTGAAGTATTACCATGTCTATCCAGAGTAATAACCACTTTATCAATTGGCATAGCCAATTTTTTTGCTGTTGCTTGAATTATCCGTAAATTAGCTTGATGAGGGACTAACCAATCTAATTTTGATTTATCTAGCGCATTTTTTTCTAATGTTTCATCCACAATATTAGCTAATTCATTCACCGCTACCTTAAAAACCTCATTACCCGCCATTGTCACATAAGTTGGTTCTGAGTGTTCACTATGCTCTTGATGACGTAAAGTTAGCAAATCACCGTAATTACCATTGGCATGTAAATGAGTTGACAAAATCCCTGGCTCTTGTGAACAGCCGACAACGATTGCACCCGCGGCATCACCAAATAAAATGAGTGTACTACGATCATTCGGATCTAATACTCTAGATAATATATCAGAACCGATAACTAATGCCTTCTTTGCCATGCCAGTTCTAATAAACTGATCACTAATACTTAATGCATAAGTGAAGCCAGCACATGCCGCAGCAACATCAAATGCGGCACAGTTTTGAATACCTAATATTTGCTGAATTTGGCAAGCTGCACTGGGAAAAGCATGAGTTGAAGAAGTCGTTGCTACAATGATTAAATCAATTTCATTAGCTGCGATGCCGGCCATTAGCAACGCTTTTTGCGCAGCTTTAGCCCCCATTGTAGATACGTTATCTTCTCCTGTTGCAATGCGGCGTTCTTTAATACCTGTACGGGTAGTTATCCATTCGTCAGAGGTATCTACCATTTTTTCTAAATCAGCATTCGTACGAATCTGTACAGGCAAATAACTGCCAGTACCTAAGATTTTTGTATACATTTTGCTTTAATCACTCTTGGGTAGTAAGGTATTCAAGCGAGTCGCAATTCTATTAGGAATTTGCTTTTCTACCGCCTGAATCGCCTGTTCAATTGCAGCCTTAAATGCTTTTTGGTTTGCCGCTCCATGACTTTTAATTACAATACCCTGTAATCCTAAAAGTGAAGCACCATTATATTGATCAGGATCCAGGTGCCCAAAACGTTTTGTAATACGTTTTTGTAACCAAGGTTTAATCAACTTCATCAGCCACGATGAGATCTTATTTTCTGTAGTTGAAGACTTTACTAAAGATAAAATAACGCGTATTACACCTTCCATTGTTTTCAACGTCACATTACCTGCGAAGCCGTCACAAACGAATACATCAGTTTTACCCGTCAATAACTCATTACCTTCTACATAACCAATATAATTTATAGAAGGTGTTGCTTTTAATATTGAGGCGGCTTCGCGGATATTATCTAAACCCTTACTTTCCTCTTCACCGATATTTAATAATGCTACACGTGGATTGCTTATATGTGCAATCTCTTCAGCCATTACTGATCCCATCACGGCAAATTGCACTAGCATTTGACTATTGCAGTTAACATTAGCACCTAAATCAAGTACAACAGTTTTACCTTGTTTTTGATTTGGCAAAATCGTTGTCAGCGCTGGCCTTTCAATACCATGTATTGTTTTCAATAGGAGTTTTGCTAACCCCATAAGCACAGCAGTATTTCCAGCACTAATACATGCTTGAGCCTGACCAGACTTCACTAATTCTAACGCAATCCGCATTGACGAACCTTTACTTTGTCTAATTGCTTGTAAGGGCTTCATATCATTAGCAATAGCATATTCTGCAGGTATAATTTGCAAACGATCACGCAGCTCAGCACGCTGATCTGCAAGCAGTGGGTTTAAAATCTCGGGAATACCGACCAGTAATAATCTTAATTGTGGGTTAGATGCAAGTGCCTGCAATGCAGCAGGCACAATGATATGAGGACCTTTGTCCCCACTCATCGCATCTAATGCTAAGATTAAATTAGCCAAGGCATTAATCGTTTAATAATTAACAACAATTATTTATTAATAACCTTGCGCCCACGGTAATAGCCATCAGCAGTCACATGATGACGCAAATGGGTTTCACCAGAAGTTTTATCTACTGACACTTCAGCAGTTGTCAATGCATCATGTGAGCGACGCATACCACGTTTAGAACGAGTGGGTTTATTTTGTTGTACGGCCATTGACCTTACTCCTTAAGTACTTTTTTTTAAACTAGCTAATACTGCAAAGGGATTTGGCTTTTCTGCCTCGTTAGGCAACTCACCAAAAACCATATCCGCGTCGGACACTTCACAGCGTTCAGAGTTATGAACCGGGATTACCGGCAAAGAGAGAATTATTTCATCTTCAATCATTGCTAGCAAATCTATTTCACCAAATTGATCAACAGTAATTGGCTCATACTCTTGGGGTAGTAACGCAATCCTCTCATCATCAATGACAGGACTAAAACAATAAGTTACATGAACATGATGGTTAAAATTTTTACCACAACGTTCGCATTTTAACGTGACATCAACATTAGAATCGCCTTTTATGACAACTAAATGTTGATTATCTATTGCAAACGATAGTTCACTAGTTACATCACTATCTATACTTACTACTGATTCTACAACACGCAGAACTTGTTCAGGTGAATAATATCCTGAATAATCCAATTTTTTTTGTGCTGCGCGAAGCGCATCAATCGTTAAGGGTAATTTTACCTTTTGCATAAGGCGCGCATATTATCTTTGTAATGAGACATAGTCAAAGGAAAAGGCTGCTTTTGCTTATTTTTCCATCAAACATTCGCTATTTAAGCTCTATTTAGTTTAAAATGTCTTACCTCATTTAGCTATGCATTTTAGATATTTTATGAAATCAATTGTATTGGCGTCAATGTCATCTTCACGCTATCAGCTGCTGGAAAAGTTAGGCTTACCATTTACTGCTGATGCTCCAAATATTGATGAAACCCCCTTAATCAACGAATCGGCAACTTCTCTCGTCACTCGTTTAGCCACTGAAAAAGCAAAATCATTAGCGATTAAATATCCAAACCATTTAATAATAGGTGCTGATCAAGTAGGTTTGCTAGACCATCAAATAATAGGAAAACCATTAACTCATACTGCGGCTATCAAACAACTTAAGCAAGCTTCTGGCAAAAAAATCACCTTCTATACCGGCCTTTGTTTATTTGATAGTGAAACTGGAAAATACAAGACCAAATGTGAACTTTTCACCGTCTATTTTCGCCATTTGAATGATACGGAAATTGAAAATTATCTGATAAAAGAACAACCTTATCAATGCGCGGGAGCCTTTATGTCAGAAGGGTTAGGCATTACATTATTTGAAAAACTTGTTGGACAGGATCCTAATACGTTAATCGGATTACCGTTAATTAGTTTAATCAATATGTTACGAGCTCACGGCATCAACCCTCTCAGTTAACGATATTACGACATACAAAAAGCAAACCGGTTGGTAAATTCAACCTGGTTTGCTAATTTGATTAGTTATGCACTATTCTATTGCTTACGTAATATTGCCAAACAGCTTTTAAGTTGTTGGTCTAAAGGGGCGTTAAAAGTTAATCTTTCCTCACTGGACGGATGGATAAGTATTAATGAACTCGCATGCAAAAAAAGTCGTTTCAAACCGGTAATCGCTAACTGTTGATCAAAATCGAGATCACCATAACGGTTATCACAGGCAATAGGATGCTTTGCATATTGTGCGTGTACCCTAATCTGATGAGTTCGCCCCGTTATTGGACTGGCTTTGACTAAAGTCGCATTAGAAAAACGTTCTTCAATTTTAAAATGGGTTTCTGAATATTTACCATCGGTACCAACTTTCACTATCCGTTCGCCACTTTGTAAAATATTTTTTAATAAAGGGGCCTGAATAACTTTAATATGCGACGGCCATTGCCCTTTTACCAGCGCAAGATACTGTTTTTGCATCTGTTTCAAACGCAACTGCTGATGTAATACCCTGAGCGCCGAACGTTTTTTAGCGATTAGTAAAACACCCGATGTTTCACGATCTAATCTATGTACAAGTTCCAAAAAACGTGCTTCAGGACGTAATATACGTAAAGCTTCAATAATACCAAAATTAACCCCACTACCACCATGAACAGCCATACCGGAAGGTTTATTTAAAACCAGCAAATGGTCATCTTCGTAAAGTATACAATCGGAAAGTGCGGCTACCTTATCCAATTTTGCCGAAATAACAGTCTGTTGCTTCTCTGCCTGCCGAACAGGTGGGATTCTAATTAAATCGCCCGCTTGAATTTTATATTCAGGTTTGATTCTACCGCTATTTATTCTTACTTCACCCTTGCGAATAATCCGGTAAATCATACTCTTAGGAACGCCTTTTAAACGTGTCAATAAAAAATTATCAATACGTTGGCCTGCTTCATCATTATCGATAGTAACAAATTGAACCTGATTCTGTATTTTCATTATTTAATTATAACATTTTGTTAACATTTGAGTTTGTTAAATAGTGTGACCGAATATTATGATACCTTGTTTCCGCCTTTTTTTCTTAAACTTTGTCAATTCCTTTGTCAAATGCAATTTTTTCACATTTTTCCCTATAAAAAAGCAATAAACAGCAAAAGTTATCTTGATATCTACCCATAAGCAATGGAATAATGGACAGTCGCCATAATGTTTATTAAAACAAGCGTTGGCGTAATTTGAGATCTATCTATTTTATTTTGATGACACATAAACGCAGCAATGGTGTAAGACGGTGTGTAAAATCAAAATAAATTATTGAATTGTGAACAAAGGTTTACTGGATTAGCTAAACTGTACATTGAACGAATAAATTCAGCAACAGTACTAATTTAAGAATGCATCATTTTATTTAAACGTAGCTTCACCGAAAAATTGCGTTTCAATACAACCGACAACCGCGAGGTTGACGATTTTGTAAAAGTCACGAAACCATCGGTCAACAGTAACCATTTTTAGTCGCAACTTTTTTGACTTAGTAGAATAATGAGTATTTATAATGAAAAGAATGTTAATTAACGCAACTCAACAAGAAGAGTTGCGCGTTGCTCTTGTTGATGGGCAACGTCTTTATGACCTAGATATTGAAAATCCCGGACACGAACAAAAAAAAGCAAATATTTACAAAGGCAAAATTACCCGTATAGAACCTAGTCTGGAAGCAGCATTTGTTGACTATGGATCAGAAAGGCACGGTTTTCTCCCAATTAAAGAAATAGCACGTGAATACTTCCCTAGTCATTATCAACCTCATGGTCGTCCTAACATAAAGGATGTTTTAAAAGAAGGCCAGGAAGTTATTATCCAGGTTGATAAAGAAGAACGAGGAAATAAAGGGGCTGCGCTAACCACTTTTATTAGTTTAGCGGGTAGTTATCTTGTTTTAATGCCAAATAACCCTCGCGCAGGTGGAATATCACGCCGGATTGAGGGTGAAGATCGCACAGAACTGAAAGAAGCATTATCTTCATTGGAAATACCCGATGGAATGGGCTTAATTGTCCGTACTGCTGGTGTTGGAAAATCAGCAGAAGCGTTGCAGCAAGATCTACAATATCGTCTCAAACATTGGCAAGCAATAAAAAAAGCAGCGGAAAACCGAGCCGCGCCTTTCCTGATTCATCAAGAAAGTAATGTAATTGTGCGAGCCTTTCGTGATTATCTGCGACCTGATATTGGTGAAATACTGATTGATAATGCGAAAATTGTCGACATGGCTCGCCATCATATTGAAGCGATTGGTCGTGGCGATTTTGCAAGTAAAATCAAATACTATAGCGGAGATGTTCCGCTTTTTAGCCACTATCAAATCGAGTCACAGATCGAGTCCGCTTTTCAACGTGAGGTTCGTTTACCATCCGGTGGTGCATTGGTTATTGACACCACTGAGGCATTAACTGCTATCGATATAAATTCATCACGTTCTACCCGTGGTGGCGATATTGAAGAAACCGCATTCAACACGAATTTAGAAGCCGCTGATGAAATTGCCCGTCAATTACGGTTACGGGATTTAGGTGGACTAATTGTTATCGATTTTATTGATATGACACCCGTTCGCCATCAGCGTGAAGTTGAAAACCGCCTGCGTGAAGCCGTACGCCAAGATCGAGCACGTATCCAAATCGCTCGAATATCACGATTTGGTCTCCTTGAAATGTCACGCCAACGTTTGAGTCCATCACTGGGTGAATCCAGTCATCACGTTTGTCCTCGCTGTAGCGGGACCGGAACAATCCGTGATAATGAATCACTTTCACTCTCTATTTTACGTTTAATCGAAGAAGAAGCATTAAAAGAAAATACCCATGAAGTACATGCGATTGTACCGGTACCCATTGCTTCTTATCTACTGAATGAAAAACGCCAATCTGTCAATGAAATTGAGCGTCGACAACATAATATACGTGTCATTATTGTTCCTAACGATCAGATGCAATCACCGCATTACAATGTGATTCGCATTCGTAAAGGTGAAGAAATTTCAGCATTAAGTTACTATCTCGCGCAATACCACGAAGCTGAAACCAATAATCTAATAGATGATGCTGCCGGTGAGAAAAAGTTACCTGAACAACCTGCTATTTCTACTTTTGCTCTCCAATCACAAGCAGATACAAAAAATGCCGTCGTTGCTAAGAGCAAATCAAGTAAACAGAGTAAATCAACTAACAAGCAGACTTCAAAAAGCCTATTTAGTCGAATTACCGTTTTCTTGAAAAAATTATTTATTGAATCACAACCCCCCATTGAAGAAACAGTAAAAAAATCGAAAAACAGCAATGACAAACGACGTAATAGTGAACGACGTAATAATCGTCGGCCAACTCAACGCCGTGAACAGAATGACAATATAGATAACCGCCAAAATCGTGGACATACCGATGATCTTCAAGCGCGTAAGAGTCGTAATCAGAAAAGTCAATTTAATGAAACTCAAGATAGCGCTGCACGTGAAACTCAACAACAGCGTCGCGAGCAGCGAGCTGAACGTCGGCGTCGTCAGGAAGAAAAACGACAGCAGCAACTTGAAACAAAGACCCAACAATTAGATAAAAAAGAGACTGAGACGGAAAAAACGGTCGTTGTCCCTCCCCGCCGTCAGCAGCGTCAACTGATGCAATCTGTGCGCATCACAAATAGCGTCACTGAACAACAAAAACGACCTACTGATAAAGAATATCAGGATATTAAGTTGCCGATTACAAATGGCGAAGACGCAGTGACTACTTTGTTAACTGCCGCACCTATTATGCCAAGTGAATCAACAGAGAAACAAAAAACAATAGATATACCGCAGGTCCCAGAACAGGCTGAACTTGAAGACGCATCCAGCAATTATACTCATGAACGACAAGACACGATCATTCCACGGCGATCAAGACGATCACCTCGTCACCTACGTGTTAGCGGACAACGACGTCGTCGCTACCGTGATGAACTTCAAGACAAATCATTAGTACCATTAAAAATGGCTGTTGCTTCTCCTGAATTATCTTCAGGTAAAGTCTGGATCCAGTATCCGATTAAATTAAATCAATCCCATGAAATGCCATCAAATAGCAAAAATGTGATGACAATTAGTGAAAAAACAACACCTTCTACTAACTCAATTGTCTGTAATGACATCATCGATAAGGTTGAAGCTAATGAAAAGACGGCGTCAATTAGTGAAATGGTTCAATCAACGGGAATAGTACCTTTGACTGACCAATCAACGATGTCTGAAAGCTCTCTACCGTCTGCGGAAGTATTGCTTATTCCCGTTAAGACTCAAGCTACTGAACAAAATGAAAAAGCTTGTCAACCACTTGATGAAACCAAAGTCATGCCTGAAAACAGTCCTAGTATTGCGGTAGAAAAGCGAGGACAAAGTGAAGGTGCCATAGAGCAGCGACAAAATGGTCAATCTGTTAATGATGAATTTTTTATAGGCGATGAGATTAAAAACGATGAACATTTAATCCATGAAATTAGTCAGGAAAAAATAGCCATCTCATCGGATGAAAATTTTAGCCATGCTGAGCCAAATATATCTTCTGTAACCGATGTTATTGCAAAAAAAACCAATAACTGTAAGGAAAAAACTGCCACGCTAAAATCAGGCAAAAAAACCGGCTTTTCCTTTGCTCCGACTACAAAGGCTCCGGCGCCAGAAGTTACTGAAAGCTATTTAGAAATTAAAGCTTATGTACGACCCGCAATGACTTTCCATGGCAAAAATGGTGCAGGTGGTCATGTTGCAACCAATGTTGCCACTTCCAAAATGTTTAAACCCAAATAATAATCAATGAAAAATGCCCGAATTCGGGCATTTTTCATTCTGAATTTTAATTAAAACTCACTTACGCACCTTTTTATCAAAGTCTTTTTAGTAGAATATATATTCCCTATTATTAAATCAGGAATAAATATGTCTCAATGGATTGTTTTTGGCACAGGCAAAGGTATTGGTTATTTTCTTGTGCAAGATGGCCTTCAGCAAGGTCATCAAGTGATCACTTTTATCCGCAATGTAAAATATAAAAACACAGCTAACACAGATTGGCGCGCAAGTTATTTTAGGAGATGTTTGCCAATATAACGCCATAAAAAATATTTTTGCTAATATTCCTAATAGCGGTATTATCTTTAGTACTATTGGCGCTAATAACTCCCTAACCGGCAATCTTAATATTTTCAAATCGGCCGAAATGTTAAATATTAAACGATTATTACTCGTGACCTCTGTCGGCTATGGTGATGGATGGAAATAACTCTCATCTTAGGCTAAAGCGTTTTTTGGTCTGTCAATTCGCCATAAATCGATGATAGAGAGCTAGCTAAAAACTAGTTCATTAACACCATCCTTAGGCCTGGTAGGTTACTTAATTTAGCTGCCTCAGGTAATCACCAACGGATTCAATTTTCCCAAATAGGCTAAGTTACACGGCAAGATATGGCTATAGAGCTGTCTAATATCGTTGAAAATAAGCTAACTTATCAACAAATCTATACAGTAATAGATCCAAATTTAAGTTTAATTATAAAATAACTGTTAACTAACCCCCTTTAGTAAAATAGTGTTATAGGGGGTAATTAAGTTTAGCCTGTTTTATTGGCTGCCGGTATCAGGGCGGGTTTTTAATTTTTGGGTTAACTCCCTCCGCTCTTTTGATAATTCGGCATTCTTAATATTATAATCATCGATACGATCTTCATAATCGCTACGCATATTAGCAATTATTGCTCTGATCTCTTCTATGGTCATGCCTTCTTTAATATATTCACTTAAATTATCCAACAGTAGAACTCGCTTCTGATTATCACGAATTTTTTTTTCATTATCCGCCAATTCACGTTTGATTTTATTTTTACGACGCAACATACGTACAAACTCCAGTACATTTTGGAATGACTGCTTATTTTTACTTGTCATTTCTTATACCTTTCAATAAAACATATGCATTATGAATAACAAACTATACGATACGGCGATTGACTGATTGAAACAAGCCAATTGCTAGGATTTTTACCCTGTTTTATTATTCTTGCGTTGATAATAAATTCACTCTTTTGCCTTTATTAATTTTCTGTTATCAACAATCCAAATTAAATTAACCCAATAATTACAAATAAGTAAAACCCTTAAGATTAACACCAATACAATAATAATTGATTGCAGAATGGTGATATTCAGTTCGATTATCCGTTAACAGATTATTATTGCGGTTAATTTAAATGCAAAATTGATCTCTAATGGGTTCATTAATGTGTAACTAAAAATAAGTCAACGCGTACAGCAAAAAAACATTCATTGTCAGATTAGAATATTTTAATATTATTAAACAATATATTGCGCTACATAAAATTGGGAAAATATTTTGGCCAATAAGCAAAAATCCTCATTTCTGTTTCATGATTATGAAACCTTTGGGCAGCATCCTGCTCTCGATCGACCGGCACAATTTGCTGGCATCAGGACTGACTCAAATTTCAACATTATCGAAGATCCACAAATTTTTTACTGTGCTCCTGCTGATGACTATCTTCCTCAACCGCAAGCAGTTATGATCACCGGTATTACGCCCCAATATGCAATTGCTCATGGCATAAATGAAGCTGAATTCGCTAAACGTATTCATGGTATATTTAGCATAGCCAATAGTTGTATTCTTGGTTACAACAATATTCGTTTTGATGATGAAGTCACTCGCCATATTTTCTATCGTAATTTTTATGATCCTTATGCTTATAGTTGGCAGCAAGGTAATTCACGTTGGGATTTACTGGATGTGTTACGCGCCTGCTATGCGTTACGTCCTGATGGTATTAATTGGCCTAGCAATGACGAGGGACTCCCCAGTTTTAAACTAGAACATTTAACCGTTGTAAACGGTATTGAGCATGCCAATGCACATGATGCAACAGCGGATGTTTTGGCGACTATCGAAATGGCAAAATTAATTAAGCAAGCACAGCCGAAAATGTTTGATTACTTCTTTCGATTAAGAAATAAAAATGAAGTTAAGCAATTAATTGATATCATTGCAATGACGCCGCTAGTTCATGTTTCTGGCATGTTTGGTGCAATACGAGCCAATACCAGTCTAATTGCCCCACTCGCTTGGCATCCCGAAAACCGTAATGCGATTATTGCCTGTGATCTAGCAGCAGATATTAGTCCACTGCTAACATTAGATAGTGATACACTCAGGCAACGTTTATATACGCCTAAGGACGAGTTAGCCGGTGAATTAGCCATTCCTATCAAACTGATACATATTAATAAATGTCCCATTCTGGCGCCTGCCAACACACTGCGGACCGCAGATGCACAGCGCATAGCACTTGATCTGGATGTTTGTCAGAATAATTTAGCCATATTGCGACAACATAGTGAAGTGCGAGATAAAGTTATTCGGCTTTTTACTGAGGCGCAACCTTTTCCTGCCGCAACTGACGTAGATGCTATGCTATATTCCGGTTTCTTTGGTGATAATGATCGTTCAACAATGGCCATTATCCGGCAAACTTTACCCCAAAATTTACCCGCATTAGATCTCAAATTTGACGATCCGCGCATGAGGCAACTTTTTTTCCGTTACCGGGCGCGAAACTATCCGGCCACCCTGACAGAACAAGAACAACTTGCCTGGTTACACCATCGTCGCGATAGGTTAACCTGCGAGAAAATAAGCCAATATCTGCAAACTATTGAGCAATTATTTGCCGAACATCAAGAAAATAAAGAGAAGTGCCAGCAACTAAAAGCGCTGGTAGATTATGCTAATCAGATCGCTAGTTAATTGTATTAATGCCAGACAATACAAAACTAGTTACCCAATGCAGTAAAGGCCAAATAATTGGCCTTTACTGCATAAAAACTATCAATAGCGTGTATTTTGTGATTACTAAGCGTCATTCATTTGTGGTAATGGTCGACGAAAACGGCGGGTGATAATTGCCATATAAAAAATACCAACTGCTGCCCATACCATCCCTAATAACATGGAAGTTTTCTCTAAATTAATCCAAAGCACAGATACGGTTAAAGCACCCATAATAGGTAAAATTAAGTAATTAAACTTATCCCGCCAAGTATGGCAACGACGCTCTCTAAAATAAAATTGCGAAATAACCGAAAGATTAACAAAGGTAAACGCAATTAATGCACCAAAATTAATCAGAGCTGTCGCAATTTCCATATCGAACCAAATTGCCGTTAATGCCAATATGCCAACTAAAATAACGTTAAAAGCTGGGGTTCGCCATGTTGGATGAACATAACCAAAAAAGCGTTCAGGGAAAACACCATCTCTCCCCATAACATACATGAGTCGCGAAACACCAGCATGGGCAGCCATGCCTGATGCTAAGACGGTTGCACAAGAAAAAACCAAAATAATAGACTGAAAAAGCGCACCAGCAACATATAACATAATTTCCGGTTGTGATTCGTCAGGTTTTTTAAAATGCGAAACATCAGGAAAATACATCTGTAAAAAATAAGAAACGCCAATAAAAATCAAACCACCAATTAATGCCGTCAAAAAAATTGCTTTTGGTATCACTTTTCCTGCATTTGGTGTTTCTTCCGATAGTGAACTGATGCCATCAAAGCCGAGAAATGAAAAACATAAAATCGTCGCCCCGGTGATCATCGGAATTAAATGTGCCTGTTCAGAGGTAAAAGGTCGCCATGACCAAATCTGGCCAGAGCCTTCGCCTTTAGATAATCCATGGATGAGAACCGCTAAAAAAACGAGCATTACGGCGATTTGAATAATAACAATAATAGTATTTAAATTAGCGACTAAATTGATACCACGTAGATTAAAAATAGTCATCAATACAACTAATCCGACAACAAAAATCCAGGGAGCAATGCCCGGGAAAATAGCTTCAAGATAAATTTTCGCTAACAATATATTAATCATCGGCATGAATAAGTAATCAAGCAAAGATGACCATCCCACCATGAAACCTATATGCGGATTCATGGATTTTTGCGCATAGGTATAAGCCGATCCCGCAGAAGGAAACCGTTTTACCAATTTGCCATAACTCAATGCGGTAAAAAGAATTGCAATCAAAGCAATAATATAAGAAGAGGGAACATGCCCATTAGTTTTTAATGACACTAAACCAAAAGTGTCAAAAACCGTCATTGGCTGCAGATAAGCTAGCCCCATCATGACAACCTGGATTAAAGTTAATGTCTTAACCAGTTGAGCACGATTATTTATCTCGGTTGGTTCTTTACTGAGAGCTAATGGGATATTATTTGACATGAGCAAAACCTCCCACAACTTCCGATTTTGTCTTGATATTATGACTTAATCGATAGTTATAAGGAAGACTTCGCTCACGCCTATAGGCTGAGAAAAAAGAGAAATGAGAGAATAAAGTATTTTCGAAGCAGAACGCTCCGTAGTCATTAATAATGCAGCAACCATGACCGATTGGCACAGGTGCAAAAATAGATAATTGCGCCATAATAGCATTCCTCACGACGGTAGTCTGCTCTAGTTTGACTACACGTTTTTTCTAACAGTTGTATCAACCCCGGCCAGTTTTCCGGCCTTATATAAAATTAAAGAAATCAGCTTAAAAATAAAAAAATAACTGATGCAATTATTGAGCATCAGTTATTTCTGATGGCGCATTGTGCCCTTCATCACATGAAATAGCAATATTTTTTTAATTTTTATTAAAAAATTAGTTAACTCTTAGCATGAGTATAGCTAGCTAATTTTTTTACTCAAAATGATTTTAAAAGTTATAATCTAAACCTAAATTATAGCGACGACCATCTAATAAGGCGTTATTATCGTTATCCACTAAACGTCTATCTAAAATATTATAAACCCCGGCTAATAAAGAAAGATTTTTGCTTAGTGCATAATTTATTCCCAGATCAATAAAGGTATAAGATGGCAATTGATTGGCCATCGATGAGCGAGAAAGGTATTGATTAGTTCTACCACGGAAATTTACCCGCGTCCAAGCTTCTAATTCACTTGTTGCCTGCCAGCTTAGCGATGCATTTGCCATATGTTTGGGCTTCTGACTAAAGGCTTGGCCTTTATAATTGCCACTTAGTTGTTCAGAATCGGAATAGGTATAATTAGCTGCTAGTGATAAATTATCCTCAATTTGCCAGTTAAATGTTGCCTCAATACCACGCAAGTTGGCCTTATCAACATTATCTCGGGTACTAATAAAATCATATTGACTACCATCGGGAATAATCGCATTACTACAAGCGGCTAATTTATCGCCACAAAGACGATATTCCATAATCTTATCTTTGAAATCAGTATTAAAAATCGTTACACCAATATTCAGATTATCCTGATTATTCCATAATATACCAATTTCCTGCCCGATACTTTTTTCCGGTTTTAGGTTAGGATTGCCAAGAATGATCCCTTTACTCGTTTGCCCGCCGCTTATTTGTCCCCAATTAGGCGCGACTTGACGTAAATCAGGTGAACGATATCCGGTCGACACGCCCCCTTTAAGTATCCATTGATCATTAATATGCCAAACACCATATAAGCGAGGAGTCCAATGTGAACCAAAATTCTCATCTTTATCCATACGAATGCCAGCTGTTAAGCTGAAATCACTAGTAATAGTCCATTCATCTTCACTAAATAACGCCCAACTCCAACGGGTTAATTTATTAAAATTGGCCGCTGTCGGTAATTGGTTACCTTGATCATGTAAATCTTCATAACGATACTGACCACCAATACTGAGCTTATGTGAATCTAAGTCAAATACTGTCTGATTTTTAAGTAAGCTATCATTATATTGCATCTTTCTACTTGGGTTATCTGATTCATCACGTTGGATAAATGTATCCATTGAACCCCACTGATAATTACCATTGTGCGTCAATGCATAGTTATTACGTCGATAAGTAGCATTATCATCTTCACATGATCGTTTAGTGCAAGCACGGCTTTTACCAATTGTTGAGTCACGTTGCTGTTCATCATGCTTTAAATCCAGATCAAAATTATTCTGCTCATCGGGGGTGAATGAAAATGTTACCCCAGCATTACTCATTAACTGTTTCTTATAACCACCTACAAACTTATCTTCATTACGTTGAGAATAAAGACCACTCGCTTTCATTCCCAACACGCCATCAATTAAGGGGCCGGCCAGATAAAAACTACCCTGACCCGCATTGCCAGAATGACTACGTTCAGCGATAGTTGTATCCGCTCGCAAACTACCATACCAAGTTTTACCTATTTTACGCGTTATAATGTTGATCACTCCGCCCATGGCATCGGAACCATAAAGTGAAGACATTGAACCACGCACAACTTCGATACGTTCAATCGCAACCAATGGCAGCAGCCAACCTTGTTCTATGCCAGAGCCATCACTATTCGGTCGAGTATTACGTGTATCTATCCGTTTGCCATCCACTAAAATCATGGTGTACTTTGCAGGCAGATCTTTTAATGCATCTGTCACATCACGATAAGCTTTATTTTCTAGTTGTTTTCGATCTATGACTGAAATAGATGCAGGCGCATCTTCAATTTTCTGCTGAAAACCGGATGCGGTAGTAACTATAATGGTGTCACTATCTTCAGCCGCATGACCGACAGTAGAAATAAATGCGATAATAATTAATGTTAATTTATTTTTATTAAAAAAATTCATTCCCTATTCTCCAAGAAATAGCAGGATTATTTATTAGCCAGAAAATTGATACAAACTCACATGCCAGTGAAATTAATTTCCCTGTCTTTTTTTATTAATTTTTATTTCACTCGAAAAAGCACAATCTAATTTGCAATTTCAATTAGAATAAATTGGCAACTAATCCATCGATTAATACTTGAGGAACACCTTGCGAACAGCGCTCAATGCGTCCAACGACACCATAAACATTAGCCAGATTTTCAGCTGTTATAACCTCTTCAGCCGCACCTTCGGCAACCAAACGACCCTCTTTTAACATTAATATATGTTCACCATGTCTTAAGGCAATATTAATATCGTGCACGACAACAAGAGGAATAATATCTCTGCGCTTGGTTTCTTTAGCCACTAAGTCCATAACATGAAATTGATAATTTAAATCCAGTGCACTCAATGGTTCATCAAGTAGCAATAATTTTGGTTGCCGAATAAGCGATTGAGCTAAACCCACTAGTTGCTTTTGTCCACCTGATAACTGATCCAGATAACACAATGCCAAATGCTCTATGCCTAATTGCCGTAGCAGTTTCATGATCTCTAATTGGCAGATCTGATGACACTCTCCGCCAGCAGCACGTTGGGCAACAATAATTGATTCCAGCACATGTAAATGAACACCAGCCGGTAATGATTGTGGCAAATAAACGACTTGTTTAGCACGTTGAGCAAAATTCATCGCCATCAGATCCTGCCCATCTAACCATAACTGGCCAGCAGCGCTATTTAATCCCGCTAAAGAACGTAATAGGGTAGATTTACCGCTACCATTTGGCCCAAGCAAAACAGTAATTTTTCCTTTAGGTAAAATACCGGTGAACAAATTTTGGATCACCGGACATTTAGGATAACCTGCATAAAATTGATTTATTTGTAATCCATTTATCATTAAATATTACCTCTATGACGCAGGATCATACTCAAGAAAAAAGGAACGCCGACCAATGAGGTTACAATGCCAACAGGTATAATGACGCTTGGAATAATATTCTTTGACGCAATGGAAGCCATCGATAAAACTAAAGCGCCAATTAAGGCACTGGCGGGTAAATAAAATCGATGATCTTCGCCAAACATCATGCGAGCAATATGGGGAGCAACTAAACCAATAAAAGCAATAGGGCCAACAAAAGCGACGGATAAAGCCGCCAACATGCTAATTCTTAATAATGTTGCCAAACGCAACCGACGAACATCAATACCAAAACTGATTGCGCGATCTTCTCCTAACCGTAACGCAGTTAATTTCCAGGCACTCATGATAGAAATGGGAAAAATAACCGCAAAAACGGTTGCCATAATCGCTAACTTAATCCAAGTTGCTTTTGCCAAACTCCCCATTGTCCAGAAGACTAATCCCTGTAAGGTATCCTCAGTGGCAATAAATTGCATCATCGAAACTAATGCATTAAAGGTAAACACTAATGCAATACCAAACAGTACCACACCAGAAGTTGCAATGCGTGTCCAACGGGTGATCGCATCCAACATTAATACCGCCAGTAAAGCAAAGATAAAGGCATTGACAGAAATAAACCATTGTTCAGAGATACCGGCAATACCAATGCCAGAAACGATGGCTAATGCGGCACCAAAAGAGGCGGCACTAGAAACACCTAATGTAAAAGGGCTGGCTAGCGGATTATTTAATATGGTCTGCATTTCAGCACCCGCCAGTCCAAGTGACATACCAACCATGACAGCCATTAATGCATAAGGTAAGCGAATATCCCAAACAATCACCTGAGTAGCGATATCAACACTAGCTGGTGAGATTAATGTTTGCCATAGCTTAGTTAAAGAAAGACCTGATGGTCCCAAGGTAAAATCAATGACTAAAGACAGCATAATTAACATAACAAGTGATGAAATCAATATAATTCGACGTTTCAATATATATTGATAATGCGCTTTAATATTGATACCATCATGGTTAGCTTGCTGCCTAATAACTGGCATAAGGTTCAGTGGTCATACTCATTGAAAGTAATTACCTGCTTTTTAATGAGTTTTGACTAACCCAATAGACACCCGTTGGCTCTATCGTTAAAAATTGACGATATAACTCTTTCATCGTGGTTTGCGGATCCAGATCGGCAAATTTATCTGGGTAGAACCATTTAGCAAAAATTTGAGTCGCAATAACGTTATAGGGCGAATTATAATAATTGTGCCAAATAGCATAGCTACGTCCATTTTTAACCGCTGAGAGCGTATTAATACCTTTGCGTTCAGTTATTGTGGTTAAACTGGTTATAGCCGCTTTCTCTGTTGATAAAGCACCTAATTGTACGCCTGCTTCTTTGCTGCCAGGCATCTTGGCCCCACTGGCAATATAAATTGCAGGATCATCAGCAATGACTTTCTCAAGGTTCATCATCCCTAATGGTCCAGGTAATGCATTTTTAGCGATATTTATTCCACCGGCGAGATCAATAAAATTGCCCATATTACCATTCCCCGCTGTACCACAGCAGTCTTCGGAGGAACCCGCTCTCAATTCAATGAAAACAGTCGGTTTTTTATCGTTAGGGATTTTATTGGTAATATCCGTTACTAGCTTAAGATTTTTTTGATAGAAATTGGCGTATTTTTCAGCCTGTTGCTCCCGCTGCAACGCCTTACCCAATAAACGAATACTCGGTAAAGTATTTTTCAGTGGCTCACTACGAAAATCAACAAAAATAACCGGCACGCCGGCCTTTTCTAGTTGCATAACCAATTCACTATTTTTGCCCGGGCCGTGTCCAGATAGGCCAAAAATAGCGATATCAGGATTTAGTGTTAGTACTTTTTCCGCACTAACACTTTCGGCACTGGTATTACCAATTAAAGGAATTTTGTCAATTTCTGGAAATTTAGCTTTATAGACAGCATAAGATTGCGGATCAAGTTTACGAAAATCACCTTGCCAACCTACAATACGTGCTAAAGGTTTATTTCCTTCCAGTAAAGCAATAGCATGAAATAAGCGCCCTTCTCCCAACAGAATGCGATTTACTTTATCTGGTACCTGAACAGTGCGGCCCGCTACATCAGTAACCGTTACTGACCATGCTGCAAACGATGTCATTAATGTTATACCCGCTAATAAACAGCTATCAACGCCCTTGCTAATAAGACTGTACGCAAACTTCACTTGATTGCCTCTCCATTCAACTGATCCCATTTGCGCGTAACAATAAAGCAAATAATAATTATTATCAATACGATTATTACTAACGTTACTTTTTTTTATTTGTTTTTTGACCTAGGTAAAAATTAACGCTCAACACACGCATAAAATGCGTGTGTCTTTATAGAAAATAGAGAGGATTATTGACAATTACTTGTTTAGATTTTGATCATATTCAGGAAAATCCATCTGCCGGTAGTGAACAAAATGGGTTTTCTTGATCAGTTTATAACCAAACCATATAACAAGAAATAGAGGAATACCAATATAGGTAGCAATCACACCATACCAATCAATCTTGTCCGCTAAAAATGCCTGATAATTTTGGCCTAATGTAATGACTAAACAGAGAACAAAAGCAAAAATAGGGCCAATTGGAAAAAAGCCTGAACGGTAAGGCAATTTATTCAAATCATAGCCTTGTAACATATAACCTTTACGAAAACGATAATGGCTGATAGCAATCCCTAACCAGGCAATAAATCCGGTCATACCTGAAGTATTCAGTAACCATAAGTAAACAACTTGATTACCAAACATTGAACTTAAAAAACAGAGTGCTGCCACGACGGTAGTCGCAATCAAAGCATAGCGAGGAACCCCTCCCGGTGATAAGTGGGAAAAGATTTTTGGCGCCTTTCCTTCTTTGGCCAAGGTATATAGCATTCGGGTAGAAGCATACATCCCTGAATTACCAGCGGATAATACTGCCGTTAAAATAACCGCGTTCATGACAGCCGCAGCGGATAATAATCCTGCATTTTCAAAAACCAAAGTAAAAGGACTGACACTAATATCACCGACATCATTACGCAACAAGCGTGGATCCATATATGGGATAATTAAACTGATCACCAAGATAGCAAAAACATAAAATAACAAAATCCGCCAAAATACTTGGCGTACCGCTTTAGGAATATTTCTACCCGGATCTTTAGATTCGCCAGCAGCAATACCAATTAATTCCGTACCCTGAAAAGAAAAACCGACGATCATAGCAACCCCAATCATTGCTGAGAAACCCCCAACAAAAGGTGCTTCCCCAATCTGCCAGTTATGCCAGTTATGCCAGTTATGCCAGTTATGCCAGTTATGCCAGTTATGCCAGTTATGCCAGCCAGTATTTTCTGCTCCGCGGAAAATACCAATAATCATTAATACGCCAACTACAATAAAAATAATGACGGTAATGACTTTAATTAAAGAAAACCAATACTCTGCCTCACCAAATCCTTTAACAGAAATATAATTAAGCATAAAAATAATAAACAGAAAAATTGCGCTCCAAATCCAGCCATCAATCTCCGGAAACCAATATCCCATAACTAGTTGAGCGGCAACTAAGTCAACAGCTATAGTGACCGCCCAGTTATACCAATAGTTCCAGCCAAGAGCGAAACCAAAACCTTCATCGACATATCGCGAACCATAAGTAGAAAACGAGCCGGAAACGGGTAAATAAGCCGCAAGCTCACCTAAACTGGTCATTAAAAAATAAACCATTAACCCAATAATAATATAAGATAATAAAGCACCACCTGGACCCGCTTGCGCTACTGTTGCACCAGAAGCAACAAATAATCCGGTACCAATAGAGCCGCCAATAGCTATCATTGTCAAATGACGTGCTTTTAGTTCTCGACGCAATTTTGTTGTCGCGCCCTGTGATGTCTGTGTTGATTGTTCTGACATTAATGACCTTTTATTTAACGTGGATCTTAACGCCAGTGATTGTAACAGATAGTGTTAGCAGGAATAAGCAACGATTGTCAGTTATAAGATACCTTCATAATTGACAGATAATTATTAGTTTTGCGCAGGATCTTATTTTTAAAAATTTCATTGAAAATATTCTAACAAATGTAATAACGCCTTAGATAAATGTTTATTTTGATGATGAATTAAACATAATGTCCGTGAAAGTTCAAGTTCATCAATATTTAATGCAACCAATGCGCCATTTTTTAATTGTTCCTTTATAGTGAGATATGATAAACAACTTATTCCCATACCATTCATGACAGCATGCTTAATGGCTTCAGAATTATTAAATTCAATTAAAATATTGCACTGGCTTAGTTTACTCAACAACAGTTGATCAACAATATTACGGGTTCCTGAACCGCTTTCACGCAAAATCCAATTCTCATTTTCGAGTTCCTGTTGTTTTAATTGACGACCTACCAGTGGATTATTCGGCGAACAGAATACCACCAGCTGATCTTTTTTCCATGGTATAGTAATCAATTCTGGTTCATAACAGCTGCCTTCAATTAAACCTAAATCAACCTTGAATTCGAGTACCGCTTTAATCACTTCCTCAGTATTATTTATTGATAATTCAAAAGGGATAGTAGGATTATCATGACGATAATGTATCAACTTCGCGGGCAAAATATAATTACCAATCGTCGTACTTGCCGCCAGTTTTACCGCTGCTAATCCTTTTTTTGCAATCTGTTCAACTTCTGTTGCCTGTTCAAGTAATGCTAATACTTTTGGATATAATAACCGACCATATTCATTAGTTACTAAACGTTTACCAATCCGATCAAATAACTGTATCTCAAGTTGAAACTCCAAATCTGTTAAAGCCGCACTCACCGCCGATTGTGATAATGCCAATGATTGAGCAGCTTGGATTGTTGAGCCACATTGCAAAATTGCAATAAAAACTTCAAGTTGTCTAAAGGTTATTCGCATAACAATGCTCGCTTTATTAATTAACCATATAAGCCAAACTACCATAACAATCTTGCCAAACATTAATATACCACTTTTACTAATTAATAATATAAAAATTATCTATTTTAAAGATATACGCTATTGATATATGCTTATAACAGAGTGAAATAGTGCATATTGCATAAACCAATGGTTAAAAATATTATGACAACACGAATAAAGCATAAAAATTTCAAATATATACCAGGATTATTATTAACAGGCTTTCTAACTACTCTTGCCGTTTTTCTAGGTAATAAAGAATGGTTTGCAAATATTGGTTTAAGTGCTCTAAGCCTGGCGATCCTGTTGGGTATTGTGATTGGAAATACCGTTTATTTTGCCGTAAAACCCTCTTGTGACGAAGGGATTAAATTCGCTAAACACTATTTATTAAGAACAGGGATTATTTTGTACGGTTTTCGTTTAACATTTCAACAAATTATGGAGGTTGGTACGATTGGCATTATGACTGATGTTATTATGCTAACTTCCCATTCTTAATTGCACTGTTAATTGGTAAATATTTTTTAAAGTTAGATAGCCAGACCACCATATTAATTGGCGCCGGTAGTAGCATTTGTGGAGCTGCTGCAGTTTTAGCAACAGAATCTGTCATTAAAACTTCGGCAGATAAAGTTACCATTGCGATTGCAACCGTAGTTATTTTTGGTACCTTAGCTATTTTTATCTATCCATGGTTTTATCATCTAAATCAAATTTATCACTGGTTTTTACTTGATCCGGCTCAGTTTGGTATCTTTGTTGGTTCTACTGTGCATGGAAGTCGCTCAAGTGGTTGCTACTGGCCATGCAATCAGCCCTGAAGCAGAAAATAGTGCAGTGATCAGTAAAATGATCCGCGTTATGATGTTAGCACCATTTTTATTAATATTATCAGCTTATCTAAATCGCAAAATGATAACTAGCAATTTATCCCACTCAAAACCCACTATTGTGATCCCTTGGTTTGCAATATTTTTTATTATCATTGCGTACATAAACTCTTTTCATTTATTGCCACAAATTTTAGTTCAATTCATTATTACTCTTGATACTATTCTATTATCTATGGCGATGGCTGCACTTGGATTAACCACCCATATTAGTGCAATTCGACAGGCAGGGATCAAACCACTCGTTATGGCTATGTGCCTTTTTGGCTGGCTAACTATTGGTGGCCTATTTATCAATTCATCAATGCAATCGATTTTTCACTAACATCCGATAGTAATTTGTTTTTTTCTCCCTTGCCGATAGGGACAGAAATTATTAATAGCTAAATGACTTAAGGCTATACATTTCATTTCTAAGCCAAAAGTGCCATAATTAAAATAAAATCAGGAGAAAAAAATGAAATTTGTTGGAGCTCATGTCAGCGCTGCTGGCGGTGTTGATCAAGCAGTACTGCGCGCCCACGAAATTAATGCCACTGCCTTTGCTCTCTTCACCAAAAATCAGCGTCAATGGCACGCTCCACCAATAAAACCGGAAACTATTGAACAATTCAAATTAAATTGTGAAAAATATGGTTTTGGCAAACAACAAATTCTGCCACACGATAGTTATCTTATTAATTTAGGCCATCCAGAAACTGAAGCACTGAAAAAATCACGTGCCGCTTTTCTGGATGAAATGCAACGTTGTGAGCAATTAGGTATTACTTTGCTTAATTTTCATCCTGGTAGTCATCTGAATAAAATTACCATCGATGCATGTCTGGCCCGTATTGCTGAATCAATCAATATGACTTTAGCGCAAACTAAAAATGTCATCGCTGTAATTGAAAATACTGCCGGTCAAGGCTCCAATTTAGGATTTAAATTTGAACATCTGGCAGCAATAATTGAAGATATCGAAGATAAACAGCGAGTTGGTATTTGTTTGGATACCTGTCATGCTTTTGCCGCAGGTTATGACTTACGAACAAAAGAAGCTTGCGATGATACTTTTGACCAATTTAATAAAGTTGTTGGTTTTCAATATCTACGCGCAATGCATTTAAATGATGCCAAAAGCCAATTTGCCAGTCATGTTGATCGCCACCAAAGCTTAGGACAAGGTAATATCGGTTACACCGCTTTTAGTTATATTATGAAAGATAAGCGCTTCAATAATATACCTTTGATCCTAGAAACCATAAATCCCGAAATCTGGTCTCAAGAAATCAGCTGGTTAAAGTCGCAACAATAATTAACTTTCATCAAATAGATCATTCTGAGAATAGATGAAAATTTTTCTATTGTGGCTAATTTTTAGCAGTAACTAGCGGCTATGATTATGATTTAAAGATGTAAGAAAATAAATCAATCTTGCATTTCTATCTGTTTAATTATTACCTCACTAGGCTATTCTTGATTAAGATAAAAATAAAACAGATCAATAGCTTAAATGGAAGTCACTGCTTAATTTATCAAAACAAAAATTGACCAAGCACGACATTCTAAAACTAAGATTAAAAACAATTTTCATAATTGGAAATAATATTAATTTACTTAAATATCATACATCATGTATCATCATGCTAGTACACAAAAACAATAATATCAGAGGCAATAATGGCTAGTGATGTAATTCAAAATTTTAAACGCCCTTCCTTACTTGGTGGTGCCATGATAATTGCAGGCACAACTGTAGGTGCCGGTATGTTTTCTATTCCTATTGTCACTTCAGGCGTTTGGTTTACAGGCTCAATTATTTTATTAGTTTATACTTGGGCATGTATGTTTTTTTCTGGTTTAATGATCTTAGAAGCCAACATGAATTACCCTTGCGGTGCCAGCTTTCATACTATGGTAAAAGATTTACTTGGCGCACGCTGGAATTTACTAAATAGCATTTCTATTACATTCGTTCTTTATATCTTAACTTATGCTTATATTTCAGCCGGTGGTTCGATCATTACACATAATCTTAATAAGATCATACCCATCAATCATCCTATTGCCGGTTTATTGTTTAGTTTATTGATTGCTTTCGTAGTTTGGCTATCAACTAAAGCCGTTGACCGTCTAAGTACAATTCTAATTGGTGGAATGGTTATTACTTTTATTATGTCTGTGAGTGGCATGCTTAGTAGCGTTTCATCGACTATCTTATTCAATCAAAATAGCCTGGATACGGATTATTTACCTTATGCATTTATTGCTTTACCTTATTTACTAACCTCTTTTGGCTTCCATGGTAATGTACCCGGTTTAGTAAAATATTACCATAAGGAAAGTAAAGCCGTTGTTCGTAGTTTGTTATATGGCACCCTTATTGCTTTAGTCATTTATATCTTATGGCAATATGCTATTCAAGGTAATATACCTCGTACAACCTTTAAACAAATCATTACTGAAGGTGGCAATGTTGACTCGCTATTAAAACAAATGAATCACAGTATCAATAACAATATTGTAAAACAGTGTTTAAATCTGTTTTCATATATGGCACTTGCGAGTTCTTTTTTAGGCGTTACACTTGGACTATTTGATTTCATTGCCGATTTTTTCAAATTTAAAGATAATAATCGGGACCGCTTAAAATCCGCTTTGATAACCTTTATTCCGCCTACCCTTTTAGCTTTATACTATCCTGATGGTTTTATACATGCGATTGGTTTTGCTGGTCTAGCTGCAACTATATGGGCAGTCATAGTGCCAGCAATGATGGCTAAAGCTAGCCGGAAAAAATTCCCGCAAGCTGTTTATCATGCGCCTGGCGGTAATCTATTAATTTATTTTGTCATATTATTCGGCTTGATTAACGCAGTTATTCATATTTTGGCACTATTTAATATTTTGCCTGTATATAAGTAGCTTATCTTTGCTTAAATTAATTTCAACGCCTCATACTTTGTGATCTTAGTTGTTATGGGGCATAATTTTTACTAAGCATTACTTTATATTCTAACTACAGATAATTTTATTATAAAATTAGGATTATAATTATTTAATGAAAGGAATTCATATGGCTAGAGCCAATGAAATAAAAAAAGGTTACGCAGTAAACTTCAATGGTAAATTGCTATTAGTAAAAGATATTGATATTCAAACTCCAAGCGCACGAGGCGCCAGCACCCTCTACAAAATGCGTTTTACTGATATTAGAACCGGACAAAAAGTTGAAGAACGTTTTAAAGGCGATGATAATCTAGAAACAATCCATTTAACTCATCGGGCAGTAAGTTTTTCTTATGTTGATGCTGATGAATATGTCTTTATGGATAATGAAGATTTCACTCCTTACAATTTTAAAAAAACAGATATAGAAGAAGAACTTTTATTTTTTACTGCCTCAGGGATCCCTGGTTTGCAAGTTTTAGTAATGAATAACCAAGCTATCGCGTTAGAACTTCCCCAAACTGTTGATATGGTAATTGTAGAAACAGCACCAAGTATCAAAGGGGCATCAGCTAATGCAAGAACAAAACCAGCTATGATGGCATCTGGGCTAATAATACAAGTTCCTGAATATTTATCAATTGGTGAAAAAATTCGCATTCATATTGCAGAACGCCGTTATATGGGGCGTTGTGACTAAAACCGATAAAAATTAAATAATAGCTGCTCTTAATTAAAGAGCAGTTATACCAATAAAAAATAAAAGTGACTCACTTGAAAATAAAATTAATGATAGCTAATTTCCAGCATGCCCTGCATTTTGCTTATATTAACGTACAAAAAATGCATTTCACCATATTTAGCGAATGATTTTTGTCGCTCTTTTATTAATGAATTAATACTTACCTTCCGAATTACCACTTTGCCAGATTTATGCCAATAATTTGTTTCTAACATATTATCATTTACAATATTTTGACAAGTTGATGCAGTAATAGCACCATAAAAATGAATTACCTCCCCAGTATCTCACTATAAACGTGAGATAATAAAATTAATGCGAGTATAAACAAAAAATTCTTATTTAAATAACAGGGAAGCTTATTCTTAGGCAGAGCATTGCATATTTTTCATGTAAAATCATAAAAAGTTTAATCCTGATCATTAAATATAATCACTATTGAATATTTTTATTAAGTAATTGCGGTGAATTTGCTAATGATTTAGTAAAATTACATTTACACCTATAACTATAACTAAATATTTGGTTGAAACATAAAATATTGCTAACCGCAAAATTCCACATAACATAGTTTTTATGTAATAATAAATTTACTATTTTATTGCTTTTAAGATAATACCTTATTACTCTTTTTTATTAAGATATTTGTTATGTATTAATCATACTAATTTAATACTATTTGAATTTATTACTCTATAGGCATCAGAATTACTAGTTTAATATGATAAATATCATATATCTGACTTATAAAATCAAAAATTTAACGAGTAAAATGAAAACGACTTATTAGCGCAAATTTTTAAAATAATAATTTCTATATTTATATAGAATTAAATAATTTTCTGCTACTGAAAAATAGACTAAATTATTTAAATAACAGACTCACTTTTATTAAAATATTTAACAAAAAAATAACCCTCTATCAATAAGATATTGTTAACCAATTTAACATAAATTTTTATTAATTCGCCAATTTGCATTGCTAATCACCAATAATCTTACGGTCTTAATAGTATACTTAACGCAAATATTAAACCCTTTATGAAATAAGTTTATCTTCATCATCTCTATTTTTTTAAATAAAAAATTTGCTTTTTTGTAAATTAATACAAGAAAACTCGCCATTTTTTATTTCCTTGTATAAACTTGTTATGTTTAACATATCAATGTATTTGAAAAAGCTGTTGAATCATATGCATTTATATAACTAACAATAGCGTTGATATTTTAGCCTTCAACTGGAAAAATAAAATATCTTTAAATTTACTTTATGGCAAAAATCCACATAAGGATAAACAAGGGATAAATCAATAATGGTAAAACTTCAACCGTTACTGAAATACTGTATGAGGCCTATTCCGGCACTAGTCATTCCTTTATTGCTATCCGCTTGTAATTCACCAAATTCATCGCTATATAAAACACAATCTAACTCACTTTATCAGGTATCACAAGCTGAGTTTGAGCAATTAGTACGCAATGTGGAAATTAAAACAAAAATTTTAGAGCAGTATGCAAACTGGAGAGGTGTTGCTTACCGTTTTGGTGGTACAACTAAGAAAGGTATTGATTGATCAGCCTTTACCCAACGTATCTTTAGTGAGAAATTTGGTGTTGATTTACCTCGTTCAACAAACGAACAACAATATACCGGCCACTGGGTCAAGCAACAAAATTTACGCCCTGGCGATCTCGTTTTTTTTAGAACTGGCTCAACTAATCGACATGTCGGTATATATATTGGTAATGATAAATTTGTCCATGCATCAACAAGTAGTGGTGTCACCGTTTCTGCAATAAATGATGATTATTGGAGTAAGCGTTATTATGCCGCTCGTCGAATCATCGATACAAACTAATATCTAATGAGAATAACAACAAGGTAGCGTTATTGATTCCGCAATAGCTACACCTGCTGTCTTAAAATGACAAGTCGCTAAACCTTCATCTTCATAACGAATAAAAAGACAAATTTGACCTTGCCATTCAAGTAAATCATTAGCAATTTGCATTTCATCTAAAGCTGAACTTAGATATTTTAACACCGCCAAATTATCACTAATATCATAACAAAGCACTTTAAAGCCAATTAATATATTAGACTTGGAGCTGGATATATTATCAGGCATTACCTCAATTTTTTTACCTGCATGCCCTGTTAACCATCGATAATTTTGAGGTAAACGATGAATGACAGATAACTTAAAATTACCCACTAAAAACCCTATATTGTAATTAATTATATTATTTTTCTATTTAAGTAAAAAAATAACTTAACATACTAACTTATCAAGCTATTTTATACTTATCTTGGCATTTTACATCATATTAATATGATAAATTTTTGTTATTGTAATATAAAAATCTAGCTTAAACAAAACAAAATATGTTAATAAAGTTAACAAAATATATTATCTTTCTATCGAAACTGTAATTTTTGATTTGATTTTTATAAAAAAGCCATATATCAACCAATTAGCTTAAATAAGCAGTAATAAAAGATAAAATAATGAATAAACTGTTAGGCTCATGATTTGAGCCTATCTAAATTGTGGTTGCTATCGAAGTAAAAGATAAGAAATTACACTGAGTCCATATTAATAAAACGTATTTAAATAACGACATAACACTAATAAAACCTATTTTTTATAAAATAGATAAGTAATTCTAATTATATTAATCTTTACTGTAATTAGCCAATAAAACAAACCCCATTGCAAGACAAACGCATAATCCCATAAATCCTACCATCGACCAAGCTGTCGTTGTTTTGAAACAAGAAAGCAAGTAACCAAAAAATGCGCCAATACCGAAACGTATTGTGCCAACTAAAGATGAAACTGTTCCAGCAATATGGGGATAATTATCTAAAATGACAGACATTGCATTAGAAGAGATCATAGCAATACTACCAACATAAACAGCAACACCAAATATCATAGGAATAAAACCTAAGTCCAATATAGTGCTAAGAATCAGCCACATCCCCATAATAAATTGCAGTGTTAAGCCAATATGTAACATTTTCAATGCGCCAAAATGGCGTACATAACGGCTATTAAGCGTAGTCAGTAAAAACAAAAAAACAATATTTAAGCCAAAATAATAACCAAAATGCTGTGGTGAAACCCCATTTAATTCAATATATACAAACGGTCCGGTATTTAAAAATGAAAACAACCCAGCAAAGGAAAATCCACTAGCAAGAATATAGCAAAAGACTTGTCTAGCACGGAACAAGGTGAAAATTTGTTTTATAGTATTACGTAAATGAAATTTTTGCCTTTTTTCCTTAGGTAAAGTTTCTTGAATAAAAAAAGTAACTAATAAAGCCGCTATGATTGCGGCTAAAGAAATAATCCAAAAAATAGCATGCCAGGAAAACCAAATCATCGCCATACCACCTAAAATCGGTGCTAATAATGGCGCGATTGTCATGACTAACAAAACAAAAGACATGCTACGTGAAAATTCATCACTACTAAACATATCTCTCATCAAAGCAGTGATGACAACACTTGCTGCTGCAGCCGATAATCCTTGTAAAAAACGGACAAAAATAAATTGATCAATATTACTGGCTAGAGCACAAATCCCTGAAGTAATTGCAAAAATGATCACGCCACCCAATATCACAGGCTTTCGCCCTATACTATCTGCCATCGGGCCATAAAACAGTTGACCTATTGCAAAGCCGAAAATATAGCTATTTAAAGTCATCTGAACTTGACCGGTATCAACATTAAAACTTTTTGCAATCGATGGTAAACTAGGCAAATACATGTCAATGGCTAATGGCATCAACATGGATATAAGGCCTAAAATTAGAATTAGGCTGAAATAAGAGGAACGCTGACGTTGCATACTAACATACTCCCAAATAGAGAAAGTAAAAAATATAATTTAAATAGTTTTGATTTCTTCTTGTGTTAAAGAACGATATTCACCAGCCCTTAATGCTGGATCAAGATAAATACCACCGATACGCTCACGATGAAGTGCACAAACATGATTACCCACCGCTGCAAACATTCTTTTGACTTGATGATACCGGCCTTCACTAATTGTCAAGCGCACCTGCTTTGATGAAACTATCGATAGCTTTGCGGGCTTTGTGGGTAATTTTTCACCTTTAAGCCATATCCCTGCTAAAAACTTATCCGCTAGCTCAGTTGAAACCGGTTGTGCCAATGTGACAAGATAAGTTTTCTCACAATGATGTTTTGGCGAGATCATTTTATGTGTCCATTTACCATCATCAGTTATAATCACTAACCCGGTTGTATCTATGTCTAATCTGCCAGCAATATGTAACTTTGTTATAGCAGGTTCATCAATAAACGATAAAATTGTTAGGTTTACGCTATCTACCGTAGAACAAACATAACCTTGTGGTTTATTCAGCATAAAATAGCGCGGGCCGATAATATGTTGCAATACGACACCGTCATAGCTAACTATCATCTCAGGCGTAATTTGATAAGAGCCGGTTTTTATTATTTCATTATCAACCATAACTTTTCCTGCTCGTAATTCTCGTATGACCAAGCCACGGCTGATTGTTAGTTGTTGAGATAAAAACTTATCGAGGCGCATCATAATTTTTAAATCTATATGAAAGGGTTAGAATGCATATGTATTATTATGCTAAATCATTGGATGATTACAATCATTGCTTTTATACAACGCTGATAATAAGTAACGTGAATAACTATAACGCAATCAATTATATCAATAACTTGTTAGAGAAGATATAGCTTGCTACAGTAGATTTTATTTTTAATATAGATTACTTCAATATGAATAAGCGAAAAATGCTAATCTACTTGTTATTTATTTTAATATTTTAGTCAATAATCATGATAGTTACGCTAAGACCATATCAACAAGATGCCGTTCATGCAGCAATAAACTATTTTCGCGGCCATAAAGAACCGGCGGTCATTGTGTTACCTACCGGTGCAGGAAAAAGTCTTGTAATTGCTGAATTAGCTAGATTGGCCCGAGGACGAGTACTGGTATTAGCCCATGTAAAAGAACTTGTTGAACAGAACCATAATAAATACCACTCCTATGGATTAACTGCTGATATTTATGCCGCCGGACTTAATAAAAAACAAAATGAAAATAAAGTTATTTTTGCCAGCGTACAATCTGTGGCAAAAAATTTAGCGGATTTTAATACCCCTTTTTCACTGTTAATTATTGATGAATGCCACCGTATCAGTCTCAATAACGATGGTCAATATCAACAAATCATTCAAAAATTGCAACACAATAACCCTAATTTATGTGTTTTAGGGTTAACGGCAACACCTTATCGTCTGTCGGAAGGCTGGATATATCAGTATCACTACCATGGTATGATAAAAGGCAATGAAAACTGTTTTTTTCGCGATTGTATTTATGAATTACCGTTAAGGTATATGATAAAAAATCATTATCTTGTGCCACCTAAACGCCTAGATATGCCGGTTATTCAATACGACTTTAGTCAATTGCGCCTAAGCCAAGAAGGCATTTTTAATCACGCAGATTTAAATCAGGAAATCAAACGTCAGCAAAGAGTCACTCCCCTGATTATTAAGCAAATTATTGAATATGCCCGTTCCTGTCAGGGCTGTATGATCTTCGCCGCTACCGTTGAGCATGCCAAAGAAATTTTGGCATTATTACCTAATGACGAAGCAGCATTGATTTGCGCAGAGACGACAGCAAGAGCCCGTGAAAAAACTATTTATGCGTTTAAAGCACAAAAAATTCGCTATTTAGTTAACGTATCGGTCTTAACCACTGGCTTTGATGCCCCTCATGTCGATCTGATTGCTATTTTACGTCCCACTGAATCAGTGAGCCTCTATCAACAAATAATTGGTCGCGGACTAAGGCTATTTCCGAACAAAAGTCAATGCATTATTCTTGATTACGCAGGAAATCCCCATGATCTTTATATGCCAGAAATTGGTAGCCCCAAAAGTGATCCACAAAACGTGCCCGTTCAAGTTTTTTGCCCACTTTGTCATTTTGCTAATCTATTCTGGGGAAAAAACGATTCAGACGGTCAAATCATTGAGCATTATGGCCGTCGTTGCCAAGGCTGGGAAGAAAAGCACAACGGACAAAAAAAACAGTGTCAATTTCGCTTTCGTTTTAAACAATGTCCAGACTGTGGTGCTGAAAATGACATTGCAGCACGACGTTGTCATCAATGTCAGGCAATTTTAGTTGATCCGGATGATATGTTAAAAACAGCGTTAAAATTGAAAAATTCCCTGATCCTTCGCTGCGGAGGCATGCAACTGACTGCCGGACATGATAAGAAAGGAGAATGGTTAAAAGTCACTTACTACGATGAAGATGGTAGCAACGTCTCAGAACTGTTTCGATTAACAACGTCAGCTCAGCGCAAAATCTTTCAACAACGTTTTCTGTTGCTACACCAGCGAGCTCCAGGCCTTCCGTTCCAATGGCAAACTGCGGCCGATATCTTACGTCAAAAGACAAGATTACGTCATCCTAACTTTGTTATCGCACGTAAACAAAACCGGTTTTGGCAAATAAGAGAAAAAATTTTTGACTACCAAGGAAAGTATCGTCTGGCTGACGACCTCTATTAGTATAATGATTGCCATTTGTCTTTGTTATCTAGCTGTTGTTCCTTAAAGGAATATAAATTCCTAAAATTAGGAACTTTATTTGCTGTAGCGCGTTTTTTTCGTTAAAATGCCGCCCGCTTGATTAGCAATCACTAACAAGTTTTTATTAACAGATCTGCTACTGGGTCGCCTGTCGCAGAGTCTTTTTACATTATGAGAACAAATCATGCTAACTATTAATGCAGAAATCCGCAAAGAGCAGGGTAAGGGTGCGAGCCGCCGCCTGCGTAAAAACAACAAATTACCGGCTATCGTCTATGGTGGTGATCAAGAGCCCGTTTCTATTGAACTCAACCATGATGAAGTTATCAACCAAGAAAGCAAGCCAGAGTTTTATGAAGTATTAACACTGGTGGTGGGCGGCAAAAAAACCAAAGTTAAAGTACAAGCGGTTCAGCGTCATCCGTTTAAGCCTAAACTAACCCATATCGATTTCTTGCGGGTTTAATAACGCAAAATTGCGCTTTTTTACTAAGCCAATCATCAATAACGCCGCCCTTGCGGCGTTATTTGTTTTTCAGCATCATCAACGGCTTTTCTTACTACGCTCTAATTGCTCACGTAAGTTCGGTGGTGTACCTTTAATTGTTAAAGTATCCGTTGCCGGATCCCAAAAAACACGCTCATCCAATAACAAAGCATCAAAGTTAATGGTCAAGCCACCGCCACTACCTGAATATTTAGTTAATTGTTTGAGAGTCGTACGATCTGGTGGAAAACTTTCTGCCAATTGATAGCCATTTTGTTGAGTAAATTCAACAAAATTCTGCTCTCCTAAAGCGGGTAACTCGTTTGATAAGCGCTTTAATTCAATTTCTTCTCCGGCTTGTTGTTGCTCATTACAATAACGATAAACTTGCTGTCGATATTCCTGCGTTGCTGCCTGGTTTAACTCAGAAGAATCACAATAATCATTTACGGCTTGCAGTAATCCTTTATTCTGTATTTTAGTATTCATGCCTTCGCTAGCTGACAGAAAATCCATAAAAAAATCAGATATTTTACGCCCAACACGTCCTTTTAAAAAAGTTAAATAACGTTCGGAAGCAGGATTTCTTTCCCATTCAGTCAAGTCTATGCGAGCAACAATATCTACATGCGGAATATCAAGATAATGAGTAGTGTTTAATTCTAAATTATCATTAACAAACATACTATTACAGCTATTTAATATGGCTATTAATAAGTAATCTACCACTAAATAACGATATTGACAAAACAGTACCACCCCACCTTCTGCAAATGGATATTTTGCCAGTTCATCCCGCAAACGAATTGTTGCCGCACGACTAAATCCCAAAAAGTTTTCATCTCCTTTTCTTAAAGAAACTAATGCTTCAGCTAATTTGCTCGCTTGATTAAAAGTGGCAAAGGCTTTACTTTTAGCGCCATAAATTCGATGCAATTCTGCCATCATTTCATGCACGATATTATCCGTGCCTAATAAAGAATCACGCAGCACAACCTCTAGTGTTTGTTCATCACGTTTTATCAACTGATGTAAAGCAATCTGGCAAATATCCAGACTCATCATTTACTCCTTATTTTCTTTATGGCATAAAGATCAATGGTATTCAAACATCGATAACCTTTCCCCGCGGCCAAATTGGTATTTATTGATATAACATTTTTGTATTATGGGCATATAATAAGATTTATAAATTATGGAAACGGGTTAATTTAAAATATTACTAAGTGAAATTATCCTGTTAAATTAGACAAAACAACTACAGCAAAAAACGCAACAATACGCTAAAATATAACGCTTTATTCATTCAGGATTTTTATTATGCCACAATCATCCCGTTATAGTGATGAGCAAATTGAACATCTACTCCTAGAATTAGTTAAGGTGCTAGAAAAACATAAAGCACCAACTAATCTATCATTGATAGTATTAGGTAACATGGTAACAAATTTAATTAATACAACGGTTACACTGACTCAGCGTAAAACTATTGCCGAATCTTTCGCTCAGGCGTTACTTTCTTCCGTTAATGAAGAAAAAATTCACTAATCAGCAGATAAAATTAAAACATGGCGACCAACTCTCGAAACTATCGTGAAAAAGTCTCCCAAATGATAAGCTGGGGACACTGGTTTACGTTATTTAATATAGTACTCAGTTTAGTATTAAGTAGCCGATATCTGTTTGTTTTTGATTGGCCGAATACGTTATTCGGCCGTATTTATGCTATTGTTAGTTGGCTTGGGCATTTTAGCTTTGTTATTTTTGCCTGCTATCTTTTAATTATCTTTCCTATCACGTTCATTATCGGTTCACAGCGACTATTAAGATTTCTATACACCATTCTTAGCACAACCTTACTGACTTTTCTCATTTTTGATATCACTTTTTTTTCGCGCTATAACCTACATTTAACGCCATTACTATGGGAATTATTAATAAATCCTAAAAACGGCGAAATGGCACGAGAATGGCAACTGATGTTTATTTGTGTGCCCATCATTTTCTTAATTGAGATGTTATTTGCTACCTGGAGTTGGCAAAAATTACGTAGCCTAAACCGTCAACGATTCACAAAACCCTTGGTAGGTATCTTCATCACGGCATTTATTGCTTCACATTTAATGTATATTTGGGCTGATGCAAATTTTTATCGTCCAATAACTATGCAACGAGCGAACTATCCGCTATCTCATCCAATGACAGCGCGAAAATTTCTTGAACGTTACGGTTATCTCGATCAAGCGGAATATCAACGCAAAATACAACAAGAAGGCAATCCTTCAGCACTGTCTATTGAATATCCACTTAAACCACTTAGCTACCAAAAACAAACACCAAAGTATAATTTATTGTTGCTTGTTGTTAATAACCTTAGCTATCAAGATACCATTGAAGGTATGCCAACATTAAATACTGTTAAAGCAAATAGTACCCAATTCAATCAGCATCTCAGTGCAGGTATTCAAAATCAATTTGCGCTATTTGGTCTATTCTATGGGTTATCGCCTAGTTATTTGGATAGTATTCTTAATAGCAGAACACCCTCCGCTTTGATTGAAGCATTAAAATATCACAACTACCAATTTGGTCTGTTTTCATCAGATGGATTTAGCTCGCCACTTTTCCGTCATGCAATTCTGGCAGATTATTCATTACCCGAACATAGTGCAGGTAATGATTATCAAACCACCAACGAATGGGTTAAATGGCTAAGTAATATACAAAGTGATACCCGATGGTTCTCTTTTCTCAATATCAATGGCTTTGATAATCATAAGTCGCAAAGTGACAATAAAGTACAATTAGATTATGAAATTGAACGTATTCTTGCTGCGTTAAAACAAAAAAATATGTTAAGCAATACGGTTATCGTCATTACGGCAAACCATAGTGGCAATACAGAAACAAATAAAACAACAAAATGGCTCACTAACGGTAAATTCAATCTTAAACAAATAAAGGTGCCTTTATGGGTATATTGGCCTAATACCCCACCACAACAAATTAATAAGTTAACCAGTCATCAAGATATTATGACTACCTTAATGCAACGTTTACTTTATGTTGATAATTCACCGGAAGACTATTCTCAAGGTGAAGATCTTTTCACCCCTAAACGTAACCAACCTTGGGTTTTATCAGGCGATGAACATGTATTGATTATGAATTATTCCAATAAAACCCTTTATCTACATCAAAATGGAGAGGTTTATATCTTTGATGATCAAGGCAACAAAATAAAAGGTGAAAAACCTGATTTGACTCAGCTGCTAAGAGCTTTTGCCGAGTCTACCCGCTTCAATATTAATTAATGCTTAAAAATCAAGCAGTCGTAGCACTTGCTATTGATTTTAACCAAAAAAACGGTAGTATAGCGAACCTGTATCGGCATGTAGCGCAGCCTGGTAGCGCACCGTCATGGGGTGTCGGGGGTCGGAGGTTCAAATCCTCTCATGCCGACCAGCTTTTACCAAGAAAACCAATTAGTTATGATTGGTTTTTTTGTGCCTCGAATTTGTAGGGGGAAAAACTAGGGAAAAAGGGGGGAAAAACCCCGCCAAAAAATGATAAAAAAAACACAATTTCTTAGACAATTTTATGCAATCAAACTACTTTTTTATAAAGTGCTTGCTAGTCGTCATACTTATAAAAATTTTCTCTAAATATATTAAATATTCTTATTTATTTTGGGGTGTAACGCACGAAAACACACTTAGAAAATCTGAGAGCTACTCGTTGCCGATATGGAAACAACAACAAAGGAACTGGTTTAAATACCCATTGACGAAAGAAGAAATCATGCGCTATAGTTTACTTGCATCTACAAAATCAGATGTCGGGTTTCACAGCTCGTTTAAGAATCCACGACAAATGCACGCCGTGAGCGTGTTTTTTAATGTCGTAATCTAGCCACAATTCAATGGTGAGCTGGATAGGGCAGCTGAAAAGCTGGCCGTCTGATAATCGCGGTAGTTTCGAACCCTGTTCAGTTCACCACCCAACGAGATTCGAAACCTCTAGGTGGTGGTAAATTCAGATTATCAATGGAGGTCTTATGACACTTCAATTATCCACTATCACCCCTAAAGTTACTATTCATAATGGTAAAGCGATCACTACAACTGACGATGTAGCTCATTACTTTGGCAAACAACATCATCATGTTGTACAAAAAGTAGAATCGCTTGAATGCTC
>NZ_AUCC01000015.1 GCF_000429565.1 Arsenophonus nasoniae DSM 15247
TGCTGATGAAAGGATTTCTGCGTACCGATCCGTACAAATGTATTCTGTGTGGCGACAGGCTGCTTTTCACCGGGGCGCAAATGGGTAAAAAAGCAACGGAATTGTTGTCAGAAAGACTGCATAACCTGGAGAAAAAGCGATGGTTACGCAGCTAAACGCAGGATCAATGTGTCTAAAATAAGGAAATCAGGTTAGAAATTACACTCTCTGAGGAAATGTTAACTGGCACTAAACACAATAAATCGATCCCCATCTCCTTTTTGCAATAAGGGATGGCTTTTGCTACTCACTTTAAAAGCGATTCAATTTCCTAACCATGAACCAGGCTACCCAGAGCCCGATAGTGGCGAATTTCCCTGGAGAAAAATAAAAGATTGTTAATAAAGAATTGTAAAATAAATTCCAATCACCGTCTGTTTTTTTATTCTCTAAAATAGGCGATTTTAATCTGATCTAACAGACGTTAAATTATTACAAAACAGCTGTTAGATCAATGGTAATTTATTTTTTACTATATTTTATCTGTACTATGTTAATTAACTAATTGCATCATAATTAAAGATAGTATTTTATAAATTAATTATGAGGATTTTATTCTATAACACAGCAAATAACTTTTTTATTTGGGCAATTTTGGCCATTCGATATTAGGTGCAATTGATATATCTATACGACTTAATAGCACGCGATAGGTTTTCCATTCCATTAAATTTTTACATTCTTCATCGGTTGCCATATTCAAATCAATGGCATCCTGTAAGGGTGTGATAATTGCTGCTGCATTTTGCATTAATTCAATTTTTGTATTTTCTGCCTCTTTGATTAATTCATTTTTAGTTTTAGGTGGAATATCAATCCAAATCGGTGCGCCATTTTTATCTGCACCTAACATTTTTCCCTCCAGCGGCGCACAAAGTGCATACTCTTTATATATATTAAAAGAAACTTTAGTCGCTTCATCATCCCAAGTACCTGCACTGATATAACTCTCTTTCAACGATTCAGATAACCAACATAACTTTGTTGCACTAAAATAATAAACATCATCTTTTTTCATCCTTACCATCCTATTGCAATCCATCTCATATCAACTAATGGAGAAGCATTACTACCATTAGTTACCTTAGTTTGGCGCATTGTAAATCCACTATTATTAGCATCTTGTATATTAGGTGAATACAATTCTGTTAGATTTGAATTAGAATTGAAATTAGCAACTCCCATGCTGGCTAAGGTATCAGGAAAAGCAATAGGAAAGAAATTTCTGGAAGTATTTTTTCTAGGGACACGTCCCCATTGAATAATTATGCCGGTATAAGGCTCTTTCATCCAGCCATTTACCGCTTTTTTAGCGCTCCAATGAGTAGCAACTAATTTAGCATCAATCTGCTGTCTATTATAATTATCCTCTTGAACAGCAAATGTTCCTTGTTTCTCTGGCAAATAAATAATTTGATTCGTGTTATTGTTTCGGATAAAAAATTTATGGTTATTTCTTGCACAAACTAAGTCATAGTCTCCTTTGTCAGTACCTAATTTAATAACAGTGTCGCTGCTAGGATGGATAGCATTAAATCCATAAGCAGTTATATAATCTAAAGTATTGGTCGTAGCTAATGTACTTGAATGAGTGGGAAATGATATTGCATACTTTATGGTGTTATCACTATTTCGAGCTACTACGGTATAAGCACTATTACCAGAAACATATAATGCTACATGCTGGACATTATTCTTCATTGACATCCCAGCATAATTATCTGTTCTCACTAAATCTAATGTAGAAAATTGCACAGCCCTGCTATCTTTAATTTTAACAAATTGGTTATCAATTTCCTTTTTTGTGTATGAGTTGACCGTGGTTTGTATCCAGGCATCAGCTTTTATTCCACCTGTCAACTCAGGTGTAGAATTTTCAAAAACTTGTTTTGGTAATTTACCTGCCCAGCGGTAATAACGATTTTCTTTCTCATAATGCAATGCGTGATAACGGCTGGTTATTTCGAACCCTTTTTCAAATGAATCAACTAAAATGTAATCAAACACGCCCAATTCATTAAGATCAAACAAGGTCGGTTGACCATCGTTATCAAAACCAAGCTGCTTATTTTTACGGCTTTCGGCATCAGGTAATGTAGCTATATCAATGTCATTAACTCGTATCGATCTGATATCCAAATCTCTTATAGCGGATTGCATCACCGCTAAGTTAACCGCATCATTATCATTTTTGGGTTGACTAATATTAGATATACGATAATTCTTAGCATCAAAATAATTTCCTAGCCTACTGGGCTGCTGCAATAATAACGATGCATTTCCTAACACTTGTTGCACTAACATCGTGAGATAATCAAATGCATTTTCATGTTGTTTGGCATGAAACTGTTTACATTTTTCAAATGCGATCTCTTGTTTTGCTGGTAAATGTCTCTCAATCAATAAATGATTTCCATTAAATAAAGGTGATGATAAGATGATTTTCCCTCCTTCGTCACAATTAACACCTGTTACTGTATAATCCTTATTTAATGTCAATCTTTGCGCATGATCACCATTGCCATCAGTCATAATGACAACTAAATGATGCTCATTAAATATTTTAAATTCATAATCAAATTCAGTTGTAGCGCAATCGCCAATATATTGGTTGGCACTAACCTCAGTAACTACCGTCATTATTGCTATCCTCCCTGTAACCAATAATGCAAAAGCGATAATAAATCACATACAGTAATAACCCTATGCACCCTACAATTATCACCAATCTACTTCTTTAGTTAACCACAGTGCTTAGGATCTTTGTTACTATCTTTGTTCTAGTCAATATAGATGATAACCACAATAAATCTTTTAGGAAATAATCAAACCCAGGTGTAATACCGTTATTAATATCTTTATGCTAAATTCATTGATGAGTTCATTATGACCATTTGCTTTTAATAGATATCAATGAGATAGCAATAATATATTATTAGAAATGTTATATTTGATAGTAATATTAAAGAGAAATAAAATGTTATTAGCAGTCATTAATTTAATAAGGGATAGTGACTAGTATTGCTAAATTTTATGATTTTGATTGGTCGCTTTAGGAAAATTTTGCCATTATGTATTATTTTATCAATAGTGAAAAACCTCTCTTCAGACTTGTTTAGCTGGCTAATAAATATTAGCTTTAATATATCAATGTTCACTCGTTCTTTTACTATAATGTTTCGTCACTCTCCGATAACGATAGAAAATTATTGACGCTTTGTTTTTCTAGTCCAATTTCTTTTATTTCTTTACCCAAAGGAGAAACCAGAACATAGATATCATAAGAACCACCACCAGCTCTATATTTATGTTTATTAGCAATTATATAACCCTGATATTTACCGCTTTGAATAATATAAAATGAATTACCGTTTGTTACAAACTTTATATCATCAATAGTTATAGGTATATTATTAACCGCATTGATTATCTTATTCCAAGTTATTTTATGTATTGCTCCCGACGTAGCCCAGGCACTGGATAAGAAATAAATATCTTTTTTTATTAAAAAGACATCAACTTGTCTGATACTTTCAATATTTTTTTTGACATCTTTATTGGGTATTTCCGCTAAAATCTTGACGATCCTATTGGGCGTTGCCAACATTAAAAATGAACCTGCCTTAGCGTTAGCAGCAAAGATAACTGTTTTATTATCTAATATACGAAAACTGTTAATATTCAATTGTTTTTGTGATGCTATACTATCAATATAGTTTAACGTTGAGAGACATAAATTATTTCCATAAAGGTGAAAACCTTTTTTATTCGACATGGTGCAACTCGCTGCTAATCCAACAGTAGGAAATAATAACATTAATATAAAAACATAAAACTTTTCTTTATGCATACATCCTCTATCTATGCCTTTTTCAACTTGTTTTACGGTAATAAATAAACTAAATTAATAAAAACAAGTGATATAAAACATATTTGGTAAGTATATTTTAATAATATAGGCTGTATAATTGATTAAACAACTGTTAAAGATGTCTACTCATCATAGTCTATCAGTAATTAACAGCAAAAAATAATCAACTTATGCCATTAAAAGTTCCAAGCAATGCCTGCCATAAACATATCTTGATCTTTATCATTAAATGAAACAACACGATTAAAGCGAAAATTAGTACTTAAATGCTTAACTAATTGATAATTTATTTGTAAGCTAATGACACCGGCAAAATCATTCTTGTTCTTTGGCTCATGCCTATCATAGTTATAATAAGGACCAATCCCTGCACTAAGCTCCCAGTCAGTTGATATCGGCATCAGATACCAAATTTGCCCAACAACTCCTTGCCTATTAACGAGACCATTATCCCCTTCATAAAGATAACTCACTGAATAAGCAGCAGCATCATTGATAAAATGCTTAAACTCTAGTTGGTGACCCATTTTTAATGGTAATTTTGAGCGATTAGTTTGCGAAGTTCCTAACCAATAACTTATCTGCATGTCTTTAGCAGAAAACGAAGATGGCAACTCATTTTGAAAGTTTGCACCAATACCAACCATGACTGAATCTGTTGTAAAAGAATTAAGCATTTGCACATGATTATATTGGGCTTTTAGAAAGAATCCATCTGGAATAAGGTAATAAATAAACGCGACTGAACCGTAAATGCCAACCCGTTTATCATTATATATTTGTTTATTACGGTGAGTTGTATTCATACTAAAATAGGGGCCAAGGGAAAAATCTAACTTTACTCGTTGATTGAAATCAACTACGCCAGTACCAATGACGGCAAAGCCATCGCGGTGATTATTATTTGGATGTCCTTCATTTAAATAAACCACTGAGGCGAAAAAGTTATCTGCTATCTTTTCACCAAAGCTTACCTGATAACTTCCCCAATTCATTTCGCCACCTTGACTAGCCCAACCATTACCATAAGCCAAATTGACAATAAATTCCCGTGACTTTATGTCATTGTTTTCATTAGAAATAGCAGAGGAAATAAAAAGAAACAGATGACTAATTAAAGCAACGAAAAAAAACCATAGCTGTTTTTTCTTTATCATTTTTCCTATCTTATACTTCAAGCTGTTAATTATTATTATAGACAAAATATACCTGCTAACATTTTTCGCCGCACAAAGTGGCAGAATGCTAGCTTTTATATTTACACTGATAAGTTGCCAATTTAGGTATTAATAATATCCGCCATTACTCATTTTGACTTGCACGTTACATCTCAATGGTAATAACAAACGACAATGTAAGGAATTGATTGTTAATAGTAAAATTATAAAACAATGACTTAAAGTCGATAATTTAAAATATAAAAAAACATCTAACTCTTTCGGACTTTATTAAAAAGTACAACAGATAAAAATGCAAATATTTTAAATATTAATTTTTCATATATTTAGCATAATTATATATTATTTTACATATTATTAATCTTTGACTAATTTTTATTACTGAGAATTAACCGATATGAAAATAGATAAACAAACAATTTAGCTGAGTATATTATGAAAATATTATCTAAATTTCTATTTATGACTGTACTATTCTCTTTCGTTACTTTTAATAGTTCAGCAAAAGTTGATAATTATGTGCAAAATTATCGTGGGGGTCATGGCGGTGGTCATGGCAGTCATGGTGAGCATACTGGTACACATGGTGAGTATAGTCATCACGAAGGCCACGGCGAACAACAGGAACATGCAAATCTTAGTAGCCCAGACCCCTCTTTTTATTCGCAATTTACTAACTCTATAACCCCTTGCCATGATGCTCAATACGAGATTAATCTTTGTGATTCTGAAAATAATTATCAATAGAAGGCTCTCTAACTCATTTGCTGCCTAAACGGCAGCAAATGCTAGATTTTGCTAAAAAATAACCATCCAGCAAAAAATTGGCGCCAAAATAATACAACGCAATATCGCTGAAAATAAAATTATTATCGAATATAGTTTTAACCATTTAAAGAGAACAAATTATGAAACAAGCCGTTAAAATATTTACTATTACATCTGTTTTAGCTATCAGCTTTCTGACTTTGGCTGATAAAAATAATTTATCAGATGCTGATAAAGATAATTCTTCAGATGAAAAAACAGCAACCGAAATGGCATGCGACACTCAGTTTGGATATGGTGAACCACTAGGTTCTACAACTGAAAATGGTCAAAAAATAAATATTTGTCCTAGACTTTAATACCAAATTATTATCCTTGTTGTTAAATATTAACCACTCCATCATCGTCGTTACAGCAAAAAGTTTATATTGAGCATAATAAAAAAGGAACAATATCCAAATGGAATAACGATGAAAATAATACTAATCAGCTAGTCTTATTCTTAGCTGATTAATATTAAGTTTAGCTACCGAACAACGACTTAGGTTCAAGGATCAGATTCAGATAAAGTAATTTATCAATAATTAAATCAGATCCCTACAGTTAGATATCTAAATTTCTGCCCAAAAGTGTGATGAACCTGGAGCACCTGGCTCCCATCCCTGGTTTGCGGAACTTATCAGTTGCCAATTTTTGTTTTTCCAGCTTACTCTATCACCATAATGATATAATTTATTTGCCTGCCAAAGTGGATAGTCAGTAGTCTTTTCAGCGGCATATGTCACGACAAAATTATCCAATTCAAAACTTTCGGTTTCTTCAGTGAATTTTAATGTCAAAAGATCTATTTTTTCATCTTTATTCGCTTCAAGATAGATCACTGCATTTCCTTGTGAAACGATAACAGGATCAGCAACTAACTTATTCTTCTTCTCGTCTTCCTTGTCCCGTTGATAAGCGGTAATTTTTAACGTTGCGTCGTTGCTGTTAGACTTCATACTCAATCCAAATCGGATACGTTCTGCCGGTATTTTTTCTAACAAAATTCGCAGAATCTGCACCCTATGCTCAACCTCACCATCCTCGCCAGGGACAGGCCTTCCCTCTTCATTAATGTACTGAATAACCATGCCATCAACAACCCCAGCCACGTCCTGTTGTGCTTTAGTAATCCAAACACTGTGCATCATATCACGAGCGCTAATGGTTAGAGGGCCATAAGTGTAATAAAAGCCGGGTCGAATTTCATATTCTCCGAAGCTTTGAAAGTCTTCTATGACATCACCAACTGTTCCTGATGGCCATGGCACTTCAAGGCTGGGATTATAAGGAGGCACCGGCGCACTTGATGGCCGTGGCTCAGTTGGCTCGCCAATCGTCTGACCATTGACATTTCGCCGGACTTGAGCTGATGATCGGTACACCACTTTTCGCGCCTCAGCGATACTACCTACCGGCGCCATCTCGGGCAATGTCCGCCAAATATTATAAGACAAAGACTCGCCATAATCAGCCTGTCCACGTGCCATGATATTCTGCTGCGGAATAATCAACGTTGCCACCTTAACCGGAACAGCCTCTTCTTCCTCCCACAGACTACGAGCGCTAGTAATAGACTGTTTGTGAGGGTTATTGCGTAGTTGAACATAGAAATCCAGTCTGGCTTCTTGCTGTATCAGACGCTCTTGCATATCTCTACCTAAATAACCTGGAGCGTTGATATCTACCGTTCGAATAGGGTCTGCAACTGTCTGGACTGCCAGTTTGTATTTACAATAATCATAGTCACCAAACTTAAATGGCACGCAACTCCAGAGTGGCTCCGTTAAAACACTCTTAACAGTACGACTACCCATCTCAGCTAAAATGCGAGCCGTCTCCGGATGTGTTTTAAGCCATTCGTCTAAAGTGCCATTCAATGCTGCTGCCTTAAACTCACACATTTCAATCGCATCTGCGGCAAAGAACACTTGCGTATTTTGCAGAATAAAATCTAGGGTCGTCGCATTAACATCCTCTTCAAGCGCTTTATGACCCGCTACACCGAACAGTTTAATACCGATACCGACCGTAGTATTTTTATCTGGAAGTGTGTGAGGTGTATCACTTGAATAACGCAGCCACGCTTTATAACTAGCACCTGGTTTAAATATGCCTACTTGATATTGAGCTGGAAGATTATTATTTACCTGAAAAATTCCGTAAGCACTACCATGCTGTTTAATAAAGGCTACGCGGCGTGCTGGCGTCTGTCTGTTATTAACGATGTGATCATGCTGTACTTTATCGACAAACATCTTACGGATCCCTTCTATTGCCGCTTCCATCTCTTGACATTCTGGTGTCGGAGGAGCATGCATTGCGGAAGAATCTTTCATATTATCTTTACTCATATTACTACCCGCCTCCATAACATAAGATCATAATCGTTAACTTTTTTTAAAGAATATAAATAAAGTCAACTCGTAAAATTTTTAATTCAAATCCAACAAATTTGCCGATAACAAACTATCGAAAACTTGTTACTGTCTTTCATTTTGATGTGCTATCCAGAACGGTTGTTTTGCCCATCTCGGTTCTTGCTGGTAATAGCCACTTGCTCCGCTACAGTAGGCAGCACGTATAGACTTAATCCGTTCACCATACTGGATAAGCAAAGAACGATCATTAGCTATCAAAGCGGCTTTAGCGGCTTTAACCGCTTCAGCACCACGTAAACCAGTATAAATTGCGTTGTAAATTCCTTGGGAAGATAACGGGTCAAGTGACAGAGCTGCATTACCAACAGCTAACCAACGTGAGCCAAAAACTTTATCCAGGTAGCTACCTGTCGCATCAGTAACTTGTAACGAACTTGAGGAGATACTTTCAGGACAACACCAGTGACCTATATGTATCGTTTCTTTCAATGCAGATATAAAATGATCCTTATCACGAAGAATTTTGATTTGATCGGGTAGGGAAAAAAATGCCAGTACTCGTTGTTTGTCAGGCAACCCAGCTGTATACCACCATCCTGTTGGAACAGCCTCAACCACACTGCGTGTATCAACGGTGTTATTACTGCACCAAGCGTAAAGCGCAAACAAAGGCGCATCTCTGTGTCTTGAAACACCAAACACACTAGCAACAACGCGTGAATTGCCACTTGCATCAATTACCCAATCCGCGTTAATACTTTGTTCACCAACTTTTGCCTGTATACCATCATTAGTTTCAGCGATAGAAGATATACGCCCCTTAACCATTAAAGCACCCGCATCTTCAGCAGCATCTCTCAGATTCTGGTCGAACTGTTGTCGATCAAGATGCCATCCACAACCATATGGGTCACGAATAAAATCTGTGGCTACTAACTGTGTCCCGCCCCAACAAGATAAGTTACCCATATTTGTGATTGAAGAACTTTTTTCAACCCAAGGAAGTAGCCCTAGCCTATCAAGCATAGGCCGGGCTGCTCCCGGCAAGCTTTCACCTATTTTTTGTTGTTCAATATTGACACTATCCACTAATACGACCTGTATTCCAGCAAGCGCCAGCAAACGAGCCGCTACAGCACCGGCTGGGCCGGCGCCTGCAATAAGGACATCACATGTCAAAGGCGTTAACGAGTACGACGAAATTTGTCCCATTTTTCTTCAGTCCATCCTGCTTGTTTTAATAAATCCGCTTGGTTATCAATTGGCTTGCCATCAACACGTCCACTAAAAGCAGAAGCCGCTTCAGGCAAAGGGGGTTGACCGGGCTTAAGTTGTTCAACAAATACGCTTTCAATACACGACGAATAATCCTCTGGGGCAGGCATACGTTGTACAATACCTAATTCATCGAAACGGGATACAACTGCTTGCATTACGGTCTCATTGTCATGACCTTCTAACAAAAATGCCCGTAGCCAACTGTCACGCTGTTGAAACGCATTGTCGCGCTCTTCGGCACTCAGCTCACTATCAATAAATATTTTATAATTTTTCTCACTCAAAATTTCATTCGGTACTCTTGCCGGCCAATAAGATGGCATATAAAGATGGAATTCTTTGTCATAACCTGAGCGGCAGCGAGCGGTGTCACCTTGCCATGGCATCGCCATCCAACGTGTTAGATCACCAGGACCTTGAGCATGAAGAGGACCATCAACCGCCAGAGCTTGCTCGGGTGTTAATACATCACCATAATCCTGTTCCAAAACACCATCCTTACGGCGCTTGATACGTAAAAAGTCACTATCACTATATAATGTGGTATGGCGCATCGGCCATGTCAGTTCACAACCCGGATGAAATGCATCTGCGAGGCAATAGGATAATGGCCCCTTATCCAAAATGGCCGGCTGTTCTGCAATCGGCATTTCATCTACAGGTTTGTCATAACACGGATCGGGGAAGGAAATACCATTAACATATCTATTGCACGTCATATCGGCGTTAAATTTCGCTGATACGAAATTTTCCAAATGCTTATAATTTTGTCGATCAACAGCCAGAAGATCACCTTTACCAGAAGGATATTCAGCAGCATATCCATCGCCATACAGCTGAGGCCATTTCATCTTATCTCCTCCCTCAACACTTTCATCATCTGGGGAACGGAATCGCTCATAAACGTTAAAACGTTTAGTATCATTTCCTGGTTTAGATAATTCATTAATGAGATTTGCATCTAGCTGAAATGTGCCACCCGGGCCAAATGTTTGTGCAAAGCCTAGATTAGCCCACTGCAGATTGGAGAGACGTTGTAGCAGCGGCAAAATATCCTTAGCATAAGACGTTTTTTCTTCAGGTGGAATTTTGCCCGCATCCATGGCTGAATGCTTGATCATATCGTACATTGAACGAAATGGAATTAGCCCTGGGGCATAGTCTGGAGGCCCCATAATAACCCAAGCTTCGGTAACAGGAATTTCTTTACCTTCAATTTTTACCTTTGCTGAAACAGGACCATCAGAAATATCATCATACCAGTCAACTGAATTATTGAAATTATGTTCTGTTCCGTCTTCATCAATGACTAACAGTGGAGCGCCACTCGGTGATGCTGATTTACCATGCCCACCAAGTACCAGCAAGCGTCCTTTATCATCAGTGCGTAGTTCCCCAAGATTAACAGTTACATCTTTAAATTTGCCATCATCAAATTGCACACCACTGCTGTTCTTACCCGTTATTGTTTTAGCTGAGGGTCTAATTTCCAGCTGTTTGCGTTGCTCACCAGTAATTAATGGATTTCTACGTTTAACTGGCTTAGTCTTTGGTTGATCCATAGCGGCATAAAATTCATACCAAGATGATTTTTTGTTCGCAAGTTCAACCTTCCATTCGATATCGGCCATATCTGGCGTCAGTTCCGCAACTACAACACCTTGCTTGTTGTAGCCGTAAATTCTGAACCGAGCAGCTTGCCGTTTAATTGCACCAGTCTTATCTCGGGTTGCTCCAAATGCTAGCGGTGCTGCATTCGGATATTCTGGACCAATATAAAATTCATTTTTACTGTTTCCGACTCGCCCGACTCCAATGCCTGGATGAATTTTAGCGTAAGCTATTCTTTTATCTATGGCTAGAGAACTTGGAATTATCAAAGTTAAAATATCGGAGATCTGTGTCTGAATAGAGCCGGCCTGCTGAACTGAATACCAAATTTTAGCTGAGGTACTATTAATTTTCTTAATTTCCTCTGCAGAAATGATATACGAATAGCTTTTTCCTGCCTTTTCTTTAGTAATAGGGAGTGGATAGCTTTTACCTATGCTTTCCTCCGAAAGACTTGCCCAGTGTATCGTTAATAGATCATAATTTTTAAGGTTTGCAGATTCCGGAATAATTACCGTTATCTGGCTGGTGCCATCGGTAAGCATACCATCCAAAGCTCCTGCGACTTCGGGTGCGGGCTTATTCTTATTTATTTTAATATCTTTATTCATAAAACTTTCCCATATTGATATTGTTATTCATGTTGATCTTCATAGCCATAATTAAATATCTACATTTTATTACCTTAAATAAATATTTATTAATTTTATTAAGTAGTTATAAAAATTTGTGGTGGCCATTATTAGATCGTTTAGCTATAAATTTTTACTCAATAAATACTCTTATGACTCTGCCTAGCACTTTTAAATAAATCAGCGCGAACAAATAGTCATATTTATTTTATAACATTGTTTAGCTATATATTTTTATGTTATAAAACAAAATTAAAAACTGTTATTAATGCTCGAACAGCAAATATAAATTTGTTATATACTCAGTTTAGTAAATTAAACTAAGTTAATTGTTACCTATTTACCGGAAACAATATTAACATTCATATCAAATCTATAATCCTCTCCAAAAACCTACCCACTATTCACATGTATTAAATAAATCTTTCACTTTCTATTCCCTTTTAATACTTCTATCAACAAACTAGTGCTTTCTCTGGTTATACTATTATAAAAATATTACTTGATTAACATGATGATATATATAATTAATTGAATGTTATTAATCAAGAGTAATTTTTTAATTATATCTTTTTTTATTGCATTTTTATTTTAGTCATAATTTTATTGTTTTTTTTAATGAAACTTATTTATTTTTTACTGTTTTACTGTTTTACTGTTTTACTGTTTTACTGTTTTACTGTTTTACTGTTTTACTGTTTTACTGTTTTACTGTTTTACTGTTTTACTAAAAAATTAAATTTGAAATTTTTATTTTTCATAGTTTATTTTATATTTCAAATAGTTCTTTTGAATTAAGAATGATGAATTTTTATTACAGCCAAAATATAAAATACATTTGTCTGTTCAAACTATTTAACCATGTAAAAAAATTTGCTATTGACTTAATATTGAAAGAATTTTTATTTCCTGCAGTAACATTTTGCCATGGTTATATTTTTTAACTTAGCTCAAGCTAATATCATTTTTTGGTAATGCTATAAACCAGCCTTGTGTTTACTGTTATTTTTTCCATATTCCCATTATGAGGCAGATTTTTTGATAGCTACTGGCTTAAAAAATAATCCTAATTTTTATATTGTTTTCGATTAAGTATAAAAATTTTTATTTAATTGTCAGCTTCTTCTTATAAAAAAAGAATTTGATCAATCACAAAAATATTTCAATTCAGAGTTATTTTTATAATAGGGTGAAATTATTACATAAAAATAAAATATTTTTATCTAACTTAAATAAATATGTGCTTATTTTATTTTTATCCTGAATATTAATTTTCACAAAAAATATTAAATTAATCTTATTAATAAGTGATTCATAATTTTTATTTCAAATTAAATAGAAAAAAACCAAAAACTATGCAAACATAAAAATATCTCATAAAAGTAAGTAGAAAATATTATTTTTTTAATTTAAATACTATTTGATTATTTTATATATTTTATTTTTAGCCAGATTTATATCATCGAAAACTAATTCTTTGAATGTTCTTATCGGTCAATAAGAACAATAAAACATGGTAATTAAAGCAAATATTTCCAACTATTAACTATAGGAATTTAACTATGAGCACAAATACAATGGGTGATGGTTTTTTTGTTTTTTTCCGACTCACTGATCACATCTTTAAAACAAATAATAGATTTAGAGTAAATATTACCAGTTCCACTGGCAAACTAATAAAAATTGATTCAGTGAGTCCTGTTGATCCCGATGATAAATATGCGACAATTGAAATTAGTGATTCGGCGGCACCAATAATATTAACTTACGTTATTCAGCGCAATGATAACGCTATGGTTGTATCCCAAGGAGAGGCAAAAATTAAATACGATGATATCACCAGAAAACTACATGTTTTAGACTTCCAACAAAAAAACATGGAAGGCATTGCTTTAAAATTAGATGATTCAAAAAATCCTTATTTTAATCTGCAACTTATTCGTGCTACTGGCTCTCTTTGCTCAAAATTAAATCGTTAACATTTTAATCACAATTTAAACAAGTTGAAATTGCTAACTGAACTTAATCAACCTGACAGTTTTCCGTTATTTATATGGTATCTGTCAGGTTAAACTTTATGCAAAAATTTTCTCCCCAAAAAGATAATTGAGCTTTCTATCAAATAAAATTGGACTGATCAAATTTTTACTAATACCTTAGCGGTTTATCCTCATCTATTTAGTTCGGGCTGGCGCAAAAATCACATCGACTTGATAAGCTTACTAGCTATAACAAACCGTTTTATAGATCTATTGGATAAAAATGGCAGGATTACAACACTCGTGTATTACAATAAAATTTATTAATTTGCTGAATATAAAGATTTGTCTGCGTATAAAAAACTTGACTAGAACAAAAATGGCGGAGGAGGAGAGATTCGAACTCTCGGATGGTTTCCCATCGGCGGTTTTCAAGACCGCTGCCTTCAGCCGCTCGGCCACCCCTCCGCAATGTTCAAAACTATAAACACAGCTTGAGAGGTTGTAAAGCCTTATATAATTTAATCGCTTTATATTTATGCTAATAAGTAATTATTTGCTTAATTTATCGACATTTTACGAATATACTTGGGTAAAATGTTCCATTTTGCTAAATTAGCCATACATTTTATTTGAGCTTAGAAATATCATATGTTTATATTTGAAGGTCGTGAAATTAAAACAGATGCTGATGGTTACCTTAAAAATAGCCACGAATGGTGTGAATCCATGGTATCTCTATTAGCTAAACAAGAGAATATTATATTAACAGAACAACATTGGGAAATAATTCGCTTCATTCGTGAATTTTATCTCGAATTCAACACTTCGCCGTCTATTCGTATGTTAGTAAAGGCCATTGCTAGAAAATATGGTGAGGATATTGGTAATAGCCGCTATCTTTATCGCCTTTTTCCAAAAGGCCCGGCGAAGCAAGCAACAAAACTTGCCGGTTTACCTAAGCCAGTAAAATGTATTTAACTATTACAATGAGTGTCGAATATGAAAATCGACTACCTCTTTTTCAACATGACACTCTTCACTTTTATAATATTCAATTTTAGCGCCTGCTGGCCCACCTGCTTTTAACCAATCCTCTAATTGCTGCATTTGCTCTAACGTACCGAAAGCTTTTATATTGACACTACCATCATAGCGATTATAAACATAACCATATAGCCCATGTTTTTTCCCCCAATCTAAGGTATGATAGCGAAACCCTACACCTTGAACTCGCCCATATATATAGTAATTTCTACCTATCTTTCGCATTTTAGTGCTCTCTTATAATAAATAATAACTTCAACATATTGTTTTTTGTGTAAACAACAGATACTCTCATAGTATAGAGTTTTTAATCTACATAGATTAGAGCGATTAAGAAACTAGCGTAACAGAGTGACCTGCTTGAAATTTATATTATTACCCACATATCATTACCTATAGAATATGCAAGGCTTCTAGGAGGTAGCTATGATGACTACCAGTAAATTTAGTATTGGGCAACAAGTAAGGCACAAACTCCTCGGTTATCTCGGAGTAATAGTCGACGTTGACGCCGAATACTCACTGGATAAACCACAGGATGACGATATTGCAGCTAATGCAGCTCTACGCTCAGCTCCCTGGTACCATGTCGTTATGGAAGATGATAATGGTGAACCTATTCACACGTATCTTGCTGAAGCACAGATTACTTATGAAACTTCCGATGAACACCCAGAACAGTCGTCTTTAGATGAGTTGTCGGAATCGATCAAAATTCAACTTAGAGCACCACAATTACGTAATTAACTAATTTTAAATATAATCAATGGGGATGATTAGTTTATCATCTTCCTTGATCTATTTTTCTAAACCTAAGCGAGGTATCTCTATTTTGGGGCAAGCGTTCATCACAACCGCTAATCCAGCTTGCTCTGCCATTTCTTTAGCTTCTTCATTAATAACACCTAATTGTAACCATAGTACTTTTGCATTAATTGCGATTGCCTGTTGGCTAACCTCTAACGCTGCCGCGGAATTCCTAAAAACTTGAACCATATCAATTGGATATGGAATATCAGCTAATTGGGCATAAACTTTTTGTCCAAGTAATTCTTTTCCGGCTAGTTTTGGACTAACAGGAGTCACATTATATCCTTGATTTATAAGATATTTCATAACTTTATAACTTGGGCGCTCAACTTTATCACTGGCGCCAACTAATGCTATATATTTTACGTTTGTTAAAATATTTGTCAGTTTTTTCTCAAGCATTTTATGACAACTCCATAATTTAAAAATAATCACCTAAACTATGATATAAATGGCAACAAAGTGCTACTAAACTTGTGGAATCTGTTGAGTTAACTCAATGAATATTAGCATAGTGATTTAGTTGCTATGTTAGCAAAAATCTATCAATGTAAGGAACTTTATGGAATCTGTTATTCGTCGATTAAAAAAAAATAAAAATATTGCGCTTGTTGCCCATGATCACCGTAAATTATCACTATTAACCTGGGTTCAAAAACATATTTCTGTGCTAAAAGCACACAAATTATTTGCCACTGGTACCACCGGTAATTTGATCCACCAGCATACCGGATTAAAGATTATTAGTATGCTCAGCGGCCCGATGGGAGGAGATCAACAACTTGGTGCGATGATTGCCGAACAAAAAATCGATATTTTGATCTTTTTTTGGGATCCATTAAATGCAGTTCCACATGATCCAGACGTAAAAGCACTTCTTCGTCTCGCTACTGTATGGAACATTCCTGTTGCCACTAATATAGCAAGTGCTGATTTTATTATCACCTCACCTGCTTTTGATCATGAAACTGAAATTGAGATGCCTAATTATCAACAATACCTTGAAACTCGCATTAACTAATAAATTTAACTTATTATTAATAATACATTTTTAGTAAAGATGGCATAAATTTAGTTAAGACAGTAAAAAAACTATAATAAATAAGAATTATGGTCTTTTCAGTTGCGATACACCTAATTTTTTCAATTGCTCAACAAAAATAGACGGTGTTAATTTGTCATACAATAAATAAACTCGCTTTTTAGCTCGAGTCAAAGCAACATACAATAAGCGGCTATCTCGTTGATCGGGAAAAATATCAAACTTTGTTAATAATACTTTTTCTATTGCAGACTGAGGCTCACAAACAGGAAAACCATCTATTCCCTGTTGTAAACCTAAAATGACAACATAATCGGCCTGACACCCTTTCGCAGCTTGGATAGGCATAAAATTAATCTTCAATTTTGGCCAACGAATATTAGCTTTTTTAATTACCGCTGGTTGCAAATAAAAATAACGCGATAAAACGAGAATTGTTTCTTCCTCAGTAACATAACCACTCATTTTATTAAGTAAATTTTCCAGTTGTTCATCGGGTAATAAAACTATCGATTTTTTATTTGCTTTAACAACGCTTTTTAATGGCCTAATCTGCTGATCACGATCCTTTTGTATAAATTGGTTAGCAATTTTAGCAATGTAATCGTTAAAACGGTAAGTTGTTTCAAGTGTATAGTAAGCTCCGCTAGCAAAATAATATTCAAAAGAAGCCATTAAATTTAATTTTGCTGCCGGAAAACGATAAATTGCTTGCTCATCATCACCAACAGCAAACAAATGAGTTTGTCTATTCTGTGCTCGTAATAACTGTAGTAACTGCATTTCTAATGGCGATAGATCTTGAAATTCATCAATCAAAATGTATTTCCATGGGCTTATAAATTTTCCTTTATGTAATAAATTAATTGCTTGATGTATAAGCCCTAAGCTATCTACTGCCCCTTCAGCTTTTAGCGTCGATTTCCATATTTTAATGATAGGTGCGACTAATCGTAGCTCCATTTGCAGTTGCTTATTTTCTACTGGCGTTGCTAATTCACTTATTGTTTTCTGACTTCCGCCATGTCTACGTAGCAAATTAAGCCAATTATCTAAACGAACCACTACTCTTTCTGCTAATTGTTTGTCATGCCAAAACTCACCGTTAGCAATATCCCAAGCTAATTCTCGTGTTAAAAATTCACGCCACCCTTTTGCCTGCGATTTTTTTTCATGACACTGCTTTTGCCATTCATTAATCAGCAACTTATATCTTTTCTGTTCATTTACTTCTAATTCACTAATCGTGACATTTTTATTACTGCTAGTTTGAATAATATGCAATACCAAGCTATGAAAGGTTTTTGTGTAAAATGCTTGCTGTCCTAAATTAGTTTGAACAAGTCCATCCATTTTTTTGGCAGTTTTATCATCAAAAGCAAGTAATAAAATCTGTTCAGTAATAGCCAGCTGCCTGAGTAAAAGCCAACCCATTTTTGCTATTAAAATAGAGGTTTTACCACTTCCTGGCCCGCCCAATACTAAAATATTTTCTTCGCTGTTAACTACACAATTAACTTGAGATAGGTTTAACTGAGTAATAGTAAATTGCTGAAAAAATTTAGAGTACTGCTTAAGCAAACGAGCAACCCAATATTGATTAATATCGTCCAATGACTGATGGTTCAAATTAAGCCAATGCTGGCAAACAGCAAAATTTTGGCGACAGTTTACAAATTCATATAAACGGACAAGTGGCATAGGAAGTGTATTTAATCTGCTGTTAATTTGGTTTTGCAACTGATTAAGTTGTGCTTGGGTAAACCAACTATCCTGGATTAAGTATTTTTCTATTTCTTGTACTTGTTCAGATAAAATATCTGCACAAATCAAACTCATTTCTTGACTCCATTTTTTCCAAATATCCATAAGATAATGAAAAAAATATTGGGTTTCCTTCCATTCAGTACCGTGTAAACGAACCACTTGGTTGTTTGGTAATTCAAATTCAAGCTCTCCCCAAACAATACCTCGCTTGCAACGTATATCAACAAGTTGATTAAAAGGAATGAGATACTGATGTTTTTCACCACTCACTTCAACACCCGCATTTAATAGACGAACTCGATTATAAGGATGTTGAGCTAAACGCTGACCTACATGTGTCGATTTCAATTCCATTACACACTACCTTAGCTAAAATATGTTAGGTCATGGCAAGAAAAAGTTTTTTCTCTTTACTAAACCTTATAGGTTATTATGGATACTTTTATAATATTAATTAGTGCACTGACAAATTAGAGGTTATTGTGCTTACTATGTTCTCTGGCTTTCGTCATGTATTTTATAATAGCAACATCCTTTATTATATCCGAATACTAATTGCGCTCTCAGGAACAGCATTAATTCCTTGGATTTTAGGTGAGCAACTTAAAATAACTATTCCTTTAACTCTGGGTGTTGTTGCCGCTGCATTAACTGATCTTGATGATCGATTTATTGGTAAGCTGCGTAATATTGCCATCACGTTATTATCATTCCTGATTGCCTCTGTCTCAGTTGAGTTACTATTTCCCTATCCCTGGTTATTTTTTATTGGATTAGCGTTATCGTCTTTCAGTTTCACATTTCTTAGTGTTTTGGGCCTCCCCTATGGCACAATTGCCTTTGGCGCACTTCTGGTAGCAATCTACACTATGCTTGGAACAGCTATTTTTTCAATTTGGTATCAACAACCGATACTGTTACTTATAGGGGCTATTTGGTACTATTTGTTAACACTTATCAGCCATATTTTTCTTCCTATTCAGCCTTTGCATAATAAATTAGCCCAATGTTACCAACAGCTTGCTATCTACCTGGCTAATAAAGCCAATCTATTTAACCCTGAGATTGAAGAAAATTATCAACAATCAATCTTCGACCTTGCTATGGCCAATAGCAAGTTGGTCAATACGATGAACCAAATGAAAGTAATATTACTAAGCCGCTTAAAAAATAATAAAAGCCAATCAGGCACTAACAATAGTCTAAATTACTATTTTATTGTGCAAGATATACATGAACGAGCAAGTTCATCACATATTAAATATCAAAACTTAAGTCAAGATTTTCCACATAGTGATATTCTTTTCCGATTCCAGAAATTACTATCGATGCAAGCTGAAGCATGCCAATTGGTTGCTCACTCCATTTTATCGCACACCAGGTATCAGCATAATGCAAAATTTAAAGACGCATTTATCAAGCTGGAAAAGTCGTTACAATACCTTACACAACAATATTCCAATAACAAACAAATAAGCACCCTTTATAATCTATTAATTAATCTCAAAGAGATAGATACGCAACTCAATAGTATTGCCGTCGAGCAAATAGAAATTCCATATGGCCAAGCATTGGCTGAAACACAACTTTCTGACAATTCATTATCTAACATTAACGATTTTTGGCTCACAATTACTAGTAACTTAACACTTAATTCAACCCTATTTCGACATGCGATTAGAATGTCAGTAGTATTGTGTACAGGTTATATTATTGTTCAATGCTTTTTACCTCAGGGTTATTGGATATTACTCACCAGTTTATTTGTATGCCAACCAAATTATATTGCAACTAAGAATTGCTTAATATTGCGTATTCTTGGAACCATTGCCGCTATTCTAATTGGCTTACCCTTACTCTATTTCGTACCCTCGATAGAGGGGCAACTCTTACTCATTATTATTAGTGGCGTTTTTTTCTTTGCTTGCCGTAATAGTCAATATGCCCAAGCTACCTTATTTATTACTTTGTTGGTTTTGCTTAGTTTTAATTTATTAGGCGAAGGTTTCAACGTTATGCTTCCCCGAATAATGAATACAATCATTGGCTGTGGCATTGCCTGGATTGCAGTAAATTATATTTGGCCCGATTGGAAATTTCGACAACTACCTAAAGTTCTACAACAAACATTACACAGTAATTGCCGTTATCTTGCCGCTATTTTATTTCAATATCATCAAGGTAGAAATAACAGTGTTGATTATCGCATTGCTCGTCGCGACGCCCATATAAATGACGCAGAACTGGTTTCTGTATTATCCGATATGCTTGCCAGAACGAAAACTAATAGTATTTCCCCTGAAAAAATTTTTAGATTACTCTGTCTTAATCACAGTATGTTAAGTTATATTTCAGCCCTGGGAGCACATAGGGAACAACTTAATAATCAAACTATTTTATCTATTCTTGATAATACAATCGCCTATATTGAATCGGCGTTGAACTTTGCCTTATTGAATAATCAAATAGTCAAAGAGTTAAATAACCCATTAATTCAACGCTTCCAAACAATACAATTAGGAAAAAATAACAAAGAACAACTTATTGTTGAGCAATTATTATTATTAATTAACCTATTGCCAGAAATCACCTCTCTAATTGTTTTTATTAACCAACAAGAGCCAGATTAAAATAGTTTTAATTAGCAAATTTTTTTAACCGTAAAACTGGCCATAAAATCATTTCCTTGGTGTATTTCTTTACGTTAGGCTATTGAACCAAGTAATTAATTCAATTTTTATTGACTCAGGAAGTACTGCTATATGATAACCTTCGATAGCACCAGCTAATTCAAATAATAACTTAATACTCAAATTCACTTTCTTCTGTCTTAATTTTAAATAGCAAGCTTTAGCACCTAACATTTTCAAATAGCCTACATCGGTAATTCCTACTTTTCCTAATGCTCTTTCTATCGACATATTCATATTAGGTAAGTCTTTGATCCTGATATGTAAAAGCTGTTTTTGAGATAATTCTTCTACTGCTGCTTTATAAGCGAGATCAATGTAATAACATAAAAGTAAATTATCATTCCAAAGCATCTCATTGATAAAAAAATATTTTAATATAAGAGGAACACCTTTCTTGGTATAAACTAATTTTTGCAATCCAGATACTTCAAATTGAAGTTCAGCAAATAGACAACCTCGTAGATAAAACTTGCCGTCCAATACCTGACCAATAATGACATGATTGACTAGAATACGATAACCACCAAAATGCGGTTTTTGTTTTATATGGCCATAATTTTCCATTAGCCCTTGCAAACAAGAAAAACAAGAATCAAATAAAAGCATAATTGCCACTCTCCATGTGAACGCACACAAATTTAATATTTTTATACTTCTCCATATTTTAATCAGTTAAAATAGCAAGAAAATTTATTAAGTTATTTCACCCCCTTTAAAAACCTCTATGTTATTGCAAAGTCTCATACACAAAAGGCGACGAACAAAGCCTTAAGCATCGTTTAATATTAAATTAATATAGCCAAAAAAGTATATTACCAATTACAAAACATAACTTAGCTACTACCGTTTATATTTAATATTTATAATAAATAAATCGTATCCTATAACCACTTAAATCATTAATAGTTAATAAAAATATTCTACTTAACAGGTAAAATAGAAAAATACGCCATCTTATCCAAACTGCAACAATTAAGTGTTCAATTAAACGAAAAAGTTAATTTTTTGCGAAGCGCTTTGTAAAAATTGGCTTGATATTATATGAACACACGATTACTGTATACATATACAGCATCAAGCTGAGGTCAATATGAATAACGACTCATGTAATTACCCAATAAAAATAGAAAATCAACGTAATAATGTTCAAAATATACTATTACCAAATTATAGAAATAGATCAATTTATCCAAACGGCGCAGTTAATGAATGGATATATAATGAAAATAATCCTATGGTTGAAGTACTTCTAACATCACTTTTACAACGATTTAGCGATGAATCTCGTTGGTTATTATGGTTAAATCCTAACCGAAAATTAAGCCGTAATTGGTTGATTAATTCAGCGCTACCATTAAATAAAACAATACAAATAAATTCACTAAGCCCAGAAATGAGCGCTGCTGCCATGATAAAAGCATTATCTAGCGGCAACTGTAGTATTGTCTTAGGATGGTTACCCATTTTATCACAATCATGTTTACAGCATTTAGAGCACGCAGCACAGATAGGAAACAGTATTGGTTTTGTTATGCGGCCTGAAAAAACCAATTGCCCCGGCAGACATCCTAATCAACTAAAAATTCATTCTAATTATTATCACTAGTCTAGATTAGGATTATTCCTAATCTGTTTAATGGATTGTAAACCACAATAGACAAAAACAAAAAAAAATAATATAAATCATTTGGTTAATTGATTAATCATGGCAATCTAGTTATAAATTATATCTATAATTAACCGATTGCCTTTTAAAAAGTTAACGAGATTAATGTTTCCTCTACTTGTAACTTTCGAAGTTCGTTGTAGACTTTACAACGTTAAGGTAGTGCTTTGATTCTACTTTTTATTTGAATAACTCCTTAACAGATAAAGTAGAGACGAAGATAGTAGAGCGTAATAACTTAACAAGTATTTTAAACCATACGGCTTATAAAAAAGCTCAAGAAGCTGATGCCTATATTGGATGATAACGAGGCGTAAAATGAAAAAGATAGCTATCGCAGTAGCAGTGGCAGCTTTCGCAACTGCAGCCCAGGCAGCACCCAAAGATAATACCTGGTATACCGGTGCTAAATTAGGTTGGTCACACTTTGAAGATACCGGCTTTCACCCTTACGGTGATAATGTTGGAAGTGGTAAAACTAAGCGCGATCAACTCGGCGCTGGTGCCTATCTTGGTTACCAACATAATCAATATCTCGGTTTCGAATTAGGTTATGACTGGTTTGGCAGAATGAGATATTCTGGTCAACCAAATAACGGTAGCCTGAAATCGATGGGTGTTCAATTAACCGCTCGTCTAAGCTATCCACTGACAGACGAATTAGATGTCTATACTCGTCTCGGTGGTATGGTATGGCGTACTGACGCAAAAGCAAACGTAGAAAATCAACCCTCTTTTAAAGAGCATGACACTGGTGTTTCTCCAGTTTATGCCCTAGGATTTGAATATGCTATTACCCCAGAATGGGCAACTCGTTTAGATTATCAATGGGTTAGCCATATTGGCGATAAAGATTCACTGTCTGTTCGTCCAGATAATGGAATGTTGAGCGTTGGTGTTGCATATCGATTCAATCAAGAGCCTGCTCCTGTAATTGTACCAGCACCAGCACCAATCGAAAACAAACGTTTTACTTTACGTTCTGATGTTTTGTTTGAATTCAATAAGCATACATTGAAACCAGCAGGTAAAGTTGAACTAGATAAGTTGTATAGTGAACTAACTAATCTTGATCCAACTCAAGGTCGTGTTATGGTTCTTGGCTATACCGACCGTATTGGTTCACCATCCTACAACAAACCTTTATCTCAAAAACGCGCACATGAAGTTATGAGCTATTTGATTTCTAAAGGTATCCCAGCAAATGCAATTAGTTCACAAGGCCGTGGAGAAGAAAATCCAGTAACCGGTAGTACTTGTAATAACGTAAAACCACGCGCGGCGCTAATTAATTGCTTAGCACCAGATCGCCGAGTTGAGATCGAGATCCAAGGTACTACAGAGGTAACTCCACAACCTTAGTATTGCTTTAAAAGATTATTTATTTCCAAATAAAATAACCCTTACTTTTAGGGTTATTTTTTTGCTTAAAATTTATTACCAGGGTAACTAAAAATTCGCATTTAAAATTATACCTTTTGTACTAGTCACCCAGTATATTCTGTAAATCCTGTTTAAATGTTGACATTTGGTTAGCATACTGGTCTTTTCTTTCTGCATCTTCAATTAAATGCACAATAGTTTCAGACAATGTACAGCCTTGTTTTCTTGCTAGAATAGAGAGTCTTTGCCACACGAGGAAATCTAAATCGATAGATTTTTTGCACGAGTGTTGATGCTCGGCATTAAAATGTCGCTTTCTGCGAGCTCTAATGGTTTGCTTCATTCGATTAGATAAATCTGGCGACATATGATTTTTTATCCAGTTTATCACTTTTGTTGGCGTATTTTCTAATTTCAACAGTTGTTCAATCGCATCCTGAGCAGCGCTTTTTTCAATATGCTTAGTGATATTTTCACCTTCCCGATACCTTTTAACCAGGTAATCCCATTTCCAACCACATTCAAGATTCTCAAGCTGTTGATATTTCATAATCATCTCTGTGACAACGTAACTTATGTAATTATAACAACATATAAATATAAAAACGTTTGGTTTATTTAATCAATTTAGTAAAATCTTAGTAAGAAATCACACTTATATTGAAATGTTAGCAAAAAATATAATTTTTCCTATTTATGCAAGTCAATTAACAAAAAATCATAATTAATGCGATAGAATATAATTTTTCACATTTATAGCCTGTAATTTCCACTGTATTCTGAATTGAAATGATAGATTGTATCTACTCTATTAGGGGTTTTTGAGCATTAGTCATTAGCTTACTACTTGAAAATAAAATTATATTAAAAATATACAAAATTAATAGTGGCATAAATTTAAACAAACGTTAATATAATGATTCACCATAAAAATTTTATAATGTTGGAAACAGATATCTTATTTTCAGAATAAAATGTACCCTGTTTCTCTAACAACAATAGTGTTGCTAAAATATCTTCTATCTTGACTCTATATAATCAGGACATTGAGGATAATTTATAAACTTTTTATCTAAATTATAAGTTGAAAAATAGCGTGATTAGTAACGAATTAATATGGCAAAATTTAGCACCTGACTATGAACCTTATCTTAATCTTTTTGCTTCTGCCGATAAACTAGATAATGCCACTCTGGCCAGCATTCAACCGAGATTATATAATAGTCTCGAAAGGTTTTTATCAACATCAACCTATTCCCCTTTTGCTGTCATTAGAGCAGTAGAATGCCATAGCTACTTATCTGAATTGGCAAAATGCATTAAAAATATTACGCCATCCTCAGTACCTATAAATGGCGATTATCAACAATCAAATGGAAGATTTCATTGGCAAGAAAGCACTAAAGGCGTATTTACACCTTGCCACTCAGTCTATTTCTGTAATTGGATAGAAATGCCTCAATTATTTGGTAGTGTCCACCAGCAGCAAAATAGTGTGCACATTGAGCCTGGGCTATTACATAAAATTAATGGCGGAGTATTATTACTTTCCGTTGGTGCATTATTGGCACAGCCATTGATGTGGCAGCGTTTAAAACAGATGATAATGCAAAAACGGTTTGAGTGGCTGCCAGCTAATGATAATCAATTTTTACCCTATCCAATTGATTCAATGCCACTGGATATTAAACTTATTTTGGTCGGCGATGATTTTAGTCTTGAGCAACTTCAAGCAAAAGAGCCTGAACTTTTTGCTCAAGCTACTTATGGCGAATATGAATTTGAATTGAATTTTGAACATAGTGGTCAATTATCGCTATGGATGCAATTTGTGAAACAAATTATTACTGATTACCAACTGCCTGCTTTAACAGCTGATGCATGGCCAATCTTCATTACTCAAGCAATTCGATATACTGAAGATAAATCTACCCTACCATTAGATATAATATGGCTCACTCGTTGTTTAACTGAAGCAAACCAATTTCAACAAGATAATCAGCTAACTGCAAAGTCGTTCCAAACAGCAATCAGGCAACGCCAATGGCAACACAGTTACCGAGCTATACGTAATCTAGATGATATTCTGCAAAAACAAGTTTTTATAAAAACTGAAGGTGAAATGATTGGCCAAATTAATGGATTATCTGTTATGCAGTATCCCGGGCATCCAGAACTAATCGGTGAACCATCACGAATTACCTGTGTTGCTCACTTCGGCGATGGTGAATTTACGGATGTAGAACGTAAAGCTGAGCTAGGCGGTAATATTCACGCTAAAGGCATGATGATTATGCAAGCCTATCTTAATTACGAATTAAAACTTGAACAGCCACAACCCTTTTCTGTCTCAATTGTATTTGAGCAGTCTTACAATGAAGTTGATGGTGATAGTGCATCCTTAGCTGAACTTTGTGCATTAATTAGTGCACTTTCTCTTCAGCCTATCGATCAGCAAATTGCTGTTACTGGTGCAGTAGATCAGTTCGGCTATGTACAACCTATTGGTGGGATCAACCAAAAAATCGAAAGTTTTTTTGATGTCTGTTTCCAACGCGAATTAACTGGTCAGCAAGGTGTTATCATTCCTATGGCTAATATTCGTCATTTATGTTTAAAAGCCGATCTTATTGAAGCAGTCAAATCTGGCGTATTTCATATCTGGCCAGTTGAACACGTTTCTGAAGCAATTTCAATTTTAACAAAGCATGCTTATTACAAGCAACAGTATGATACAAATAATTTACATCTGTTAGCTTTAATACAAGAACGAATTACTCAAGTTAATAATCAAGAAAGACCGAAATTTATGGGACTTCTAAAGTGGTTAAATTAAATAAAAAAATTAGCTGATCGGACTTGTTCGGCTTACAAGTGTACGCTATTCTTTAGCCTTATTATTTATAATAAGGCTATTTAGTATTATGGTTGATAAACATAGCTCCTATAGTAAAGAAGATTTGGATGCTTCCGGTAGAGGCGAACTTTTTGGCGAAAATGGGCCGCCATTACCTAGCGGTAATATGCTGATGATGGATCGCATCATAAAAATGAGCGAAACCGGCGGCAAGTTTGATAAAGGTTTTATTGAAGCCGAATTTGATATCAAACCTGATTTGTGGTTTTTTAGCTGCCACTTTACTAATGATCCTGTTATGCCAGGTTGTTTAGGCCTCGATGCAATGTGGCAACTGGTCGGTTTCTATCTGGGATGGCTTGGTGGTAAAGGTAAAGGCCGAGCATTGGGTGTAGGTGAGGTCAAATTTACTGGGCAAGTTTTACCAACCGCCAAAAAAGTAACCTACCGTATCCATTTAAAACGGGTTATTAATCGGAAGTTAATTATGGGTGTAGCTGATGGTGAAGTCTTGGTTGATGATAAGTGTATTTACACAGCAAAAGATTTGAAAGTCGGTTTATTTCAAGATACTAGCAACTTCTAAAGCCAAACTTCTTTATCATAACCCCTTCTGTTATCTAGCTGAAGGGGTAAATCTATTATTGTTATCTTTTATACAGTTAAGATTTTGGTAATTGGTTGGCTATTGATTGCCCAACCTGCGTCCAACCTCTTGCTAATGTTCTAACTAATGCTGGATAACCATTTTCATCTTGATCAAGTAGCAAACTAAAATCTCGCTTGATAATGCCTTTATCACTTTTATAAATCCAGTTTCCTTGGATAATCACTTTACCATCATAGCGGCCATGAAAAGCGGTTAAGATAACATTAAGACTATCAAGTCTATTTTCCAATGGTTGAGCCGATACTAATCGATTGGGTAACGCCATCGATAATTCATTGACTAAATTCTGCATCAACTGTTGTTCCAACGGACTTGCCCATAGATGATTGGCTGCATTAACGTAATTAACGTCACTAGTTTGATAAGTAATACCGTTAGCCGCCAATATTCCAGACAACTGTACTGTCTGTATCCATAGCTGTTTTTGCGTTAGTAAATTACTTTTTTTAGTCATTAAGCTCGCTGTCGTTGGTAATTGATAATAAGATTTTTCAATCCCACTACTGCAACCAATAAGTAAAAAACAAAAAATCCATGCCAAATATCTCATTATTTCGTCACCTTCTTCGGTTCTGGATCCTTCATCGGTTTTGCTTCAAAAATAAGGGCATTACTCTTATTGTTTAATGTCTTGATCACGGGTTGAATATCTCTTAATACCTGATCAAGACGCTGCATATTATCGAGCATTCTATTATAGGCTGGAGAACCAGGTTGCAAACCTTGCATGACTCGATTCAATTCAAATAGCGTCTGTTGCAGATCAGCAGGAATATTCTGAAAGTCCTTGCTAGTCATCAGTTTATTCAATTCAGATAAGGTTCGTTGTGCTTCACGGATAGTTTTCTGACTTTCTGCTAGTGTATTTGTGGCTTGACTTATCATAGGCTCAATCGGCATACGATTAATTTTATCCAATGCTTCAACCACTTTTTGCTGGATTTGTGATAATCCTGCACTAACCGTTGGGATAATATCGTAATCAGCAACTTTTAATGGTCCTTTCCATTGGCCTTTTTCGGGATAGAAATCTAAATCGATATATAGGGCTCCGGTGATTAGGTTAGCCGATTTTAAAGCCGCTCTTAATCCTTGTCTCAATGCCACAGCAAACTCTTTTTCTAGATCAATATCGGCACTGACACGACCTGGTTCAATATGAATTAAAACTGGAATACGAAATTCATTATCCAATTTTTGCCGCAATTTTTCAGAATCAAAGGGCACCTCCATCACTGTTCCTAAACGAATTCCTCTGAATTCGACTGGCGCTCCAGGTTGTAATCTACGAACTGAGTCAGTGAAAAACAAGACAAAATCTTTATGCACCGTATATAAAGAATTCTGAATACTTTTTTGATCTTCATAAAGTCTGAATAGGCTTTTATCTTCTACTCGCTTACCAGGTTGCCAGCCTTCCACAACATCAAAACTAACACCACCGCTAAATAGTGTGGTTAAAGAGCCCATCTCCAAACGAACACCTTGCGCTGACAAATCCAAAGCAATACCGCTATCTCGCCAAAAGCGAACATTTTCCGTTACCAGTCCATCGTAAGGCGCATTAATAAAAAGCTGATAATGCATATTGCGGCTTTTAATATCAAACGAACTCGCTTCTACCGAACCAACACGATAACCATGAAACAGTACTGGTGCTCCCATATTTAGCCTACCAGCCTGATCACTGGTTAAAATCACTCGAATGCCTTTAGCATCAGGTGAAGCTAATGGCGGCGAACCCAATAAGTCAAATTTATCGGCATGCTCTTCACTATTGCCAGGTTGTACTTCAATAAAAACACCAGAAAATAGCGTGCCTAATCCGGTTATTCCCTCTTTGCCAATAGCGGGTTTAACAATCCAAAATGCGGTATCTTTCTTTAATAAATCACTCATGCCGTCATTTAAGCGTGCTTTAATAATTACACGCTTGAAGTTCTTATCAAGGGAAACATTCTCCACCAATCCTATATCCACGCTACGACTTTTAAGTTTGGTTTTTCCTGCTTCTACGCCTTCTGCATTGTAAGTGATCAATGTAACTTGAGGGCCTAAATGGCTAAAATGATAAATTAATATCCAGGCACCAATAAATATGGTGATAATGGGAATAATCCAAATCGGTGACCAGCTTTTTAGTTTACTGATCTTTGCTTGCACATCAGTGTTATCTTTATTAGCCACCTTGCAACCCCTTTTCTAACCGAATTCTACTCTGCGATACAACATTACAACGATCCCAAGTTAAACGCGGATCAAAAGTCATGGCTGCAAACATGGTTAAAATTACAACAGCAGCAAACAAAATCGCCCCAATTGCTGGTGAAACGCTCATTAATCGACCCATTTGCACCAGTGACGATAATACAGCAATCACAAAAACATCAATCATTGACCAACGCCCAACCCATTCAACAAGTTCATAAATAAAGTGCATCCTCGCCGGGTCCCGATTGCCATAACCTTTAGCATCAAGACATAACCAGCCTACAGCTAGTATTTTTAAGCTTGGTACCATAATGCTAGCAATGAAAATAATAATGGCGACCGGATAAGAACCATCACCCCATAATAAAATAACACCGGACATAATAGTAGAGTCTAGTCGACTGCCTAATGTATTGGTGACCATAACAGGTAAAACGTTTGCGGGAACATAGAGAATTAAAGAAGAGATTAATAACGCCACCGTATTTTGTAGACTATTAGGGCGCCTCACATAGCCTTTGGCATGACAACGAGGACAGTATTTGCGTTCGGCTGGTAAAATGGCCATACAGATATGACAGGATCTGACGCCTTGACTAATACCACTTTTGCCTTCTTGTAGCGGGGTCTCTAGCTTTGGTATTTCACCTATCTGCTGCCATAACCAATAACGATCTAAACATTGAAATGCCCTTACTTGCAACAAACAAAAAAAACAATAAGGAACAAAACTGATACCCAAAGTAATATCACCATAGGCCATTAGTTTGACAAAGCTAACCAACACACCGGCTAGAAAAATTTCTACCATGCACCAGGTTTTCATCTGAAATAACGTCCTGGCAAGATTTATTTTTAACCAAAGCGGGAGATTAACTTTTTGACATAATAAAATAATGGCAACCATGCAAAAAGCGGGTACCGCAACAACAAAAAGGATAAAAAACCAGCCAAGACTAGCATAATTTACGTCAAACATGGCATGGGCAATATTCAACAATGAAATTTGACTTTCAATACCCATGACACTCATTTTTACGTAAGGAAATAAACCAGCAATAACTAACATTACTAAGGCGCTAATCGCAATTGCTGTTGGTTGATTAGCTGGATACTTCCACTTGGCAGATAAAACCGTATGACAACGTGGGCAACTAGCTTTAGTGCCTTGCTCTAAAACCGGTAATGCCACCAATAAATCACATTGCGGGCAGAGTATCTTATTATGACAACTTTCATTAAGATGATTATGAGAGCACAACTTTTCTCTCCTCTATACAGTCATAATGCAAAATTATTGGCTATCCTTCAGTGATTCTAATTCTTGCCAACGCTCAAAGGTCATTTCCATTTCTGCTTCTTTCTCGGCTAACGCTTTTAATACTGATTCTGTGACAACATGGGGCTGATTAAAAAATTCAGGAGCACTAACTTGAGATTGCAATATGGCAATTTCAGCTTCTAAGGCTTCTAGCCGTACCGGTAATTCTTCTAGTTCCCGCAATAAATGATAACTAATTTTATTACTTTTTCGTTTTGGCTGTTCTTTAGTTGTTTCTATGTCCTTAATATTGGTTTTATTCGTAGTCGAATGCGATAAAGAAACTTTTTGTTCACGCTGCAAAGAGGCGTCATAAAAACCACCTACATAGCGCTCAACTTTACCATGATCTTCAAACATCCAGCATTCGGTTACGGTATTATCAACAAATTGACGATCATGGCTAACCAATAAGACTGTCCCTTTATAACTATCAACGAGCTCTTCCAATAGTTCAAGTGTTTCAATATCCAAATCGTTGGTTGGTTCATCAAGAATTAATAAGTTACTAGGTTTTAAAAATAAACGTGCCAATAATAATCGATTTTTCTCTCCACCGGAAAGGGCTCGTACCGGTGTCATTGCCCGTTTAGGATGAAATAAGAAATCTTGTAAATAGCCAAGGACATGACGCGACCGTCCATTAACTATCACTTCCTGTTTACCTTCAGCTAAATTATCCATCACTGTTTTATAGGGATCTAACGTTAATCTATGTTGATCAAAATAAGCAATCTCAAGTTTGGTACCGCGATAAATATTGCCACTATCCGCCTCAAGTTGGCCTAACATTAATTTGAGCAATGTCGTCTTGCCACAGCCATTAGGGCCAATTAACGCAATTTTATCACCCCGTTGTACTTGTACACTAAAATTATCAATTAACACTTTCTTACCTATGCAATAATTGACATTTTCAAGCTCAAACACAAGCTTGCCAGAACGACTGGCATCAGAAACCTGCATCTTGGCTGTGCCAAGTACCTCACGCCGTTGCGAACGTTCTTGTCGTAAGGATTTCAATGCTCTTACTCTGCCTTCATTACGGGTACGGCGTGCTTTTATTCCCTGGCGGATCCAAACTTCTTCCTGCGCCAATTTGCGATCAAATTCAGCATTCTGTTGCTCTTCTACCCGCAATGTTTCTTCCTTGCTGGTCAGATAATCGTCATAATCACCGGGCCAGGAAGCTAATTTACCCCGATCAAGATCAATGATGCGCGTTGCCATATGGCGAATAAAAGAGCGATCATGAGAGACAAACACGATACTACCTTGGAAATCTTTAAGAAAATTTTCTAACCACAAAATAGTGGTAATATCCAGATGATTGGTTGGTTCATCAAGAAAAAGAACGCGTGGCCCACAAACTAAGGCACGCGCCAACGCAGCTTTGCGTAACCAACCGCCGGACAAAGCAGATAACAGACTATCAGCTGGTAGCTGCAATTGCTTAATCACATCATTAATTTGTGTATCAAGTAACCACAAATTATCGCGATCTAATACCTCTTGCAATTCCGCTAACTTATTAAGATTCTTTTCACTGGGATCTTGCTCGACCATTTTGGCAATTTTATGAAAGGACTTAATATAATTTGCCTGCTCCTTAGCACCTTCAGCGACAAAATCAAAAACCGTACCACCGATATCACGCGGTGGATCTTGTTGCAAACGGGCAACTTGTAAGTCCTGTTGATAAATTACCTGTCCATCATCAAGTGGTTGTTCTTTGGTCAATACGCGCATTAAAGTTGATTTGCCAGCACCATTACGACCAACCAAGCAGACCCTTTCACCATCTTCAATATGCAACTCTGTATTATCCAATAATGGTACATCACTAAAAGCCAGATAGGCAGCTGACATATTAATTAATGACATAAATTACTTTTCCTCATCTGCATGACCAATCAGCCAGCAGTTATGGATCTGGCGATTACGTGTAAAATCAAGTGAAATCGTTTGCTGAGTGATTTCCTTAGCGGTTAATCCTAATTGAGTAATGCCTGCCATATCCATTTTAAATCCACGCTTATTATTAGAAAATACAACTGTACCATCAGGACGCAACAAACGCTTAATCTGCATCATTAAGTTGATATGATCGCGTTGCACATCAAAGGTAGTATTCATGCGTTTTGAATTGGAGAAAGTGGGTGGATCAATGAAAATCAAATCAAATTTATCTGACGTCTGTGCTAACCAAGCTAAACAATCGGCCTGAATAAGCCGATGTTGCTGTCCGGTTAATTGATTAGTCTGTAAATTTTTTTCTGCCCATTCTAAATAGGTGCGCGACATATCAACACTGGTGGTTGAACGAGCACCACCGAGACCGGCGTGTACTGATGCCGATGCCGTGTAAGCAAACAAATTTAAGAAATCTTTTCCTTTACTCATGTTGGCTAACATTTTACGCACCAAACGATGGTCTAAAAACAAACCTGTATCTAAATAATCGGTCAAGTTTAGCCATAATTGAGCATTATATTCATGGACTAATAAAAACTTACCCTGTTGGGATAATTTCTCATATTGTTGCTTACCTGATTGGCGCTGGCGTGTTTTTAACACTAATTGTGTGGAAGTTAACGCCAAAACCTGCATAGTTGCACTGATCACATCATACAAACGTTGTTGAGCCTTATGGCTATCTATACTCTTTGGTGGAGCATACTCTTGAATAACAATATGTTCGCCATAACGATCAACGGCAACATTATATTCAGGTAAATCAGCATCATAAATTCGATAACAATCAATCCCCTGTTGCTTCGCCCATTTATTAAGTTTTTTCTCATTTTTTTTCAGCCTATTAGCAAAATCTTCGCCAACCATGGCCTGAACATCAACCGATTTAGCGGATAAAAGATAATTTTTCTGCAGGCAATTTAACGCTCCATTTTTGGCTTTAAACTCACGTTCAGCTCGCAGTCCTAAACAGGCTAATAGTTCTGGCGAACCACTAAATAGTGACAAGCGCCAACCAGGAAACTGACTTTTTACTACCCTGCCTAATAGACTATAAAGTGCGATTAATGCCGGTTCACTTTCCAAACGCTCACCATAGGGTGGATTGCTGATGATAAAACCCTGTTGGGCTAAGGTAAATGGATTTTCTAACTTAGCCGCATCACCATGTTGGAAGTTTATTAAGGATTGAACACCCGCTTGTTTAGCATTTTTTTTGGCGAGTTCTAAAATGTGGCGATCAATATCTAAGCCATAGAAAAGCGCAGGAGCTTGCTGGATACCCGTTTGAAAACGTTTTTCCGCTTCAGCAATTACCCTAGCCCAAAGCGTTGGATTATAAGCTGACCAACGCTGAAATCCCCAAACTTGACGCGCTAAACCAGGTGCACGATCACAAGCCATCATTGCTGCTTCAATTAATAGTGTGCCGGAACCACACATTGGATCAATCATTGGCGAGCCAGGCTGCCAACCTGAGCGTAAAACAATGGCCGCGGCTAAATTCTCTTTGATAGGCGCTTGCCCAGCCAAACTCCGATATCCACGAATATGGAGCGGATCCCCGCTTAGATCTAATGATATTGTGGCATTATCTTTATATAAATGGACATGAATGCGTATATCGGGTTGCTGTTTAGCAATATTAGGCCGCTTGTTCATTTTACGCTGAAAGCTATCAACTATAGCGTCTTTCACTCGTAGAGCGCCATACTGGCTATTGCGGATAACTTGGTTAGTGCCATTAAAATAAACGGCAAAAGTATCATTAACGGTAAATAAATCCGGCCAATCGATGGTTTGTGCGTCAAGGTAGAGATCAAGATCACTCAAAATCGGGCAGCGAGTTAAGGGTAATAAAATTCTCGAGGCTAAACGACTCCATAACAAACTCAAATACATGCCAAGTTCGTCAATTTGAAAATGCACGCCACCGGGTGCAATATGACACTGCTTTGCGCCTAATACTTCCAGTTCACTTTTAAGTAATTCTTCCAGTCCAAATGCTGTAGTAGCAAACAGAGCTTTCATATCGCTGTCACCTAAATAAAAAATTGCTGCACATTATAGCTAACCCTGCGCACATATCATAAAGTTACTAGCAAAATTATTGCGCTTAAACAGGAGTTAAGAATGATCCGGTTATCTCGTCTTTATATCTATCCCGTTAAATCAATGAAAGGCATTCGTTTGTCACAGGCTTATGCAGAAAATAGTGGCCTGGTTTTCGATCGCAATTTTATGCTAACCAATGATCAAGGTGGGTTCATTACGGCGCGGCAATATCCACAAATGCTGTTATTTAAGCCAATAATACTTGATAATGGTATCCAAATACAGGCACCTGATAATCAAACAGCAACTATTTTATATAAAGATTTTATTAATGATCCGTTGCCAACAGAAGTGTGGGGAAATCATTTTACCGCCTTAGCCGCTCCAACAAAGATTAATCAATGGCTGTCGCAATATTTTAATTTTGCCGTTCAATTAAGATGGTTAGGTAACATACCCAGCCGCCGAATAAAAAGATTTCCAACCATTCCACTCTCATTTGCTGATGGCTATCCTTATCTTCTTATTAATCAAGCGTCATTTAAAGCAGTTCAACAATTATGCCCTGCTAAAATCAACATAGAACAATTTAGAGGCAATTTGATCATCACAGGTGCAGAGGCTTTCTCTGAAGATAGCTGGCAAAGGATACAAATTGGTGAGGTTATTTTCGAACTGGTCAAACCTTGTAGCCGCTGCATTTTGACGACCGTTGATATTGATAATGGCGCACAACATCCAACTGGGGAGCCATTGACCACACTACAAAATTTCCGCACTGACGAGAATGGAGAAATTGATTTTGGCCAAAATGCCATTGCCAAAAATAGCGGTCTTATGCGGATTGGTGATGCGGTAAAAATCTTAACTAAAAAACAGCCAAAACAGTATAAGACCGTAAAAAATAGCAAGGCGCTAGTAGTTAATCCAGAACAGGAAACAACATTATTAATCAATGTTAATGGCACAGAATTTTTAGCTAATAACCAAATGGTTATTTTGGAACAATTGGAAAAACATGGCTTAAAAATTCCTTATTCATGTCGAGCGGGAATTTGTGGTTGTTGTAAAATGGAACTAATAGAGGGAGAGGTGATCCCATTGACAAAAACAGCAATCAAAGAAGATGGAATTATCTTAAGTTGTAGCTGCATTCCGAAAACAAATATTAAATTATTATTAAACTAATCCTTATCCATCATTCGTCATCAATGAATGATGGATATTACTGTTGGTTAAAAGATGCTTTGCAATTTAGTTATTATATAAACCTTGAATATTGATTAATTCAGGTTATGTTTTATGAAACAGCCCTTTCATAGAGTAAACTACTAGCTGGTGGTTGATAAATCATTAAACGATTATTCATAATCTTAATCGGGTCACAAAACCGCATTACCCGATCTTTCAATACTAATTTAGGCTCAATTAATAAACATAAGCTGGCATATTTTCCTGCTTCTGCCACTAAAAATAACGCTTGCTGTTCGCTATCTTCAATATGAACCTGAACAACATCCCCTAACACCAAATCATCGTGGCAATGTACTGGTAAAAAGTACCAACTCCTAGGCATCTGCGGCTTTAAAAAACGAAAAGCAACCAATGCATTTAAAATCAATTCCGCACTATGCTCATTAGAAAGTGATAATTTTTGCACCTGTTCTTCAATACAATGATATAACCCCGCATCATCAATATTGAAAATCATTTCGCCATAAGCAGATGCAACCAACATTTTTGCTGGAAAACAAGAACGGAATAACATTCCATTAGCTAAATCTAACATCATCCTTTCATGTTCATCATCGTAATACCAGCGCCACTGATTATTGGGTTTTATTTTCATTTATTACCCCTCAATCTGATCACTCTATTTATTAACTTAAAATCCATACTAATTAAAATTAAGATAAAAAAGTATTGCTATATATAAATAATAGAAATAATAAAAAAAATTTCGAGTTTTTATGTAAAGATATTCAAAGAAGATCCTGAATTTAATAAATTATTAGATTACAAAATAAATATTAATGAATAAAAAAAGCTGCCTACTTTTTTATGATCTAAATTAAGATTAAATATAATTAACAATATTTTTAATTAATTTAGGTCCATGATAAATAAATCCTGAATAAACTTGTAATAATGATGCTCCTGCTACCAATTTTTCTCTAGCTGCAATCAAAGAATCAATTCCGCCCGCGCCAATGATTGGCAATTGCCCTTTTAATTCTTTTGCCAATAAACGAACGATTTCAGTACTTTTCAATTGCACAGGACGGCCGCTTAAACCACCCGCTTCCTCTGAATATCTTAATCCTTTGACTAAATTCCGATCTAAAGTGGTATTTGTCGCCACAACACCATCAATCTGGTGACGAATTAAACTATCGCTAATTTGGATAATCTCTTCTTCCGTTAAATCAGGCGCAATTTTTACTACCACAGGAACATACTTTTGCTGTTGTTCTGCTAATAAGTGTTGTTTATTTTTAATTGACTGCAATAAATCATCCAATGCCTCGCCATATTGTAATAACCTTAAATCTGGCGTATTAGGTGAAGAAATATTGACCGCAATATAACCTGCATAGGAATAAATTTTTTCCATGCAAATTAAATAATCCTCTTTACCCTGTTCAATCGGCGTATCTTTATTTTTACCAATGTTAATACCAATAATGCCGTCGTATTTTGCTTTTTTAACATTCTCAACTAAATTATCCACACCTAGATTATTAAAACCCATGCGATTGATTAGGCCCTCAGCTTCAACCAAGCGAAATAGCCGAGGTTTCTCATTACCTGGCTGTGGGCGAGGTGTGACCGTTCCTATCTCGACGAAACCAAATCCCATCGCACCAAAAGCATCTATACATTCACCATCTTTATCAAGACCGGCCGCTAATCCCAATGGATTCTTAAATGTTAGTCCCATGCAAGTCGTTGGTTTAAAATTGACCGACTGCCGGATCATAAACTGGAGCGGTGAGTGCATGATGTATTTAAGCTGCCGGAAGGTAATTTCATGGGCTTGTTCTGGATTTAAACGAAATAACGCCTTGCGGATAAGGGAATAAAACATTAGCTGTACCTTATTTTGATAGATAATGTAAATTATTTAGTCGTAGAAACCATTTGCCGCTTTTTACTCTATAAAACAGTCTACTGCTAAATTTATCAGTAAACTCAAATGGTATGTACAGATGATCATGATAATTTAAATATGCCTAATATGACACTGCTTTTTGTCATTTAAGTTTTTAAAAATAATAGGTAAAAGCAAATTAATAGATATCCCCCCAGATACTCTTGCAAAAGAAGGGATATCTTATTTGACTAATCGTTTTGTTTAAGGAAAAGACTAGCAATTTAGTAAAAATAAAATGCTATTGGTTTTCCAACGCCTTAGTAATTTTTTCAAATAGATCCGCGCTAAGATCGCTTAATCCTTGTAACTGTTTTAACGCTAGATACATCTGATTTTGCCGTGTTTCATCATAGCGCTTTAGACGAATCAATGGTTCGATTAAACGCGAAGCAACTTGCGGATTACTACTATTTAAAATAGTTAACATTTCCACTAAAAATTGATAGCCAGTACCCTCTGCTGCATGAAACGCCGAGGGGTTTTGGGCAACAAAAGCCCCTATCAGTGCACGTACTCGATTAGGATTTTCCATGCTAAATGTTGGATGAGTAAGCAAAGAACGTACCGTTGTCAGAACATTTTTAGCCGGACTGCTAGCTTGCAGCATAAACCATTTATCCATTGTCAAACCATCATGGCGCCAGCGTTGTTCAAACGCTGCCATCAGCTGTTGACTACTCGGTAATTGTGCCGCCACAGCAGCAGTTAATGCCGCCATTGTATCCGTCATGTTATTAGCCTGATAATACTGCTCGGATACATATTTATCAGCCTGTTGCTTATCATGACCAAAAGCCAGATAAAATAAGCATTTATTCCGCAAGGAACGTTTGGCAATATCCCCATGATCGATCCGATACTTGGTGACTTTATTGGCATGATAAACGGCAATAAATTCATCCGCCATTTCAGTGGCAAATTTTTGGCAAATAAAGTTAATAACAACATGGATCGCTATTGGATCGATGATCTCAAACCACTCGGCAACTTCATTTTCTGATGGCAAAGTAAATAGTTGCGCTTTTAAAGCCGGATCACAGGCTTCATCAAGTAAAACCGCTCGGAATGCATCAATAATAGGCAACGGTAGGATTAAATCTTCCCTTTGCTGTAAGCGTACCACATTGTCTTTAATATAAATTGCTAGTAGTGATTGCACCGCATCCCAACGAGCAAACTCATTACTAGCATATTGCATCAAGAATGCTAATTGCTCATCGGTATATAAATAATCCAATTTCACCGGTGCGGAAAACTCACGCAATAATGAAGGTATTGGCCGCGAATTAACTTGATCAAAAACAAAAGTCTGGTGTGCTTTAACCACGTTAAGCACTGAGTGCACAGCGTGACCATTATGCTGTAAGGGAATAACATGACCTTTTGTATCATACAGCTCGATATCTAATGGTATATGCAAAGGTAATTTTTCTGCTTGATCTGCCGTTGGCGCGGTGGTTTGGCTAATATGCAGTAAATATTGCTGCTTATCCGCTAAATATTCATCTCTGACCGTCACTAAAGGTGTACCCGATTGGCTATACCAACGACGAAATAGCGTCAAATCGATATTAGAGGCATCTTGCATAGCTTGGACAAAATCATCACAGGTTGCTGCACTACCATCATGACGAGCAGTATAAAGTTTCATACCCGCCTGAAATAGCTCCTCACCTAACAGAGTATGCAGCATTCGAATAACTTCCGCCCCTTTTTCATAAACGGTTAAAGTATAGAAGTTATTCATTTCAATCACTTTTTCCGGACGAATAGGATGTGCCATTGGACTGGCATCTTCAGCAAATTGTTGCGCGCGCATCAGCCGGACATTTTCAATCCGATTTACTGAACGAGAACCCAAATCCGAACTAAACTCTTGATCACGAAAAACCGTTAATCCTTCCTTAAGGCTTAATTGAAACCAGTCACGGCAAGTAATACGATTACCCGTCCAATTATGAAAATATTCATGACCGATTACCGCTTCGATATTTAGATAGTCCTTATCCGTTGCCGTTTCTGTTTTTGCTAACACATATTTGGCATTAAAAATATTGAGTCCTTTATTTTCCATCGCCCCCATATTAAAGAAATCAACAGCAACAATCATGTAAATATCTAAATCATATTCGTAACCAAAACGTGTCTCATCCCACCGCATGGCATTTTTCAACGACACCATTGCCCAGTCGGCACGATCTAGATTACCCTTATCGACAAAAAGGGCTAACGTTACATTACGACCACTTTGGCTAACAAAATTATCATATAGAACATCAAAATCACCGGCTACCAGGGCGAAAAGATAGCTTGGCTTAGGGAACGGATCTTGCCATTTTACCCAATGACGGCCATCTTCCTTTTCTCCTTTATCAATTTGATTGCCATTAGAAAGCAAATAAGGATAACGAGTTTTATCGGCAGTAATAGAGGTTGTAAAACGCGCTAAGACATCTGGCCGATCTAAATAATAGGTAATATGGCGGAAACCTTCTGCCTCACACTGAGTGCAAAGCACATCAGCTGACACATAAAGCCCCTCTAGCGCGGTATTTTTTAATGGGTTTATTTCATTAACGATCTTAAGAACAAAAGTATCAGGCACTGACTCAATAATCAGTTTTCCGGCCTCTTCACGATAGGCGCTCCACGGTTCATCATCAATATGGATCGTACGCAAAATCAAGTTTTCACCATCGAGTATCAACCGATTAGCCTGCGAATTTAATCGTTTTACTTGGCTAATAGCGGTAACGATGGTTGTTGCTGGATCAAGCTCAAAATCCAATTCAATATCTGTAATAGTGTAATCGGGCGCCTGATAATCCTGACGATATTTCTCTTGTCGCTGTTGCGTCATAATAAATTTTTACCTGTATTAATTATTGTTATTTCTCAATGTGGTCAATTATTTGGCAATAATGATATCTTAAAACTTGTTTCTTTTGATCATAAATCATTTACCTGTAATTAATATTCAAGCTTGCTAGTCCTGATTAATAGGTTATTTATTGCGGCAAAAAACACTGCCAATATAAAAATAAGTTGATAATATCAAATAGATGATTAGAATTTTTATAACTACGCCAGAAATATATACAACAGCCTTCACTCTTACTAGCATCAACAGGTATACTCTGGCATATTTTATCTTTAAGTCGAGAGTAATGCTTCCGCGAGGATAGCTAACGCATTATGAATTTAGATGCACCACCTATCATTACATCACTACTAGATACTGATGCTTATAAACTGCATATGCAACAAGCCGTTTTTCATCACTATAACCATGTATCGGTAGTGGCAGAATTTCGTTGCCGTAGTGATGAACGACTTGGTAACTATGCCCAAGCTGTACGCCAACAAATAGATTTAATGGCGCACGTTGCATTAACGCCAACTGAATACCACTATCTGCGTGGTCTGCCTTTTTTTAAAACTGATTATCTTGATTGGTTAAAGGCGTTTCGCTTCAATCCCAGGCAGGTTAACGTTTATACCACGCCAGAAAATCAATTAGCACTCAGAATTAGTGGTCCATGGCGTGAAGTCATTCTTTGGGAAGTCCCTCTATTAGCCTTAATCAGCGAACTGGTTCACCGCTCCCGTTCGCCCACTGTAACAGCCAAAGATGCCATTGAACAGTTACACAAATTGATTAAGCATTTTTACCAAGACGCAAAAATGCAAAATATCGATTTAGCAAACTTTAAATTAATGGATTTTGGCACTCGTCGGCGTTTTTCTCGTACGGTGCAATTCGCTATTGTTAATGAGCTCAAAAACCATTTCCCTTATTTTACGGGTACAAGTAATTATAAGTTGGCTGAACAACTACAACTTAGACCGGTGGGTACTCAAGCTCATGAGTGGTTTCAAGCTCATCAGCAAATTAGTGAGGATTTGGCTAATAGCCAACGCGTTGCGCTGCAAAGTTGGCTGGATGAATATCCCGATCAATTAGGTATTGCGCTAACAGATTGCATTACAATGGATGCTTTCCTGCGTGACTTCGATATTACCTTTGCTAATCGTTATCAAGGATTGCGGCATGACTCAGGCGATCCATTAGAATGGGGTGAAAAGGCAATTCGTCATTATAAAAAACTGGCCATCGATCCGATGAGTAAAACACTGGTTTTTTCAGATAACCTTGACCTACAAAAAGCGTTGATCCTTTATAAACATTTTTATAAACGTATTAACCTTATTTTTGGTATTGGAACCCGTTTAACCTGCAACATTCCTCAGGTAAAACCGCTTAATATTGTGATTAAATTAGTGGAATGTAATGGTAAGCCAGTTGCTAAGTTGTCTGATAGTCCAGGAAAAACGATCTGTGATGACGATGAATTTATTGATCGCTTGAAAAAAGCCTTTGATATTCCCAATATAACTAAGCGGGTTGATAACAAACCTAACTGATTATTATGGCAAGCTATTTTGTTGATTGGCGCGTCAAGGTAAATTAAATTCTTATTACAAAGGTCTTTTCATCTGGTTATTCCCATTTTAAAATTGCTATTTTTACTTGTTTCCTACGTGTGGACAAGTAACATAAAGCCTTTCCCAAACGGGATCAAACAACTTTAAACAACTAAATTGCAAAAGAGAGTATTTTATGAACATAGCGCCTGTAGTCGAAGTACTACAAGGCCGTGTAGCGGTAGGCGAAGAAGTCACCGTTCGTGGCTGGGTACGTACAAGGAGAGATTCAAAAGCCGGTTTCTCATTCCTCGCTATCTATGACGGTTCCTGCTTTAATCCATTACAGGCTATTGTAAATAAAGAACTAGATAATTATGAAAACGACGTTTTACACCTGACCACCGGCTGTTCGGTTGAAGTAACCGGCATTGTCAAGCCATCGGAAGGTCAAGGACAACAATTTGAATTATCTGCTACTCAGGTTGTCGTCGTCGGTATAGTAGAAAACCCGGATAGTTATCCGATGGCTGCCAAGCGTCATAGCGTTGAATATTTACGCGAAGTGGCACATTTACGTCCGCGCACCAATCTTATCGGCGCCATTGCCCGTGTTCGCAATACGCTAGCCCAAGCGATTCACCGTTTCTTTCATGAAGAAGGCTACCTTTGGGTCTCAACCCCCATTATCACCGCCTCCGATACCGAAGGTGCCGGTGAGATGTTTCGGGTCTCAACGTTAGATTTACAGAATATTCCTCGAACTGAAAAAGGTGATATTAATTTTGATAAAGACTTTTTTGGCCGAGAAGCATTTCTAACCGTATCCGGTCAGCTAAATGGCGAAGCTTATGCTTGTGCCTTAAGCAAAATTTATACCTTTGGCCCAACGTTTCGGGCAGAAAACTCAAATACCAGCCGCCATTTAGCCGAATTCTGGATGGTTGAACCAGAAGTGGCTTTTGCCGATTTGAACGATATCGCGTCGCTGGCCGAGAAAATGTTAAAGTATGTCTTCAAATCGGTTTTGCAAGAACGCCATGATGATTTAACCTTTTTTGCCGAACGGATTGATAAAGAGGTGATCAGCCGGTTGGAAAAATTTATTGTCTCTGATTTTGCCCAAATCGACTATACCGATGCCATTAAAGTGCTAGAGCAATCGGGCAAAACCTTTGAAAACCCAGTGGCTTGGGGTATTGATCTCTCTTCGGAACATGAACGTTATTTAGCAGAACAACACTTCAAAGCCCCCGTGGTGGTTAAAAATTACCCAAAAGATATCAAAGCTTTTTATATGCGTCTGAATGATGATAATAAAACCGTTGCTGCTATGGATGTATTAGCGCCAAGTATTGGCGAAATTATTGGTGGCTCTCAGCGTGAAGAGCGATTGCATAAACTGGATGCTCGCATGGACGAAATGGGGCTTAACCAACAAGATTATAGTTGGTATCGCGATCTGCGTCGCTATGGTACCGTACCCCATGCTGGATTTGGTCTTGGATTTGAACGCCTAGTTGCTTATGTCACTGGGGTACAAAATATCCGTGAAACCATCGCCTTCCCGCGCACTCCACGTAACGCGAGCTTTTAAATATTTAATCTTATAAAACGAATAAATATTTTAATCATAACTGGCCAGTATACCGCTGGTCTTTTTATTTCTATTTATGATAAATATCAAAAAGTTCCCCTTTATTTACATTTTGAAACATATAATTTCTTTTTGTTACAAATATTGTATTTTTGTATCATTTTCAGGGTAGATAAAAATATTTACCAATGGAACACTGGACGCAGAAACGAGACGACACTAAACTCTTAGAGATAGTTCCCAATGGTTGGGAATTTATTTTTGGCAGTGGCAGGTCTCCGAATAACACCAATGAGGGTAATAATAATGATGAAGCGCAATATTCTTGCAATAGTTATCCCGGCGTTGATAGCTGGAGCTGGTACAGCAAACGCAGCTGAAATCTATAACAAAGACGGCAACAAACTGGATCTATACGGTAAAGTTGACGTTCGTCACTTCTTTGGCAAAAGCAGTGGTGGCGATGAAGGCGATGATTCGCGTGTTCGTCTTGGTATTAAAGGTGATACTCAAATCTCTGATCAGCTGACTGGTTTTGGTCGTTTCGAATGGGAAACTAAAACCAACAAAAGTGAAGCTGAGAACGAAAACACAAACCGTCTAGCTTATGCCGGTTTGAAAATTGCTGACTTTGGTTCAATAGACTATGGTCGCAACTACGGTGTTCTGTATGATGTCAACGCTTGGACTGACGTGCTGCCTCTTTATGGTGCAGACTCTATGTCTCAGGCTGACAGCTATCTGACTGGCCGTAACCGTAACCTGTTAACTTACCGTAGCACTGATTTCTTTGGTCTGGTCGATGGCTTGAACTTCGCCCTACAATACCAAGGCAAAAATACGGAAAGCAATAAATCAGATAGCAAAGAGGTTCTGAAAAATAACGGTGATGGCTTCGGTTTGGCTGCTAACTATGATATCGGCTGGGGCGTGGCGCTGGGTGCGGGTTATGCTAAATCCAATCGTGGCCTGACTGATCAGCAAAAAACTGACAGTGGGGCTGGCGGTAACAGTGCGGAAGGTTGGAACGCCGGTATCAAATATGATGCCAACAACCTGTATCTGGCAGCTATGTACGGTGAAACCCGTAATATGACCCGTTTTGGTAGAGGTGTAGATCCTGTTACTGATCTTAGTCTAACTCGCGTCGCTAACAAAACTGAGAACTTTGAATTGGTTGGTCAGTATCTGTTTGACGAAATTGGTCTGAAACCATCTATTGCCTATGTGCAGTCTAAAGGTAAAGATTTAACTGATCCTGCCTACTCGCAGAAGCAAGACTTAGTGAAATACGTTTCTTTAGGTGCTTTCTACTATTTCAACAAAAACCTGACCGCAGTTGTTGATTACAAAATTAACCTAATCAATGGCAGCAATGGCTTTGCTGATAAATATGGTATTGGCAGAGACAACCTGGTTGGTTTAGGCTTAGTTTACCAGTTCTAATTATCGCTTAGCGGTGATTTAACAGTAAAAGTGAAAACGTAAATCTAAAAAGCAGCGCATAAGCGCTGCTTTTTTTAGTAGTTCATGTTAACTGTTAAAATATTGTTACCTATCAGACAATACCAACCTAAACTAATATCACAAGTTTGCCTTATTTTTATCGCAGAGTGTTGGCAAATCATTTTCATCGCGTTAACCTGAGATCCCTCGATTACCAAATAACAATTGAGTTACTGGAATTATAAATATGTTGGAAAATATTATTGCGGCTCCTGCGGATCCTATCTTAGGTTTAGCAGAGAGTTTTAATGCTGATCCGCGTAAACAAAAAATCAATTTAGGTATTGGTGTTTACAAGGATGAGTCAGGGAAAACCCCCATTCTTACTTCCGTCAAAAAAGCAGAAAAATATCTGTTAGAGCAGGAAGTGACTAAAAATTATCTTGCTATTAGTGGGATAGCGGAATTTGCCACCGTTACGCAAGCATTGCTTTTCGGCAACAACCATCCGGTTATTGCCGAAAACCGTGCCCGCACGTCACAGGCACCAGGCGGAACCGGAGCATTGCGGATCGCGGCTGAATTTATTGCTAAACAGACCACTGCCCAACGCGTCTGGATCAGCCAACCAACGTGGCCAAATCACGAGAATATATTTAAAGCGGCCGGCCTGACAAGCTGTTATTACCATTACTATGACGCTGAAAAGCACAATCTGGATTTTGCCGGCATGTTAACCAGCTTGGAAGATGCAAAACCAGGTGATGTTCTATTACTGCATGGTTGCTGCCATAACCCTACCGGTATCGACCCAACGCCAGAACAGTGGGAAATACTCTCTACGCTGGCAGCAGAGAAAAGCTTACTGCCGGTTTTTGATTTTGCCTATCAAGGCTTTGCTAAAGGCTTGGACGAAGATGCGCAAGGTTTACGTATTTTTACCAACAAAAATCCTGAAATTATCATTGCCAGTTCCTACTCGAAAAATTTTGGTTTATATAATGAACGGGTTGGTGCCTGTACAATTATTGCCAATAATAGTGAGCAAGCAGAACGAGCATTTAGTCAAATAAAATCGATTATTCGCGCCAACTACTCTAATCCCCCCGCCCACGGTGCAGCTATTGTTACTACGATTTTATCTGATGAATTACTAAAAAAAGAATGGATCGAAGAGCTAACAACTATGCGGCAACGTATCCAACGGATGCGGCAATTATTTGTCAATACATTACAAGAAAAAGGCGCTAAGCAAGATTTTAGTTTTATTAGCAAACAAAACGGCATGTTCTCTTTTAGTGGACTTAATGAAGAACAGGTAGCTCAGTTACGTGAAAAGCATGCAATTTATGCAATTAGTTCAGGTCGAATTAATGTTGCTGGCTTAACGTTAGAGAATATGGTTCCTTTATGCAAAGCTATCATTGACGTATTGTAAAGAAACATCTTTTAATTCAGATAGATACCGATTAGGCCAATGCCCTAATCGGTTTTTTATTATTCACAGCCAACATCAAATTTATCGGATCTGGATAAAACTAGTCTTGCAAGAAGGGATTAAATTGTCGCTCAGCAGCCAAATTAGACATTGCTCCATGGCCAGGAATAAATTGATAATCATCACCGAGGGGCAAAATTTTTGTTTTAATTGAATGGATTAATGTTGCATGATCACCTTGTGGAAAATCAGTGCGCCCAACGCTGCCCTGGAAAAGTACATCTCCCATCGAAATTAGCTTATCCGCATGATTAACAAAGATAATATGTCCAGGCGTATGCCCTGGGCAATGTAAGACCGACAGTTTGATATCAGCAAAACGAATTTCATCTCCTTCCTGCAAGTAGCGATCAGGCGTAAAGTCAGGGCATTGTGCAACGCCAAACATTTGACTTTGCACTGCCAATCCTTTGATCAAAAATTCATCTTCTTTTTGCGGGCCATAAATGGGCACCGAAAAATGTGCTGCTATCTCGGCACAAGCACCTACGTGATCAAAATGACCATGAGTTAACAAGATATAGTGTAAATTTAATGAACGCTTTTCAATTTCAGCAATTAGTTTTGCTGCTTCACCACCAGGATCAACAATAACGGCATCTAAGCTGTTTTCATCCCAAATTAGCGTACAATTCTGCCTAAAATCGGTTACAGGAATAATTTTGAATTTCATATAGTTGTAAATCCATTATTTAAATAAAAATTTATTTAATATCTAATAGATTACCATTTTCTGACCGGTCCTGTATCAATATGGACAAAATTACTATTAGGATAATAGCCTACTCCACCCGCGCGCATCTTTAATGCTGCTTTACGGATATGACTAAGTTCGATCCCTTTAATATGAAAATCCATTGCACGACCATGGGTATGATAGCTATTTTTAGCAACTCCACTACTTTTACGTCGCAGTGCATTATTGGTTTCGACAGAACGATAACCAGAAACGAGTTGAACAGGTTTATTGGTTCCCATTAACATTTGCAACAAATAAATCTGATCAAATAATTTCGGATCAATAGTTTTAATTTTATTATTACGATGATCACGGAATAAGTGATTCAATCGGGTCAATTCAGTCTTAAGAAATTCACCAGTATGAAGATTTTCAAAGCGCAAAATTTTGGGTCGCGGGGTGGTTAATGCCGCAAAGGCATGGCTAGGTAATAAGCTAAAACCTAGTGTTATCGCGCCATAACCTAGCCATTTTCGTCGATTCTGATCAATATTGTCCATAGCCACTTAACTCAAATAAAAAGAAAAAATAATAATCAATATGTACGATAATTATACCGAATTTATTTCACTAATTTTGTATAATTATGTAAAAAATATTCATGTAACGCTATAGAATATCACAATTAATACATATTAATTATAAATACAAATAACATTATTATAATCTATTATTGCGATAAGCACATCAAATTGTTCAATATTTATACAAATCATACTTATATTAGGCTGATTATCAATCAATTTTGTTAGCGACCTACGTTTAGTCTGTTATCTTGAAAAAAGCATAATTTACCATTAACAGCGATATTTATGCATCTATACTTAATGGGTAAAAAATAATCTGTGATTATCATTTAATATAAAAGAAGTTTTTGCCTCTTTTATATTATTTTTATTCATTGGTTAAGAGAGGTTCTTATTTCATTTAAATAATTCATCGCCCCATAAATAACATTGTCATAGCCATAGATGTCATCGCGAAAATTAGCGATATTTTTGTTATCAACCCAGGCAGTTTGATAATAAAGATAAATAGGTATTCGACCCGGAATATTAATATAACGTGTCTCACCTAATTGAAGTGCACCGTCAATACGCTTTTGATCCCAACTGGCACGCGCAAGTAAAATTGATGCTAAAACTGATGCCTTATTCACTCTAACGCAACCCGAGCTAATTGAACGATTTTGCCGATTAAATAAACTATGGTTAGGGGTATCATGTAAGTAAATTGCGTCAGAACTTGGCATGTTGAATTTATAGCGGCCTAGGGCATTGGATGGACCGGGTGCCTGGCGTACACGATAGGGAAAGGAGGAAGATGAGATGGCATTCCAATTAATCGAGTAAGGATCAATAGGATAGGCATTACGCTCCCATCCGGATAAAACCGTAAAACCTCGGCGAGCAAAATAGCCCGGATCCCTTCTAGCTTGAGGCAAAATATCTTTACGCACCATGCTGGTAGGGACATTCCAAGGTGGATTAATAACAACACTATTAAGTTCACTGCTCATTATCGGGGTTTTACGATCAGGGCGACCCACAATGACTTTAGAATCTATAATCAATTGATTATTTAAGTAAAAATGTAAAGTATAAGCTGGAATATTAACTAAGATGCCAGAGCCACCTTCATTAGGAATAATTCTTAAGCGCTGGATATTAATCGCCAGTAAACCAGCACGATCGGTAGGAGAAGTATTTAGCCATTTTAATGTTGCGTTACCAATAATACCATCCGGCTCTAATCCATACATTCGCTGAAATTGTTTAACCGCATCAACTAATAAGCCACCATAATGACGAGTATTATCTGTATCGGCATCCTGCGTTAATAACCCATTGCGGGTTAAAATTTCACTTAAAGAAACAAGATCATTGCTTGTTTGCCCTGGTTTTAATAGACTCACCGTATTTATTTTTGGCCATATTTGTTGATCTGCTAAATAAGCCAACATTTTCGTTCTCATCGGTAGATATGAGGCGTGTTGTGGCGCTAATGTTTTGATCCAACTGGCTAATTGTTTAGAATTAATTGCCGTTTGCCACTGAGAAACACCGCCAATCGTTGGCTCGCGGAGTTGAAAAGGTGTTTTTTGATATAACCAATCTTTGCCATTATATTTTACATTACATATAAAATATAAATAACCTAACATCGCATCTGACAAAATAACATCTCGTTCAATCTGATTGAGTTGTTTATTTTTTACTAATAACGATAGCCATTTACCAAACTGAGGCTGAAAACCAGCCAGTGCTAATTCTGCTAATTGCTGTTTAAATTCTAATACCGCAGGTTCATCATCCCATAAAGGTTGCATATTATTTTCAGCATAGAGCTTCGCTAACCTGTCTATGTAGACTAAATTAGTACCAGGTGATAACCAGCCTTGCAGTTGCTGACGGCTTTTTTGTATCTCTGGCGCAGTGATATTTTTCTGCTCAGAAACCAAATTTGTTAAAGGGACTTGGGTATTTGTGATCGTGTCTATTTGCGCCAACTCAGCAGATGCTGGTGTTATTGCTAATATTACACAGCATATTAGTGAAGCACGCAAAGTGTTCACTCTTTTATTCGCCATAATATCACCTTTTTATTTCATTTTTATTGTTTTAATAGCAGAGTAAAAAATTTATCTTTAGCAGGTTAAAATTAACTAATTTGTTGTCTTTTATTTGATACAAAAATAAATCTTTGTTTAAAAATAATATTAATAATCAATGAACTAATTAATATTATGGTAATTAAAGTTATTTTTATATACACAGTTATGTACAAATTAATTTTTCACCCCCGTGTGCTATCTTTACCATTATGCTTAGAGCAAAACCGCTATCTCACACAAAGCCACTTACACGCAACTAACAGTTAATGGTTAACAACTTCCACCAATGCTGCTAATAGGATGCCCCTGTGATGGGGCTATTTGGTTTGCGCGTGTTGCTGATTCCAGATTGAATC
>NZ_AUCC01000016.1 GCF_000429565.1 Arsenophonus nasoniae DSM 15247
GGAGGAGTTTAGGGCGCACCTCTTTGAACGGAAAATAACTCAAAGCATGAGTCGGCGAGGTAATTGCCTCGATAATGCCGTGATGGAAAGATTTTTTAGGAGTTTAAAGACAGAAAGACTTAACCGTTTATCGTTTATGAATCATCAATCTGTTGTCTGTAAAGTTGAAAATTATATTCAGTTTTACAATTATTATCGACGCCATTCAACGATTGGTTATTTAACGCCACATCAAAAATATCATGAACTAAAAAATGCCGCTTAGATCTTCTACAGAATTTGTTGACCATTACAGGGGTGGTATCAATATAGTCATCACTTTCTACCTGGCTGGTAGCAAGAGCTTGTGCCATGCGTTTTTCGCTTTTTTTTGCCATTTCTTCATCAGAGCCATTAAATGCCATCATTCATCTCCTGCTGATTGGTTTGTGATGGCATGTTTGCTGTCTCGCCATCATTATTACGAGTGCGGTTAAAGAAATCGATTAAAGCGATAGCAAAGGCGCCTAAAGCGATGGCGATAATCGGTAGATTAAGGAAGGTAACTGCGAGAAAACCTAAGATAAAATAAGCGACATAAGTTTTTTTCATCATGATTTTCATTAGCAAAGCGAAGCCGATTGCCGGCATCATACCACCAGCAACTGCCAGCCCATCGAGTAGCCATTGTGGGGCTTTTTGTACCATAGTACTGGCGGCGGCAGCGCCGTAATAAATCGGTAAGAAGGCAACGATAAAGTAAAAACAGAATAGAATAATAATGCCAAGATAGTTTACCCACTCAACGCCGCGCCAATTGAGATTTTTGACCATTTGATCGCATTTATGCATCATGGGTGAATAAAGCGTAAATAATAGGGTAATGCAACCTTGCACCGCAATCGAAAAAGGAATGGCAATGCCAATAGCAACTTTAGGATCAGACTGGGTGAGAATCGCAAAAGCAGTGCCAATAATACCGCCGATAACCACATTAGGGGGTTGCGCACCAGCAAGTGGCACCATCCCCATCCAAACAAGTTCTAATGTTCCGCCAACTAATAGACCGGTCTGCACATCACCTAAAATTAACCCGACAATGGGTCCTATAACAATCGGACGATGAAGATGAGTGAGCCCATCAAATAGATCAACGCCGGCAATGCCTGCTAATAAGGCGATCAATAATGCATCAGTGAACATATTTGCCTCCATTAATTCAGCAGATTGGTAATATTTTCACCCGTTTCGTCTGGCACGCGGCGAATTTCACAGGGGATGCCTAATTGACTAAGCTGACGAAAAGCCTCTATGTCACTGTGATCAACGGAAACGGTTTTATGGATCTGTTTTTTTCCTTCGCAGAAATGCATATTACCAATATTGACAAAATTGATGGGTACCTCGCCTTTTACTAGCGTCAAAACATCTTGCGGGGTTTTGCAAACAATGAAAATTTTCTGCCGCTGTGCTGCCTTATGAATAATGTCGATCGTTTTTTGTAAGGTAAAATAGCGGGTTTGGACGCCATCGGATACCACCATGTCCATTAGTGATTGCTGAACTGGATCATTGGCGGCTTCATCATTGGCAACCACAACTAAGTTGGCCCCCAGTGAATTGGTCCAAGTGATACCGACTTGGCCATGGATCAGACGATTGTCAATTCGAGTCATTAAAATGTTTGGGGGGGACATATATGCTCCTTATTATTGTTCTACTTGCATGTAGGGATAAATATGGACACCTTTTACTACCCGATTTACTTCACCGGTTGGACAGGGATTATCAGGTGATAGCCCTAAAAATAGTGAAGTTTCGACTGCGATTAATTGCAAAAATAGTAGGTAGGGAAAAATAAGCCAAATATCAGCAAGCTTGGTGTTAAGTTCAATGGCATTGCTATCAGGTAGACTACTTAAAGCCAGGATATTTTTTGCCCGTCCATCCTGTTTTAATTCATTAAGCAGATCCAGATCATAACGTCGGCAATAGGCTTGTTGAGAAAGGAGAATAATGACTAAGGTTTCTTTATCAATAAAAAACTTTGGCCCATGGCGTACTCCCATCGTTGAGTCATAACGGGTGGCCACTTACCCTGCGGTTAACTCTAGCATTTTAAGCGCAGCTTCCTCGCTAATACCGGTAAAACAGTGGGAGCCCAAAACTATCATGCGCTTGAAACCTTGTTGAATGACAGGTTGAATAATCCTTTGCCAGTTGGCCGCTTGCTTTTCACACAAAGTGGTTAATGTGGTTAAATTTTGTTGCGCATGACTTAAACTTGAATTGCCTAATAGCAATATGGTTGCTAATGCCATACAACTAAAACTGGATGTCATTGCAAAGCCACGATCGTTTGATCCTTCAGGCATAGTGAGTAAACAGACATTTGCTCTGTTTTTTGCATAGTCTGTCAGTGTGCTTTGGAGGTTACAGGTTAATATTAAATGATGGCACTCTGTTAGGCATTGATCGGCGAGCTTTATGGCTGCAACACTCTCCAGACTATTACCTGAACGGGCATAAGAGACAAATAAAGTGGGTTTACTTTTGTCCAGATATTGCCCTGGTGTCGGTACAATATCCGTTGACGCAAAGGCATAAACGTTTAAATGTCTATGTTCACGTAACCAAGGTGGATTGATTTGCCAACAAAGGCTGAAGAGCCGGCGCCACACAGAATAATCTGTAAATTAGTTTGTTTTAGTAATGGCTGAAGGAAGTTTTGCCACATTGCTGAATTATCTGTTAGCGTCTGATATAAGTTACGCCATAACTGAGGTTGTTGCTGGATTTCTTGTACTGTATATTGCGCCTTATGGTTTTTAAGCCATAGGGGATCATATGAGAAAAAAGGGATCATAATACAACGGCTCCTTCTGTTTTTGTCTCACAAGCGATGGCATAATGCATTAATACCGAACGAATTTTATCCTTTACCCATGCTTTCGGATCCGTCGCTGATAAGCGACCTGCATTAATGGCTGCCATTTGTTCTGGCAGATATTGGCTTAACATGGAGAGGGGCACTGGATGCTGACGTAAGTTGGTTAATAACTTTTCAACTGCCGCCTCGACTTTGGGATTTGCCCAATAATAACGAATGCGATCGCTTAAACTGTATTGGCGAGCAATATATTGCTGATGGGCACTGCCTTGGTAATAAGGTCGCCAGTAATTTGGTTGTTCCATCATCACTTGTTCAAGGGTTTCACTAAGATGCGCGGCTGCAAGCTCTCCATTCCATTCACGATCTAATTTATCAAGTGCAAACAGACCTTCGCGCAAGGCAAAGGTTAATGCCGGCCCCACTTTTAAAATAGCAAAATGATCGCGTACCAAATTTTGGTAGGTTTGTGGTGTTTGATAATCTGTTGAGTGGGCTTCGTAAACGATATGAGGATGGCTTTCAATATATTGGCTAAGCACTTTCGCTTTTTCTGGCTGATAGTGTTCTACTTGGTGATGGCCAAATTCAACGCCTGGCTGAACAACTAAAGCGATGACTCTAGGCCAAACGTCGGTGAGTCCTATATTGTGCCAAGTATTTTGATGAATATTAAGGGTCTTAGCGGCGGCTTGAGCTGATGTGATTTGTATTTTAGCAAGCGCTGATTTAACGCCACCAGGGATAGGAACTTCAGTACCAATAACATAAACCGGTGCTTCACCGCCATTTTCTCGCCAACTGCGTTCCGCCACTGCGCACAAACGGGCTGCTCGTTGCGCAACAATGTCGTCGGTTAACGGTGTTGCATCATCGGCACAAGCCATTGAACAATCAAGATGGATTTTTCGAAATCCTGCTTTGACATAGTCATAAATCAGTGTTTCTGAAAATGTCATGGCGTGTTCTGCACTAAGTTTCTGCCAGACATTAGGTCCTAGATGATCACCCCCTAGCCAAATTTGTTGGGTGGGAAACTCCAGTTTATTCGCGATGTTAAATATTTTATCGCGAAAATCGCTGGGTTGCATGCCAGTATAGCCGCCAAATTGATTGACTTGATTGGAGGTAGCTTCAATTAATACCGCTGTTTTTCTTTCTTTTGCAACCTGTAAAGCACTTTCTAATACCCAAGGGTGGGCGGAACAGACCGAATAGATCCCGACTGCATCACCTGATTTGTGACGATGAATCAGTTGTAATAGCGACTGCATAATATTTCCCTGCTAGCTGATGTATATTTATATTTAGAATTAAATCAATAGGGTGTTATTCGTCGACAATAATGACATTAACCCCAAGTTCAGCTAGTTTTTCACGATACTGTTTTGGGATCCGACTATCAGTAATAAGATGATGAATTTGCTTTGTTTCACAAATTAAACAAAAGCTTTTACGGCCAAATTTACTGCCATCCGTTACTACAATAATCTGCTGTGCTACATCACACATAATACGATTAAGATGGGCCTCACCAGGATGAGGCGTTGTGATGCCAGCTTCAAGATCAAAACCATCAACCCCAAGAAACAAGGTATTGAAACGATATTGAGCAAGTTGTTGTTCTGCCACAGAACCATAAATTGAATAGGAGTTTTTACGCGTATTACCGCCTAGAACGATCACATCAATTTGCTCAAAATTGGCTAATTGGTAAGCGATGTTAAGTGCGTTAGTCATAACCACCAAGGCGTGATGATTACGTAAAAAAGGCACCATTTCAGCAGTTGTAGAGCCTGAGTCGATAATTAGCGAATCGCCATCTTGCACAAACTCAGCCGCTTTTGCTGCGATTAATATTTTTAGTGCTCTATCTATTTGACCTTTTATTTGAAAAGGTCTGTCAAAAGCAAATTTATTATTTGCCATTGCACCACCATACGAGCGTAAGGCACAGCCTTTTTTTTCTAAATAACGTAGATCATTACGAATGGTCACCAGGGAGACATTAAAACGCTGGCTAAGAGTTGTCACTTTTACACTACCATCATGGTATAACATGTCGATAATAGTTTCTCGGCGTTTTATTGTATCAGTACTCATTTTAACTCCTGTTACGTTATTAAATCGTGGTGGTAAACAATAGCAACTAAAGTTAATTACACAAACAACGCATTAGTAATTACAACAAAAGCAAGTAAACGAAACTGTGATCATGATTAAAGTTCATTTTTATAGCATATTGGCCTTATATTACTTTCGATTTATGACATATCGAAAGTAATAATATTGTGATGATTTTTTTATTAATGAAATTTAAGCCAGATAATATGGCATTTGATAAAAAACCAGGCACAATTAAAACGAAAGATATTTTATTTAATCACAGTATCATCGCTTATACAGTCGGGCTAGTGATAGCGATCACAAAATAAAAAATACTTAGTCTATGAACAAAGTAGATATTTACACTTTCAGTGAAAAGAAAATAAAAGGATTATTTGAAATATTATCAAAATACCATATTTGTTATTTTATTGATCATAATTAATAGCATTAACGATTAAATTAAATTGATTGGTAGATTATTATAATTGTTAAAAAACAAGTTGGCTTAATATTAAAGTTTATCTGTTATCGGTGTAAAAATAATATCAATTTTTTTAATTAATTTTTTTTATATAATTACAGATAATAATACTAAATAGATAACAAGATTTTTATTTTTGTGAAAAAATAAAATATTAATCTTATTTGATGTGTTTGATGGCATATTATTTTAGTTTTAAAAAAATCAAATAGCTGCCATAAGTATGTAAGGTCTTTTATTTTTTTATCAACATTAGTGGCCTATTTTTTACTATAGTTAGAATTAACGATTGTTCATTGCAGGCTATTTTTATCTAATGAGCAAGATCAAATCGCTGGCAAAATTTCCCTAACGGTGAGTAGAGGGAAATACGGCTGTTGAACAATAAGCTGCTGAGTACATTAAGGACATTGAACATTTTATCTGCATCATTTATCACAGTCGGATAAGTAACCTTAAGGTATAGCGCCGCTACATGGCTCATAAAGATATTTTTTCAATAGATTAAATTGAAAAACGGTCAACTGCTGAGACAAGCATCCTAATGAAGAGTTTATAAAAAGGATAAAGATTATGACACGAGGAATTGCAAATAAAGTTATTGTCGTGGTCGGAGCAAGTAGTGGAATAGGTGAAGAGTTGGCTCGCCATTTAGTTAAAGAGGGCGCCAAGCTGGTTTTAGGGGCGCGTCGTCTAGATCGCTTGCAATCATTAGCCGAAGAATTAAATCTTGATAAAGAAGCTGTTGTCACAACTGATGTGACGAAACCTGAACAAGTGCAGGCATTAGTTGATAGAGCAATTGCTTTGTATAACCGAATTGATGCGATAGTTAATAATGCCGGTATTATGCCGCAATCACTATTAGAAGATTGTCATATAGATGAATGGAATGAGATGATTGATATTAATTTAAAAGGGGTGCTTTATGGCATAGCAGCGGCGCTACCCTATATGAAAAAACAGATGAGTGGCCATATTATTAATACCTCGTCAGTCGCAGGACATAAGGTAAAGCCAGGCAGTGCAGTTTATTCCGCTAGCAAAGCGGCGGTGCGGGTGGTCTCAGAAGGTTTGCGTCAAGAAATGATACCGTATCATATTAGAACAACCGTGATTTCGCCCGGGGCAATCACGAGTGAATTACTTGATAGTATTATAGATCCTGATATTGCTGCCAGAATGCGATCTTTTTATAACGATTATGCCATTCCGGCAGATTCCTATGCTAGAGCGGTGATTTTTGCTATAAAACAACCAGAAAATGTTGATATTAATGAAATTTTATTTCGTCCAACCCGGCAAGAATTTTAATAATAATTTCAATAGACCTAAGTTAGATAGGTCTATTTATTTTATTAATTACGAATAAATAAGTTTGTTAGTAAACTAGCATTACTAATCTATTTATCAGAAAGCATAACCGAGTTGGATGGATGTTTTGGTACTAATCCGCTTTGGTGCCGAGAGTGGAGGATTGTCATTCCAGTTAATATTGTAAATCAAATTAAGTGATAGGCGTTCACTCATGGCAACTTGCAAAGCAGTTTCTGAAATAGCGGAAGAGTCATCAGTGAGTCGGGTAAAAAATGATATACCTTGTTTAAATTTAGTATTGTCACTAATTTTCCACTCATAGCTTGCACCAATGTAACCTAATCCTGTTATTTCATGGCCACCATTAGTAAAATGTTCATATCTAACACTTGGACCAGCTTCAACTTTCAGTGAATGAATGGGGTCATCGAAGATTTGTCGACCATAACCGACAGCAAATACGTCTTTAGAATCAAAGCCATTATATCTATCCGTTAACCAGCTAGCCTGAGTGAATAGATAATCAAATTTAGTTAAATTGTATCGTGCCCTGGCACCTAACTGATAGGTTTCCGATGATCTTTTATCATTGGAGGAGTTATTGGTGGCATTTCCCCAAAAACTATAAGCTAAGTTTGAAGAATAAAGCGTTAGTGCCGTTTTTGCTGTTAGATTTGAGTTCTTGGAGTTTCCTGTTTGTACTTGATAACCACCTGATATTGACATTTCAATATCTTTTTTTGCCGTTGCAGGATCATCCATAACGGTAAATAGGCTATCATTACCTATCGCAAGCGGACTAATAAAAAATGTCATCCATAAAACTTTTTTATCAAAGGTGATCATGCGTTCTCCTATTATGCCTTGCATGTTATCTAAATTAAACGAACAAAGTAGTTTAATAATTTTCCAATATAGATAAAATTATGCTTTTATGCCAGCAATGTTTAATTGTTGCCATTTATTTAAACTAACTGACTAGATAGTGAAATATATTTCAATCAATATTTTACTTGATTAATTTTAACTGAAAATGATAATTTAACCTATTAATATCTATAATAAAAAATTAATTCACTATTTAGTAATCGTCTATTTTGAATTATTAAAAAACAAACAAAATATAGGAATTTTCTTATAACAAATTTACTATAAGCCTGATTGCTTTTTATCATTGTCAGGTGTGAAAAATGAATTTTTACAGCAGAATAATATTATTTAATTTTTTATCTATTGGTATAAATTAATATAATACTTATTTTCCTAGTAAGGCTTGCTTTATTGCATTGAGTTGACTCTCAATAGTGGCATTTAACATACCGACTTCGGTTTCTAAAATACAATCTTTCTCTTCTAATCTCGGATCTTCAACAATATCGATATACTCAATTTCTGGTTGTATTTTATGTAGTTCGCTTAATTTAGTTTGCAAAAAATTAACTTGCTTAGGTGAAATGCGTAAGATAACTTTTTTATGTTGATGTACTAACGCAAGATTTTGGCTGATATTTTTATATAAAAGTGCATCAGGTTCATAATTAGCAATAATTTTGCGCATCGCTTCTATCGTAATGTTAACTAATTGGCTTTCTACTTGTTGATAAAAAATTTGGCAATTTATTAAAGTTTGATGAATGATTTCTGCTTGTTGTTGGGTTGATTGTGCCAAGCCTTCTTGCCAGCCTGCGGTATAACGAACTTCATAAATACTATCCGCATCATTTTCAATTTTTCTAGCATGTTGTTTAGCAATATCAATAAATTCTTGGCCATTAAGGTAGGATTGATAATCGGCTTTTTTTAAAATTTTTATTTCATCATTAATTTCAATCTGACCATCTATTTGAGTAAATGGTAGCATTGTAAATTGACTTCTTTGGTTATCTTTTGACATAGTATCTCTGCAACGGGTTTATACTTATCGGATAGGGTAATATTTTTCTCTATCTTTTTTTTGGGTAACCGTAGTTTTAGGCGTTTAATTAAATCGACATTATTTTGGTTGATCGTTTCTAACCAAAAATTAAGTCCAACTTGACGAAAATAGTCTATATGCATCTCAAGGGGTAATTTTTGTTGCCAACCTTCTGGCCAATTACCAATAATAAAATTCGCATTGGCTAAACAAAAGCGATATTTCTCTTTACCGATCTCATTAATAATAAGACCAATTTGTTTACTATTAATGCAATGAGAAAGCGATTTGATATGTAACATTATACCTAATAAAGCTAAAATTTGATTAAATTCATATTCGGGGAAAAGGGCAATATTTTCACTTTTCTCAATTTTTATAATATTGTTAGTTAATTTATAATGTTTAAAAATAATTTTATTTATATTTTTTGAGTGGCGCCAATGAGGTAGATATTGCAGCGTTTTTTGCCAAAGATTAGGGAAATTTTCAATATTAATGTAAAGTGCAGGGCAATATTGTAATTGGAAAAGTGTCAGCATATTTTATTACGATTTCCTTTTATTAAGCAAATATTGCAGTAAATTAGTGCTAATAAGTAAAAAAATGAGTAAACTGACAAGAATAATAAATTTATTATAAGAATTTTCATTAACCTCAATACCTAGAAAATGTTTATCTTGACTAAATGTATTGCTGGGTAATATCTCATTGCCGGGTATCAGTGCCACGCTAATTCTATCATAATCTAAACCAGCAATACTGTTATTAATTAATCGCTTTATTTGTGGAGTATAATTGTCCAATTGAGCATTGGGTGCATATTTTATAAATACAGAAGCTGAAGAGTGGCTTTTTTTGTCATTGCTATCTGGCAACACCACGTGAACCCTGGCATTAAGGACACCATCTATTTGTGAATATTGTTTTTGCCAGCGCCTGCTCTTTGACAAAATTAAGTCGAGCTTGTTCTTCAACGGGAGAAGAAATTAAACTTTCTTTTGGAAAAACGTCTTTTAACGAAGAAAAAACTTCTCTCGGATAACCATGTTGCTTCAAGATTTCAGTTGCCTGAGCGATGTCTGATTCATCAACCAACAATTTGATCGTATTATCTTTATCAGCTTCTTTATGAATAGCAATTCCCTCATTTCTGAGTAATGCATACATCTCATTAGCCTCTTTTTGTGCTAGGCCAGTATAGAGATCCGTTTTACAGCCAGTTAGCAGCAGGAATAATAACAACGTTAAGTTAATCGGCGTTTTCTTCATATTACTATTGTGCCTTTAATAAAGTTTCCATACTTTGCGTGACCTTACCAGCTGTTTTAGCAATCAATTCTTCCTGTAGGGTAATTCTCATCAGCGACCATTGTACTTGCATTAATTTTTGCGGTGATAACTCTTCATTATTGATATTTTGCTGGAATTCGCTTTTTGCTTGACTCATATTTCGGCGTACCGTTTCTATTTGGTCGATAAAACTGTCACCATGCGTTGTTGAGCTCGATGTGGTTACGAATTGATTATTGGTTGGATTACCATTTTCTATCGATTGATTAATTTCATCTAAATTAAATTTTATGTTGTTATTGAGCTGTTTAATATCCATTATTCATCCTTGTCAATTTGATGTGTGTGTTGACTTAAATTTCTTATTAATCCATTAAATAAAATTTTTTGTTTTTTAATCGCGATATTATCTGTTGTAGCCATAATCTGGTTATTATCTGTTGGTTGCTGTGTTATTTCAAAATTGTAATGATAAAAATCGTTATTTATATTCATGTTAATTATTCTGTGTAATTTCTATTAATGATGTGGTTAAATTAATTAAATCAGCATGTTCATTTTTATTAATAGTGAGTTTAGTAAAAAAATCACTTTCTTGTTTTGCTAACCCTAACTGATGGGCAGATAAAATAAAAAAAGGCATTAAATTTAGTTGCTGATGGTGTTGTGCCAGCTCTAAAATAGTTTGATATTGCTCCTGGCGCAGAAAAATAAGTATTTTTATCAGTAATGCTGATTCCAGATATTTTTTATCTAATTGTTTTAGCCAGCAATAAATATCATTAGCTTCTGTTAAATACGCTTTTTCTACGGCGATAATTGCCAGTTCAATTAATAGTTTTTCTATTTGCATGGCCATCATTAGATTTTTTGTAAAATACTCTGGATCATATCGCGCATTGAGCGGGTAATCGTTGAATTCATATTAAAAATGGCTGACCATTTATTAATTTTATGCTGTAGTTCAGCCACTAAGGCTGGGTTGTCCGGGGAAGTATTGAGCGCGTCAATAGCGGTTTTGACATCTTCAGATGTTGTATCTGCAACGCCTTTTAGTTTATCTGCAACATCATCTAGTTTTATGCCTTTATTATGATCAAAAATAGCGGCCATATTAACTCCGTTTAATCTTTTCTAAAACAGTGATCCCTGCCCAAATGGCTGTTTGCTGCTGGGCGACTTGCTGATGCTCATTAGGTAATAGTGGTTTATTAAGCTTTTTACGACAATTATTTAATTGGTCATAAAGATAATGTTGAATTTTAATATATTCAGTGTTATCGCTGACTATTTTTTCCAGCTCTGTCAACATCGTTTATTCCTTTAGCGTAATGATAATTTCCTGACTATTTTTTTTAAGGATAATTTTATTATCTTCGATTGCGGTAATTGTTTCTCCTGTGGGTAGGATTGAATTTATCGAATATTTCATATTATTTCTTAGAATAAGATAAGGTGAACGTCCCAGTGAAATACCTTTAATATCCAATCTGCTCTCTTTTTTTTTAATATGATTATCGGCTTTGATTAATTTAAGTTTATACCTTTGTTTAAATTCAATATTAAATGTTTGCTGTAATTCAATAAATTGTTGTCGCTGTTTTTCATTTAAATAACCATATAATTCAATAATATTATTCTCTTTTTCATTATAAATAAGAACATTTATCAATTCGTATTGCTCTAGTAATTCGACTAATTTTTTTAGGTGATCGTCGTTTATTTTGACATGATTGTTAATTCCTTTTAAGCCGACAACATCCCGTTTGAAAATCGTTGCTAAGTTACTCCAGGATTTATTATTAATAAAACGTACTTCACCAAATAGATCGATCCAACCGACTTTTTCGCTGTTGTTCACTTCAATGTGATTATAACCCATCGTATGTAGAATATATTTTACGCTTTGCTTAATTTCTTCAATCGAATAAATATTCAATTGATGATTTAAGTTGTTATTATCCAGGTAACGCTTTATCAGCAAACGTTGCTGGTTATTTTGTACATAACCACCGACAATAAAGAGTTGCTTATCTTGCTCAATGCGCATGGTAATATATTTGTATTCTTCTTTATTTAGGTAATTTTGTAGTTTATGTTGTTCCTGAATATAATCAATCTCAGCCGGGCCGGCTAAAAACAGTAGATACAAACTGACGAATAATATCGAAAAAATAGCAATAACAATAAAAATAACTCTTTTTTTGTGTGTATGCTGTTGTTGACTATTAATCAGCTTAATATGATTATCAGTTAACTCATCTGGATTAGCAGGCAGTTGCTGTTTGACCGTGCTATAGCTCCAAATTAGCATACCTGCATCTTGTCGGTTACAAGGAAGCAGCATTTCACCCTGATTTATCGCCTGGCCATTTTGTTGTGGTGTTTCTTCACAAGACCAGTCGATAACTCGAATGCCTTCTTCTTCAATTTCCAGTATTAAATGAACGGCTTCAATACCTGCATCAATCAGAATTAAATCGGCTTGTACAGGATCTGAGCCAATAATAAAGCGCCCATTAGCCAGTTCTGTCTCAACGCCCTTATTTAAGCCACTGTAAAAGCGTATTTTCCAATTCATTGGTATGCCTTATAAATACATTCTATTTGATCTTCACTGCAAGAGAGATCAATAACTCGCCAGCCTGGCTGATCAGCTTTATTGCAACTGGCAATAATCGCCTCTTTATTAGCTTGTTTAAACATGCTTTGAATGCGTTTAGCTTGAGCAAGGGATTGGCATTGGGCGTCGCTTAAAATTTTGCTTAATGGTAGGTTCTGATTGGAAATTTCATCAATATTTAATAATCGCTTGGGTAATATTCTTTGATTACCGACCGATAAGTATTTGGCTAAACCTTTATCAATTATTTTTGGCTCGACAATGAAAATCCTGACCACTCGGCGGGTTTGGTTGCTTTGACTACGAAATAGTGCGCCTAATAACGGAATATCACCGAGTAAAGGCACTTTTCTGCTAGTTTTAATCACTTCGTCACGGAATATACCGCCAATAACGAGGCTTTGACCCTGTTCAACTCGAGCAACCGTATCGATAATGGTTCTATTGATGGTCGGAATGCCATCGACCCCTGAGCTATTGGGTTTTTGATTGCCATCTTCAATATGTAAAACCAGATGAATTTCAGGTTTATCACCGATTTGAATTACCCTTGGTGTCATCTGTAGTAGTGTGCCATAAGTAATGCCTTTTAATTCGGCAACCCGTTCTCCATTGACTTTGATATAGTAGGTTTCATTGTGATCGATGATGGCTTGAGTATTTTCTTGGGTAAGTAAAGTGGGTTTAGAGACAACTTGAGCAATACCCTGACTTTGCAATAAACTGACTTTAGCCACTAAATAATTTAACCCTTGTTTATCCAGCAGGCTACCGAGTACCGGCGAGGCGGCTTGAGTTAAAGTGGAGGCAATATTTATTTGATGATGTTGTCCAGCCTTGAGTCCGACACCCCAATCAATGCCTAATTCCGAGAGATTATCGGCATTCACATCAATAATTGATAGCGCAACTTCAATTCTGGCAGTTGGTTTGTCGAGCGAATGGATCAGGCGTTGATACATTGGCATTCTTTCAGGCAGATCGCGCACAATAATGGCATTAATAGACGGCTCTGGTTGGATCATAGCCTTATGACCATTGGGTTTTTGTGATATTATTTTGTCATCATTGATTTGGCTAATTTCCGCCGCACTGACCATATTCGCTAAGATGGTAGCCAGGCCAGGTACTTGAATTTGTTCGTCACGATATTTGATGATCCGATCAACAGCAGAAGCATATTTTAAACTGAAAACTTGAATCGCTAAGGGTAGACCCTGTTCTTGTTGCATTGTCGCTTGTTGTTCTAGCGCTGATACAGTTTGCATAACTAATTCAATGTAGCGAGGTGGGCCAGAAACATAAACTAATTGATGATGCGGATCAGGCTTCCAACTAAATTTTTTATCCCATATGCCAGAGTCAATTAATGTTTTTCTTAATGTTTTAACGGTAGTATTTTCTAATTTGATCAACTTTGATTGCACTTCACTGTTTTTAAAAACATAAAGTACACTACCATCATAATACCAAGTAAGATTATAAAGATTAGTCAGTTGTTGCAGGAACGCTTTTGGTGTCTCTTGAGCAAAGTGGCCACTCACTTGTTCGTTTACTTTGTGACTAACAATGACGGCGCTATCATAATTAGCGCCGAAATTAACCAGAATGTCCGTTAAACTTTCATCTTTAGCAATATAACTATAGGGGATAGGTAGCCAATCTAGATCTTGTGCATAGCTATTAATAGCGAAAAAAAGGAAAAAAAAAGAAATGGTCCGCCCATTCCATGATAACGATGATCGGGGCACATAAATTGTCTACTCTATTTACCTTTGTTATTGATCTGAACACCAGTAAAAACTGTCGTTCTCCAAGCATAGATGACGAACATACAACCAATCATGTATCAGTGCTGAAACATCTTTCCCTTTGGCCAGTTGAGTTAGTAATAGCCATAGATCACGGATATTTTCAGGTACTTCCATAAATGTCGTCAGATTGATCTGTTGACTCATTTGTTCAATGCCAACGAACCAATTTGGCCACATCTGCGTTGCTGTTTGTTCTATTTGGTGAATTTTATGCTGATAATCTCGCTCTTGATCTAAAGATAAACGCTTTTTTTGCTCAATTTCTTGTTGAATTGATGATTTATTGACTAATTCAGTGTGGGTTATTGTCCAAAATTCAGACTGGGCTTTCAGTTGATTAATATGCACTTGTAGCTGTATTAATTCATTTTTCAGCATCGGATAAGAGGGCGCTAAGCTAGTTAACCACCATTGATAAACTGGCTCTAATAGCCAGTAACGTAAAAAATGGGGTTCAGTTAAATTAATGGTATCGCCTAAAAGATGATCCCAATTAATGGATTGTTGAGATGCAGTTCGAATAATAAATTTTAATTCTTCACGTTTAAGCGGAATATTGCATTCCACTCGACGTCTGAACCATGTTGAAGCAAAAAACGATTCAAATAGGGCTCGCGGTAGTAAGCGTCTTAGTAGCTCAATTTGATGTGCATGAATGGGTTCAGCATGCTTATAATGAGTAATGACCTCATTTCCTAATAAATGATTACGATTCAAGTTATTTGGATTTATTATAGTAATCTTTCTATTAGACAATACAGGGTTAGAATGCAAGCGATTGTTAATAGATCCCATCGTTATTTACCTTATTGTCCGTTATTTAATATTGCATAATATCGCTTTATCTTAATTAAACATTTTTTTTTCAGATTGTAATACTAGCCAATAATTTTTAATTATTCGTCATGATCACCTCGGGCACGACTCGGTGTAAAGCCAAATCTTTTACGATAACTTTGGGTAAAATAGGACTGGCTGGAGAAACCGGCTTCCATTGAGATATCTACAATACTCAGATCGGTATTTATCAATAATTGGTGGGCATACATAATGCGTCTTTCACTGATCCATGCACGTGGAGAGGTGTTATAAATGGTACTGAATAACTCTTTAAAAGTCGTTAATCCCATACCAAATTCTTTGGCAAATTCATTAAGTTTCCATTCTTTTAAGTAATTATTTTCCATAAAAGATTGTAAACGCTCAGCTTGTCGATTGCTGAGTTGGCGAAATACTGATAACAGACTTGCACCTTGTTGACCATGAGCAAGCAATAATAGTAATTCTTTAATGCGTAAATCAATTAAGGCGTAAATCAATTAAGGCGCTATGGCAATCATAACTTAATAGTGTTTTTAATCCCTTAATACTTTCTTCCAATAAGGATGAATGGCTAAAGGCAATTAAACTAGCGGTATTATTTTCATCCCGCTTTATTTCACTTAATAAAGTGCCAAATAGACCCATAAAATTTCTTAAGAAATCGTCATACAAAGGTATCCAAAGAAGTGTGCAGGCTTTTTCTTCGGTTTTTACTGTATAACTCCCTTGTCTAATGAAGATAATTTCATTACTCAATACTTGATAAGTGTTGGAGGGATCTTGCCAGCTAACTTTCCCATCTAACACAATATAAAGCCCCTTGTTCCGGTGTTCTATAATATTATAATTAGGCATATTCCACACTATTGTGCTCACAAAGCCTTCATCAAAACTGATATTGTCTTTCATATCATATAATATTCCGATTTTTTATATTACTGTAAAATATCTTAGTATAGGTACCACCGATAATAGTGGTCCTAGACACAAGAATAATGCCATATTAAATTAGTCAATTATTTATAGGGTTTAAGTAATATTTAAATATCTCACTATGTTTGTGAGTTATAAATAATTATATATTTTATTTTTCTAATTGTCAGAATATATTTCCAAATATTAAAAAATATGTCCTTATTCACTTAATTGATTGGATGCTATGTTATCATTCGTTTTTTCCGTTTTTAATGATCGATAATTACACGAGCCAGGTTAATGAAAATACTATTATTGTTTATTTTTTGTTAATATTGATCTTTTTTTATTAAAAATTTGATCGATTTTAACATGTAAAATTAGACTAAAATTGCATTTTTAGGCTAAAAAATTTTTAAAAAAGGGTTTTAACGGCAATAAATAGTTGTTTTTGCTTATGATTTAATCAATTGATAAGTTTTTTTTATAATTTGACTGGTTTATCCAGTTGCTGATTAATAAGTTAAGTTAAATTTATGTTAATAAAGTATGTTTTTTTGGTAAAAAATAAGATTTAAATTTTATTTTTACTCGTATTAGGTGTTAGCTTCATAATAGTAAAAAAATTAACGATAAGAATTTCTAACAGGTAAATAATCACCTACTTGATGATATTAACGATAATCATTTGTTTGTTTGATTGATTTGGATTAACCAATGTAGCACTTCAGCCATGGTCTCAATGGTATTTTCTGGAATATATTGATCAATAATACCTTCAGCATATAAGCTGCGGGCTAATGGAATTCGTTGAATAATAGGAATATTTTCTTGGATAGCAATTCTTTTTACTAATTGTGCTAAGGCATCTGTTTGTTTTAAGGTGACGATAGGTAAAGGGGTTTCATGTTTAATATAACGTATACCAATTGCAATATGAGTTGGATTAGTAATAATGACTGAAGACTGTTTAACTTGTTTGCGGATGTTATTAACAAGTAGTTCTTTATGTAATTGTTTTCTTCTCCCTTTAATTTCTGGATTGCCATCCATTTCTTTATATTCTTTTTTTATTTCTTCTTTACTCATTTTTAACTGTTTAATATAAAAATGATATTCGAGACAATAGTCTAATATCGAAATGATAATTAATCCTAATATACAAATAATAGTCAGTTGAGTAAGTAATTGTCCAATAAATATTGGAATACATTTTAATCCACATTTTGGCAAGTGGAAAAAAAAATTAATATTTCCTTTAATAACAAACCAGACAATAAAACCAATAAAAATAACTTTTAATAATGATTTAAAAAATTCAAGTAAAATTTTAAGTGAAAATATTTTTTTTGCACCGGCAATTGGATTAATATGTTTAATATCAGGTTTTAGCGATGATGGGCTAAGTAAAAAACCAAACTGAGCAAGATGAGATAATACGATAATAAGTATTGTTATGATGATAATTGGTAATAAAATATTAATCGTAATATGCCAGATATGGGGCACAATCCTCGCTTTTGCCGTTTGAAAATCCAGCAAACTACTGTCTTGTAGATAAGCAAACAGTGATAAAAAATGTTCAATAAAGAAAGAGGATAAACTTAATAGCAGTGATAACAAAATAACAATGATACAACTGGAAACAATTTCTTTACTTTTAAGTATTTGTCCTTTTTTGCGTGCATCTTTTATTTTTTTTGCTGTTGGGGTTTCGGTTTTTTCGCCACTCATTAGTTAGCTCATAATTAGAAGTAATGTTTTAAAACTTTTATTTATTTGATTTTGTATTCTTTCTGCATTAAAAATTAATACACTAAAATAACTGACTAACAATAAACTCGAAATGGCCCCCTTCAAGGGCATGGATAAGATAAAAACATTTAGTGAAGGGGCAAAACGGCTAATGAGTGCTAATCCCCATTCAACAATAAACATCGCAATCACTAAAGGTGCTGCTAATAGCAGAAAGTTATCTAACATCAATTTAAATTGCTGAACGAAAAATACGCATAATTGCTGATTAAAACCCGGTAAAAAGTGATAGATAGGCCAAATGGAAAAACTGTGATAGAGAGTTTGTATTAGTAATAGAAAATTGCCACTAATAAAGAACAGCGTGGTAAAAGCTTGACTAAAAAATAATCCCATTGGTGAGGTTTGTTCATCAAACAAAGGGTTAACAATAGAAGCCATTGTGGTACCGCGTTGATTATCGATCATAAAACCGATAGATTGCATCATCCAAAAAGGTATTGCGGCAATAAAGCCGAAAAAAAAGCCCAATAATATTTCTTTAATAATGAGTAAAATATATTCATTGCCACTGATATTGAGGATTAATTGTGCATCAATGGTAGGTATTAAAAAAAATAATAAAGAAAATAGGATACCATTTCTCAATAGGGTTCCGCCTAATAATTTTTTACTCAAAATAGGTAATGTGGTGAAACATCCCAATAACCGAGGAATAAACAGCGAATATGTTAATAAGTAGTGTTGTAACTCTTGAAAAAGCATTATAAGTTTATAATCCGTTGAAAGATCAGCTCAGTAAAACGATAAATTTCATTTCCCAACCAATCGGCAATCATCAGCAAAGTGACAATGACACTGGTTAGTTTAAATAAAAAACCTAATGTTTGTTCCTGGATCTGGGTTAAAGCTTGAATTAATGAGACTAAAGTGCCGACAATAGCAGCAACCACAATAGGCGGCATGGAGAGCATAAAAACTAACCATAATGACTGTTCTGATAAATAAATAAAATCTAGGCTATTCATCTTAATGTTACCCAGCATAACTTAATACTAACCCGTGACTCAGACGGCTCCAGCCATCAAACATAACGAAAAGAAGTAATTTGAAGGGTAAGGAAATTGTCATCGGTGAAACCATCATCATTCCCATTGCTAATAGAATATTTGACACAATTAAATCGATAGCAATAAAGGGTAGATAGAGTAAAAAACCAATTTCAAAGGCCCGAGTCAGCTCACTAATAGTAAAAGCAGGTAATAAGATAAATAAACTATCTGATGACACGCTATTGGCATATTTGGCGGGCCAATATTTAGCAATATTTTCGTTAAAAAATTCTTTTTCTCTGGGGTTAATATGTTTGGTCAGGAAAGATTTATAAGGTTTAGTACCTTCCTCAAAAAAATATTCGAGAGAAGCGTTTGCCGATAAAGAGATCGGATTTTCGTTAAGAAAATCTTTGGTTGCGAGTGCGACAGGTGCCATAACATAAAGTGTAAGGATGATGGATAAACCATAAATCGCCATATTAGGGGGTATTTGTTGCACACCTAGTGCATTGCGTAGCAATGAAAAAACCATCGCCATTTTGACAAACGAAGTGGCCATGACAGCAATAAACGGAATTAATGCTAATAAAATTAAACCAATAATCAGCGATAATTCATCAGGTAGTTGGTTCATGAGGAGAGTTCCCCATTTTCATCGCTTAGATTTGTTAACGGGCTTAACTCTTCGCTCTGTGTAAATAAGGGTTCGGTTTTTTTAGCAAATAATTCGACGACTTTGATACCTAATCTTCCTTGAATTTCGACCAACTGTCCTGTGCCTAGCGGTTGTTGATTGGCGATGATTCTGACGTCGCCATTAACGGGCACTGCAAGATCAATCAATGATCCCTCGCTAAGATGAGTGAGAGCTTGTAATTCAATATATTGTCTCCCCACTTCAAAACGAATAGGAATTTGTATTTCTTCTAAGTTAGTTAGTGACTGATTAGCTAAATTATCGGTTTCAGAATACATATTAATAAGTTCCAATTGGTGAGAAGACAAAGAAACCCATGCCCAGGGTAAATGTTCAATATAAGCCAGTTGTTGATGTTTTTTTACGTAATGAGGTTGTAACAGGATATCGCCTATTTCCAACGTGTTAAGGGTATTTATCGTTAGGTAAATGGGAACCATGCATATTGATAAACTGACTACCAGCGGATATTTTTCTGCCCATCGCCGTTTAGGTAATAAGCGCTGAATAGCTTCGATTTGCGGAAACCAGAGTGAAAGCGCTTTACCTGCCATATTGAAATGGCCTTTAATGCCTAATTTAGCTTCGGTGATATGCAGTGACTCAATATTCAGCCACTGTAAGGAGGGAAAAAATTTTCCATGTTCTTTTAATAAACTCAGTTGTAACTCGAGCGGTAGGTAACTGAAATCGGCGCTGTCTAATGCTTCAGATAACCAGTAAACTAAGCTAGATTGATGGCAGTAAGCGATAATCGTGGTATTTTTTAATAGTATTGTTAGCTTTAGATTATAGTTAGCATCTGCTTGTTCCAGTGTTAATGTTAATAATTGTTCAGCAAATTTAAAATGATGACGATATTGCATAAAACATTTTCTAAGCTGAAACTCTTGTTCATTGATAATAGGCAATGTGGGTGTCTGCATTAAATCATCTCTTCTTCAATGTCATCGGATGATTGTGGCTGATCTTTTGAACGCTCTTTTGACTGTTGATCATTTAAAATGACGAGTTGGATATGTTGATCAGGATGAATGCGTTGTAACTTGTCAATGAGATCTTGTCGATGGTCAAGTAATATCTTTTGTCCCATTGTCTGAGCGACAAATTCGATCATAATATTTTGTTGTTCTTGTTGAATTTTAATTTGTAGATGTCCAATCTGAGGTAAGTTTAATTGGATAATTGGTGGCTGATAGTTTTTGTTGACATCGACATTGATTACCGCATTGAGTTTGTTAAAGAGGGTATTAAGTAACGAAGCTGGGGCTTTTTCATTATCGACGGTGGCCAACATTTTTTCTGTTGTCGTTGCCGCCGATAAGACGGCGGGTAAACTGGGTGGTTCAATCCTATTTTCCTGCCGTTTGCCTTTATCTTGCGCTTTATTAGCTGAATGCGGTTTTTTTTCTGGCGGGAAAAGCGCCGCCATTGGATCAATGATTTTATTTGGATCAGCGACCGATGATATTTTTTTTGTGCTAAGTGGTTGTTGTTTGTTGGCTGGATAAGTCAGCACTATTTGCTCACCTGTTGGCAAGTTTACGATAGGTTTTGCTAAATCAGCCGATGTTATTGGTTGATTGGTTGATTGGTTATTGGATTGGCAGATAACGTATTCGCTGATAGTGGTGCTTTTAGCGGCTTATTTCGCCCCGCTTTATCCGTTGGCGGATTAGCCAAATGTGTTATTGGCTGCTTCTGTTTGCTAGAAGATGGCGGTAATTTGTCATTATTGTCGATTTTAGTTGCCGTTGTATGGGCAATAATGGTGTAGGGTGGATTGTCATAGGCTTGATCGCAATTGTCCGCTATTTCCTCAGTAGCGATAGATAATCTGTGGCGTGCTTTATCTTCTGCCTTTGCGGTTGATTTTTTTTTAATTCCCTGGCTGAACGGGTGAGCGTCCTCTGAGGAATGCTCAACTAATAAATAACTCACTGCGGAGAGGTTTTTATCCGCTTCTAAAGGGGAGACAGGCGTCGCTGAACCGGCTAATTTGAGCGCTGATTCAAATCTCTTTTTTAAAACAGGATCACTTTCTAATGGTAATTTGGTCGTTGATGGTAGCGGCAAAGACTGCGGTTGTCGATCATGTAATATATGACTGACCTGCTGTTTTTTCATATTATTTCCCTATAGATAACCTAACAAACTCTTCCTGCTCTTGTTCTTCTCGTTGTTCGTTTAATTGCTCAACCGCACATTTTTCTTGTTGTGTTAGTTGAGTAAATTTTTCTGTTTGCTGTATACAAAAATTGAGCTTTTTTCTTGATTCTATAAGTTGATTTTCTAATTGATTAACTTTATCGGTATGTATTGCCATATCTTTAATTAAATTGTCTTTTTGCCATTGAAAGTATTGCAGTTGTGCCAGCCAGTGATGCCATTGGGCGGCAGAAATAGCCTTTTGCTGATGCGCTTGAAAAAATTTTTCTTCCCGCTCTTTATGGTTGTGGTACAGCATATGTAATTGTTGCTTAGTTATTTTTAATTGTTGTTGTTGTTCAGTCAGTTGTTTTTTATCCTGTAAAACCTGTTTTTCTGCTTTTTGCTTTCTTAAATGTTTAATTTTTAATAAATGGGAAAATATCATTGATTGATTGCATCTAATTGGCTAAGGGTTTGTTCATAGCGACTTTTTTCATCAGTAGATTGACAAAGCCAGCTTTGAATTTGTGGATAACGTTTGATCGCTTCATCGGCCAATTGATCATTACCTGGCTGATATTCACCAATTTGTAGCAATAATTCTATTTCTTCGTATTTGGCTAACCATTTTCTTAGCTGTTGTGCTTGTTGTTGATGTTTTCGACTAATAACCCGATCCATCACGCGACTGACTGAGCGTAAAACATCAATAGCAGGATAGTGGCTGGCAGCGGCCAATTTTCGTGACAGAATAATATGCCCATCTAAAATTGAACGGGTTTCATCGGCAATCGGTTCAGTCATATCATCACCTTCAACCAACACCGTATAAAGGGCCGTGATCGAGCCTTTATCAGACTGGCCGGCACGCTCCATTAAGCGTGGTAGTTCAGCAAAAACGGAAGGTGGAAAACCTCGTCGGGTTGGAGGTTCACCGGCAGCGAGTCCGATTTCTCGTTGCGCTCTGGCAAAACGAGTCACTGAATCCATCAACAACAATACGCGCATATTTTGGTCACGAAAATATTCGGCGATACTGGTCGCGACAAAACCAGCTTTGGCGCGTTCAATGGCTGGGCGATCAGAGGTTGCTACAATTAAAACGCTGCGCTTTAATCCTTCTTCACCCAAATCCTCCTCAATAAATTCGCGCACTTCGCGCCCGCGCTCACCAATCAATGCCAGGACTATTACATCCACATCGGCACTACGAATGAGAGAGGCGAACAGGGTACTTTTGCCACCGCCGGCAGCGGCAAAAATGCCCATTCTTTGCCCTTCTGCGCAGGTTAATAAACCATCAATCGCCCTGATACCCAGGGAAAGTGGTTTTTCGATTAATTTTCGTTGCATGGGGGCGGGAGCATCACGGTAGATAGGATACCATTGTTCAGGTTCAATATAATTTTCGGCCGTAAAGGGATTACCTAATCCATCAAGTACTTTGCCTAATAGATGGCGGCCAACGCCAACTAAGTGACTAGTTCCTGTTGGGCATACTTCCGTATAAATAGATAATCCGCGCGTATCGCCAAACGGAGTAAGGATAGCTTGTTGTTGTTTAAAACCGATAATCTCTGCATCTAACGATTCACCGGTATCACTATTGTATAATTTACATAGCTCACCCACTTTAACACCAGGCAATTGAGCAGTGATCAAGGTACCTGTAACTTCTGTTACACGCCCTCTAAGCAGTACTGGCCGGCATGTTCTCAGTGCCGCTAGCATTTTTTCTGGAATAGAATAAAGATTAAGCTTGCTTTGCATTGTTTACCTCAATGCAAAACATATCGGAACAACAGCAATAAATGTTTAGTTTTTGGCGCGTTTTTTTTATTCCGGCCAGCTATTAAAAATAGCGACTTCTAATGACATCCAGCGAGATTATCTAACTCTATACTCATATCCAAAAAATAAATAATGAACAATGCATATGAGAAAAATAAATAGGTTAGATTCACCATCAGCAATAACGGCCATTAGCGACCATTTTTCCAGCGAAATTGTCGAGCATAACGAAATAGAACAAGTTTTGTTATTGCCGAATGGTCAAGCGGTAGAGGCACATTTTTCCCATCTATATCCGACTTTTTGTGTAGAGGCGACATTATTAAATTATGTAACACCTAAGTTAATTACGCCGTTATTAATGACACCTATTTTTTTTAAATTAACCATGGCACGTCTCAAACAACAATTAGCCGCTGTTAATTTGCCAGAAGTGGAGGTCGCTTATGACCTATTAATGGAACTGGCCAGTCTAGAACGGCAATTGGAACTGGCAACCGGCTTACTGCATCGAGGATAAAGTTGATTTTAGATCCTATTACCCAAAATGCCTTGTTACTCCAGGGATGGCTAGCACTGCAATATGGCCAGTTGACTCGTAGTCAAATATTGCTTGAAGCATTGTTAAAAATGGCACCAGATGATTATCAAGCCAGAAAAATGCTTATTGTAGAGTTATTAAAACTTGATCTGCCTGAACAGGTGTTGACGCATTGTGTAAAGCTAAAAAACGCTAACATCAATGAGGCTGAACTATGGTTATGTGAATCACAGGCCTATTTGATGATGGAACAACAGGAAAAGGCGCAACAGGCCTATCAGAATTATCTGTTATGGAAATCTAACTGATGAATAAAGGAATAAAGCTGTTGCAACAGCTTGGCCAACGTAAAGATATTATGTTAGCTATTTTACTACTTGCTGTCGTATTTATGATGGTATTGCCATTGCCGACGGTGATCCTGGATGTCCTAATCGCGATTAATATGACTATCTCAGTCGTGTTGTTGATGGTCTCGGTTTATATCACTTCGCCATTACAGTTTTCGGTTTTTCCGGTTTTATTATTAGTCACCACCCTGTTTCGTTTAGCTTTAGCGGTCAGTACGACGCGAATGATTTTATTACAAGCCGATGCAGGACAAATTGTTTATACCTTTGGTCAATTCGTGGTTGGCGGTAATTTGATCGTCGGTATTGTGATCTTTTTAATTATTACTATTGTGCAATTTTTAGTCATTACCAAAGGTTCAGAGCGTGTTGCCGAAGTGAGTGCTCGTTTTTCCCTTGATGCGATGCCGGGTAAACAAATGAGTATTGATGGTGATATGCGGGCAGGCGTTATTGATATGGACGAAGCTCGCGAAAGGCGCAGTCAGGTTGAGAAAGAGAGTCAGATGTTTGGTTCAATGGATGGCGCCATGAAGTTTGTCAAGGGTGATGCCATTGCCGGTCTTGTCATTATTTTAGTCAATATTCTAGGCGGTATTGCCATTGGGGTCAGCCAGCGTGGTATGAGTGCTTCAGATGCGCTAAGCCTTTATTCCATCTTGACGGTTGGGGATGGTATGGTTTCGCAGGTACCTGCGTTATTGATCGCCATCACTTCTGGCATTATCGTTACCCGCGTCTCATCAGAAAACTCCGCCGATTTGGGCTCAGATATTGGCGAACAGATTATCGCGCAACCAAAAGCGATTTTTATTGGCGGCGTGTTATTAGTGTTATTTGGCTTGATCCCCGGCTTTCCGACCATCACTTTTTTTATTTTAGCGGCATTGATGACAGCGGGTGGTTACTGGTTAATTAGGCAAAATAAGCAAAGCGCGGAAAAACCACCGAGTGATATTAATACCTTGATCAAACAAGGTGCCGGCGCACCGGCGATCAAAAAGAAAAATAGTGCGCCGTTAAAAAACGATAAATTAGAACGACAGGAAGAATTTGCTTTAACGGTACCGCTATTAATTGATTTGGATATTAAATTAAAAGAACAGTTAGAAGCCGTGGCGTTTAATGAAGAATTAATGCGAGTAAGAAGGGCGCTTTATTTAGATCTGGGGGTACCCTTTCCCGGTATTTACTTAAGATTTAATGATGGCATGGCAGAGGGCGAGTATATTTTTGAATTACAGGAAGTACCTGTGACGCGAGGGATATTAAAAGCGGGTAAATTGTTGGTACAAGAGAATGAGAAACAGCTCAATTTGTTAGCTATTCCCTATGAAAAAGGCGACATGCTGTTAACGGGCAAAAGAGCGCTTTGGGTGGAAGAACAATATTTAGAGCGATTAGTACGCTCAAATCTATCGGTGCTCACTATGTCACAGGTATTAACCTGGCACTTATCTTTTGTGTTGAAAGAGTATGCTGCTGATTTTATTGGCATCCAAGAAACGCGTTATTTACTGGAGAAGATGGAGTCTCACTATAGTGAATTGGTCAAGGAGGTACAACGTCTACTACCGCTTTATCGGATCACTGAAGTATTACAACGTTTAGTCAGTGAAAATATTTCTATTCGAAATATGCGCACCATATTAGAGGCACTCGTTGAATGGGGACAAAAAGAGAAAGATATTGTGCAATTGACGGAATATATTCGCAGTAGTTTGAAAAGGTATATTTGTTATAAATATGCCAGTGGTAATAATTTTTTACCGGCTTATCTCTTTGATCAACAACTGGAAGAAATTATTCGCGACAGTATAAGGCAAACCAATGCTGGCAGTTATTTAGCACTGGAACCTAATGTCAGTGAAAAGCTGATTGAAAATGTACGCAATACCGTGGGTAATATCCAAAAATTGGCTAATAAACCGGTGGTAATTGTTTCAATGGATATTCGTCGTTATGTGCGTAAATTATTAGAAAATGAATTTAATGAATTACCGATTTTATCTTATCAAGAATTAACTAATAAAATTAATATTCAGCCATTGGGGAAAATATTATTATGAATAGCGATCCCTTAAATAATTATTTTAAACAACAAGGCTATTTTATCGCTCCCTATTATTGGCAAAAAAGCCATTGGCCTATAGGTTATTTTACCGTAATTAATAATATTGAAATTGCCTGGCGTTGTGAAGGCAGCCGAATATGGATTTTAATGTTAAGACGAAAAGAAAAAAATTTAGGCTTAGGTAATGCATTTAAACCATTATATATTTTGGCCGATATTGTAAAAGCAGTATTAGGTGAACACTATACTTTATATGGTCAAGTTAATGTATTAAGCCGATCACCTTTAACGCAACAGCGATTACAACAATTTTATCAACGCTGGACCGGCGCCATTGAAGTTGAGAGCGGCTGGTTTGAATTAGCAGTGGGTAAAGTGATTAGTTTAAAAGATAATAAAATTAAAAAAATATTATCCGCTAACTGACAGAATAGTTATTAAATTTACGTTAGATTGAAATAATAAATAGATTTTAATCTTACTTATTTTAATAAAATTTAATGTGAGGATGATTTTATTATTTAATCACAGGGAATAATTATGGCTACCATAAATGGATCTTCTAATAACGTAACAAACCAAAATTATATCAATAATCTTTTTGCACCGACAACCGCGACGCCGGATATTAATAAAATAACCAATGCAATTATCAATAAATTAGCTCAATCAGGCGTAAAAGTAGAATTAGATCAATCTGTGGCTGGTGGTAAGCAAACCTTAGATGCCAATATTGCTGCCGACAGAGATAAATTAAAACAATTATTTAGTCAGATTTTTCAATTGGCGCTGCCACGCAATATAAAAAATTTAACTGACGCCGAAAATGATATTCAAGATTTTATGGCCAAGTTAGATAATCAACGACAAGGTGCTTCCTTGGTATCAGCAAATATGTTGTTAACCGTGATTGAAAGCTACTTTTCTTATGCCAATTTGGATGAAGATATTATTGCTGTGTTTGCCAAAAACATGGTGTATCACGATGATAAACGTAAAGAATTAAAAATTGAACTGGAAGAAATTTCCGCTGAGATGAAAATTTATAGTGTTATTCAGTCGGAAATTAATAGCGCGTTATCAGCAGCCAGTTCACAAACAATTAATACCGATCAGAATGGTATCAATTTAATGAATTATCAGCTTTATGGCTATTCATCAATGGCAGAATTTAAAACTAAAGCTGAATACCAGTTATTGCAAAAAATCGCGCCATCCTCAACGACAGTGACGATAAAACAGTTTTTACTCAGTGCCGATAAAAAGAGTGGCGCGATGGGTCGGGTAGAGAATTCTTATAAATATGATAAGGATAATAATCGTCTGGCTAATTTTTCTACTATGGTCAGTGATCGTTCTCGGCCATTGTCTGACAGTATTAATGAAAAAACCACTCGATTGAGTGATATCAGTGGGCGTTATAACGCCGCCATCGAAGCACTCAATCGTTTTATTCAAAAATATGACTCAGTTATCCAGGATATTCTGAGAGCAATTTAAGGAAAGCATATGGAACAGCAAATGGAAACCACAGCAGGCAATATGGAACAGGAAATTGAGTCTTTTCTAACTAGCGGTGGCACCCTCGCGATGTTGAAAGAGGTTTCTGCTGACGAGCTAGAGCAATTTTATACCCTAGCTTATAATCTTTATCAATCCGGTAAACAACAAGATGCAATGGCGGTTTTTCAACTGCTGTGTATGTTAGATCATTATGATAGCCGTTTCTTTTTAGGTCTAGGCGCTTGTCGCCAAGCAACAGAAAATTGGAGTGCGGCATTAGAAACTTATAGCTTCGCCACTTTTTTAGATGTTAATGATCCCCGATTTCCGTTTCACGCCGCCGAATGTTTAATGCAATTGAGTGATTTCGATGGCGCGCAATGTGGTTTTGAATCTGCGCGTTTATTAGCCACCGATAAGCCGGAATATGAGGATATTATCTTACAGGTTGAAACCATGTTGGAAGTGATTAATATAAAAAGGGAGCAGCAAAATGAGCGCAATCACCACTAAACCGGATACCAGTAGTGTTCAAAGCCTGGTTAATAGTAGCCCTATTACGCCAATAGCAAAAAAGAGCACAGCTAATATTGCATTGGAAAAAAGTCCAGCTTTATCAGCAACAAAGCCATCATTGCAACCTAATCGTGTATTACTGCCAGAACCGAATGCCAATTTAGCTGCAAAATCAACTAATAGTGACACACTGTTAGCAAAATTGAATGTTTTGCAACAGGAGGTAGTACCGGCAATTGATGTGAAATCATCACTGAAACTACTTTCGCTGGCATTAACTTCACCCGCCTCGTTCGAGGTGGAATTAAGTAAAGTGACCAGTGAATTACAGACTAACCAACAAAAATTGAAATTAGAAGATATTCAACGTATTAAACAGCAAAATGCGTTAAAAATGGATGAAAATCAGACTAAAATTCAAGAATCGGAAGATGCCGTAAAGCAGTCGCAAAAATCGGGTTTGGCCGCCAAAATATTTGGTTGGATCAGTACCGCTGTTTCGGCCGTTGTCGGTGCTATTTTGGTCGCCACGGGTGTCGGTGCGGTTGCTGGCGCATTAATGATTGCCGGTGCGGTGGTCAGTGCGGCTAACCAAATTGTCCAAGAAGCGGCTGCCGCTGGGTTGATCAGTCCTGAAACGATGAAATGGTTAGGGCCGACCTTGATGGGAATACAAATTGCCGTGGGTATTGCTTCCATTGCGGTTAGTTTTGGCGGGCCAGCTGCGACCGCCATTGCCCAAGTTGGCGCCAAAATTGGCGGTAAAGCGGCTGAGGTTACCGCTAAATTGCCTGGTATGCTCTCTTCCGGTGTAACGGCGACAACTCAGTCGGTGGCCAATAATGTTAAGACAGGTTTAGAGGTCGGTAACTTAGTCGCTGATGTTGGAGAAACTGCGTCACAACTGGCCAGTTCCATCACGCATAGTATTGCCAGTGACAAAATAGCCGATGCTAAAATGCTCGAAAGTGTGATGACCATGAGTCAAAGTATTTTAGATAAACTCAATAGTGAGTTAGCAAAAATGACCGATGATTATCAGCAGGTGATGGAAACACTGACGCAGATGATCCATGAAAAAGGTGAAGTATTGCGTGAGTTAGCAGTGCGCCCGAAAACAATTTAATAGAAATTAATTGGCTGTCATTAGCTGTTAATAAGGAGATTAATATGGCTACTATCAATAATAATGTGCACCAACGTCCACTGGCTAATACTCACGATGCTGCACCCGTGGTAAAAAGTACAGCGGCAAAAAAAGTGAGGCTGTAAACAAAATCGAAATACAGACGTTACCAAAAACTCAGCCAGCGGCAAAACAATCAACTGACGGTGTCAAATTAGCGGCGCCTAAATTGGATCTAATTAATGCCAGTCAATTGTTAAGTACTGCCACGCAAATGATGGATTGTATTGCTTTGCTGGTTAAAGCCCAGCAACAGGTTCGCCAATCAAATGATGCTGTTGCCAGTAATCAGGCCACTGCGGCAGCAGAAAGTCAGAAAAAACAAGCGCAGGAGATGGACAAAAACTCAGATTGGCAGTTAGCCTTATCGATTGTTTCTGGGGTATTAAACTTTGGCATGACCGCATTAAGTGCGATATCAACTTTTAAAGCCAATAAAACCCAGCAGCAGAAAAATACGTTACAGCAATCAATTAATGAACGTACCGAACTGGTTAAGACCAAAACCAGCCAACTGAAAGATAAAACATTATCAGTCAAGCAAAAAGATAATTTGAAAGTTGAAATAGCTAAATTAAAGGATCTGAATAAAGCTGATAACCTGCAATTGAAAACGTTGAATGATGCTAGCGCAGCGAGTCAAAAGTGGTTTGATTTAGCTAACTCGGCACTTCAGCAAGGAAGCTCATTCGTTGATAAATTTAGTAGCGCAAAGGAGATAAAAACTCAACAGACCGTCACGCAAGAACAGGCTAAAGAAAATAGTGCTCAGCAAGTGCAGCAAAAAAGTCGTAATGAAACCGATTATTTGAACGGTTTAACCACGAAACTAAATCAATTGATGATTCAGCTTTCTCAAGGACAATCTCAGGCATTACGGGCTGCCACTCCGGCTGCTTAATATTTATTAATATCAGTTAAAGGCAGAATATCAATATATTCTGCCTTTTTTTAGTAAAAAAGTAGCAATATTTGACAGAAAAATGACAATTCACAGGTTAGCTTATGACTAAATTGCCGGGAGAGAAATATGGACGTTAAAGATTGCATTGATCAAATTTTTGGCCAGTTTAGTCAGAAATATCAATTGCCACTATTGATGCTTAATCAAGAAGGAATTGCGGCGTTACGCTTTGATGAAAAATTACAGGTTTGTTGTATCTTTCTGCAAGAACAAGAATTGCTTGCGTTGCAGATAGATATTGCTGATTTATCAGAAGTTAGTGAGGGAATTTTTCGTCAGTTAGCCAGTTTTAATCGCTACTGGTATCAATTTAATCTGCATTTTGGTTTCGACGAAACCAGTTTAAAAATACAATTATATAGTCAAATAACGATAGCCAATTTGACATTAGATAAATTTGAACATCGTTTGACGTCAATACTGGATCATGCCGAATTTTGGCAGGAATTATTGTGTGAACCGGTAAAAAAGGCAGTTTATAAAGGTCAATTTCAAGGAATGAAGGTATAATAATTATGCTAATCAAGCCAGTAACTTTAAAGAATGCATCTTATAGTGAGTCGGTTATTTCATCTCAGCCTTTCAATGGCAGAAGTGTATCGGTAGATAGACAGGTAAATCAAAGTAGAGGCCAATTATCTGCGCTGATGCTTGATCTAACTATACAGCAACAACAGCATTTGGCACGTTTACAGCAAGGAGATCACCCATCTCTGGCTACACGCCACATAGAAGTATTATGAAGCATTACGCTATATTAGTTGCTCTATGCTGTTTAAATGGTTGTATTCATTATCAACCAAATGATCCGTTACAAAAAGTTGTAACGGGTAAAGTCACAATGCCTGTGCGATTATATAAAACCGCAGAGGTTAATATTCGCTTTTACGCCCAAACTAATGGGCGGTTATTGCTCATTAATCATTTACAATACCGCTTAGATTTACTACCGCTCGCTTTTACTTTTACTGCATCTGAAATCTACCAAGCGCAGCAAAAAATTTATCTACAGGCAACCTTAGCCTGGTCGGATAGTCAATTTATCCAGGCAACTTATCAGCAAGTTATTGAGAATAAAAAAAAGCTCACTATCAATTTGCAGCCGAAACCCTGTTTTCCAGATTGCCAATATTAGAATCTCCCAGCCGCAGATGTAATAATGGAAAAGGGTTGCCTTCGCCATCTAATTCAGAGCGATCATAAACCTTAAAACCTTGCTGTTGATAAAAATCTATCGCTTGTTTATTTTGTTCATTAACATCGACTTCATTGACGGCGAAATGGGTTACCGCATATTGCAGCAGTGCTTTGCCAATGCCTTTTCTGCGTAAAGTGGGCGCGATAAATAGCATTTCTAACCGATTCTGTTCAATAGCCATAAAACCGGTAATACTGTTTTGCTCATCCACAGACATATAAACCTGCAAATTGGGTAGATAATTATTTAAAATTAGCGGTCGTAATGTGGCGATCATTTTTTCTAGCAGAAAATCATGGGTAGCCCGTACCGAATTTTCCCAAATTAAGATTAATTGAGCAAAGTCGTTGGTAGTTGCTCGTTTAATATGCATATGTTTTACCTTGCTATAAAGTTAGTTATATTACAGTCTATGATTTTAGTTTATGTTCTTTTAAGTTAAATTTTCGTTAATTGTGGTAGACTGGGTTTTAAGGTCAGCAATCCATGTATACAAGCAATTTTACATTGACCGCAACCATCACACTTTACTTCATCAATTATCGGCTCATTTGCTACTGAAAACGAGAGCGCTTGTTGTGGACAATTATGGACACATAAACGGCAACTATTATCAAGGCGACCGAAGCAAAATTGAGCGATATCTGGCCAAAGTGCGGTATCGGGTTTTATTTGCTGATTGAGCGCGCCGGTAGGGCAAACTGGCGTACAGGCTAAACAGTTGTCTGTCGTGCAGTAGCAAAAATCAATATTGATCTCGGCCAGATTATGATTAATTGAGATTAGGCCATAGGGACAAGCTTGCAGGCATTTGTCGCAGCCAATACATTGTTGCAGAAAATCAGTTTCACTAATCGCTTGTGGTGGGCGGCCAACTTGGCGAGCGATAGTCTTATTGGTGAGGTCAGGGATAAATGTCTTACTGGCGCTGAATAATCCTCGCAACAATCCGCGACGGCTCACATAACGATGTGACATGAATGCACGATAGTAGCTTTCATCTTGTTTATCTTTTGCCATACGGCTGACTCAGTAAGAAGGTGAATATTTATCCTTGATTAGTATTATTTTAACTATTTTTATTAACTAACAGGACTAGTTAGATCAATTTTTAGCTAATTTGACTAAAGCCAGCGGAATGTAATAAATCTTTACCGTAAACTTGATATTTCATTGCATAATATCATCTTATAGTGAGTGCCCTAACGGTATTCAGAGCTAAATAAGGCATAAGGATTTATGTATATCCTAATAGGGAATGCGGATTTTTACTTTGTTTACCGTTAGTTTCAATAACGCCTTGGTCTGCTATTAATTTCAATATAAATTGCCTTTCTGTCGTGTTAATCACTATATCAATACCAGCGCCAGTTGATATTCTATACTAGTAGTTCAGTTGCATAATTTCTGGTTAGGTATCATTAATGAGTTTATTAGATAAGAATGAAAACATTTAGCGATAGAGAAAATTTGTGTCTTTATTTTATCTGGTTCCTATGGGTACTAGTCGTGGTCTTGTATATAACAAATATGATTGCGAAGACATGGTTTTTTGTTTTAGTTTTTTCATTCGTTCTCATCCTGCAATTTATCGTTATAAGAGTGAGGTTGATCTCGATGTTTAGAAATAAAAAGTCAGATACTTCAGATACAAATATATTTGTGATGAAAGGTGATAAAAAAAGCGATCCTAAACAAAAAGATGTAACAATTATTTCAGAAGAGAGCTTTTTTAAAGGTAACATTACTATTTCAGGTGATATTCATATCTGGGGACATATTAAAGGTAATGTCACAGTAACGGAAGGGACAATTCACATCATGCAGGGTGGTAAAATTGAAGGTGAAATTGAAGCGCCTGATATGATTATTGATGGTTTAGTTGATGGCGCTTGCTTGGGAATTAATCTAGATATCCTGGAACATGGCGAATTGCGCGGGATCAGTCGTGTCAGTCATATGTCAATTAAGCGTGGTGGCATATTTATTGGTCAGTCTGAAAAAATTGAGCATCACTCTGAAAAAGTGATTAAATTAGAAACCATTGAAGATCTACCTAAAAGTAAATGAGCATTTTTCTGCTAACACGATAAAATGCCATGTCATATTGATGGTAAAATCTTTTTCAATCGGTAGTTAGTGCATGGTTATTATCTTAAACACTCCTCGTCTAATATTAAGGGAATGGCGAGAAGCGGATCGACATCCTTTCCATCGTCTTAATAGCGATCCTGATGTTATGCGTTATTTTCCACACTTACTTTCAAAAATACAAAGTGATGCATTCATTGACAGTATTAGGCAAAAGTTTATCCAACAGCAAGGTTGGGGATTGTGGGCAGTCGAGTTACGAGCAAAGAAACAATTTATTGGTTTTGTTGGACTCAATATTCCTGCTTATGCTCTTCCTTTTATGCCTTGCATTGAAATTGGTTGGCGGCTTGCTAAGCCATTTTGGCGGCAAGGCTTGGCTTATGAAGCCGCCCATCACGTATTAGATTTTGCTTTTCGACAGCGACAAATGCAGGAAATTATCTCTTTTACCGCTAAGATTAATCACCCTTCTGAATGTTTGATGAAAAAATTAGCCATGGAAAAAGATGCGCATAATTTTTTACATCCGGCGTTACCATCGGCTCATCCCTTACAGGAACATATTCTTTATCGGCTCAATCAGCAGCAATGGTTAAAAAAGCGCGCTAATTGATAGGTAAACACGTCGTGAGGATTAACACGCCTGCTGTTTCAGCAGGCGGATTGGCGTTATTTAAGTCTAATTTGTTGGTGAATAATACGCTGTATTTCATCTTTTAAATGAAGCTTTTCTTTTTTTAATTTGATGACTTTATCATTATAGCCTGCGCCATTTGGGCCTTCTAATTCAGTGATCTGTTTATCCAGTTGATGGTGTTTTTCAAATAGTGATTGGAAGCGTGGATGAAAGCGTTTTAGGTGGGAAAACAACTCTTGATCGGACAACAACATATAACCTCCGGCAAAATTATTGAGGGGCAATTTAAGTATAACAATAATTAAAATTTAATAACCATAATCACAATAATTTACATTGTTAAATGCTATACATAATTATTTGATTTTTAAAAATATTTACAAAATAAAGGACTGATTTACTCTTTACGATTTTTTACTTTCTGGCCCGACAGTTATACTAAAATAGAACTTTGATTTAGCTAAGCATAAAACTTATTGTTATCAGTTATAGTTAATATCTCTTTTATCACTATTTATAAAGTAGGATGTGGCAATGAATAAATATACCTTTCCATTACTGGCAATTATCCTAGCAGCACCCTATGCGATGGCAAATGATAATTTGACCAAAATAGCACCATATCCAACCGCTGAGAAAGATATGCACCGTTATGTTATTCAGCTCGCCAAAAAAGAAAATGAAAATAATTTTATGGTGGAACTGGTTATTGGTAAATCCATGCTGGTAGATTGTAATCACCATTGGTTTGGTGGGGATTTTGAGAAAAAAGAGCTGAAAGGTTGGGGTTATGACTATTACGAATTAAAAAAAGTATCCGGTCCAGCAGCAACCTTACTGGCTTGCCCAGATAAACAGCAAACCAAGAAGTTTATTACCACTCATCTCGGTGATGGCAATATTGTTCGTTATAATAGTAAATTACCGATTGTGGTATATGTGCCTAAGGATATGGAAGTTAAATATCGCATATGGTCAGCACCGGAAAAATTAAATAGTGCAGAGATCAAATAACGTTTTAATTTAACCAATAAGCCATCTTAATTAAGATGGCTACAGTCATTGTTGATTTGTTTCAGCGAGCCACTAAAACCGTTATTTTTGCATGACGAACAATGCTAGCTGCGGTTGATCCTAGTAGGTAACTAGAAGAATTGGGGCTATGAGAGGCAATAAGAATTAAATCGGCGTCAATATCTGACGCATAGCTTAGAATTTCCTCTTTTGTCGGGCCAATGCCAATTTTGTAGGTAATTTGCTTAGTCGGAATGTTTACTTTTTTGATGATCTGTTTGAGTAGTTCGAGTGCTACTCGGCTGCGTTCTTGGCAATCTTGTTGAGTCTCTGGTAAGGCCGCAATTTCAATACCAAAAAATATTTCTAAATTGGGTAGCACGGCTAGAAAGTGGACTTCTGGCTTGTTGGATTGGTTAAACGAAACCAGCGTTTCAACATGCTTAATCACTTTCTGATTTAATTCATCCTCAACAATATCGATAGGAACTAAGATCTTATTATACATGATACCCTCGCATCATATTGTTATTTAATTATATTGTAGCAATAGTAAAAAATGATGTCGTAATATTTTTATTTGCTTATTATTTTGCATAATTAACTTAATATGAACAAAGCATATTTAAAATAAGTAATTTATATTGGCTAAATTAACCTAATTGAAAATAAATATTATTTCTATTTAATTATAAATAGTAGTAGAAATAAATAAGCGAATAATTATCAATTATACTTTATTGAACTCCATGAATGTTAAAATGAAAAACCAAGACAAATATCATTTTTTATGTCATATTATAGAAAACTAGATTAATATTTTTTTTGAATAAAATTAGTATTAATAATAACAATATTGTTTTTAAGGTTTACTATTAATTTTTCCCTTATTTTACTGAAAATAATTAACTTTAGAATTTGAATATGACACAAACTAAACCCCGCAAAGAAAAACATCCACTTTTTGTTTCCGATGAGCAACAAATAAAATTTAAAGCTGCCAAAAAAAGCACTATTATTAGTATCGTTGTGAATTTTTTTCTCTCTTTATGGCAAATTATTATCGGCTTTTTGGCACACTCACAAGGTTTAATTGCTGATGGACTTCACTCATTATCAGATTTATTAGCAGATTTTGTGGTGTTGATTGCTAATAAACATAGCCATAAGCAACCAGATGCCGATCATCCTTATGGCCATTTCCGCTATGAAAATGGGGCATCTTTAGTACTGGGAACGATTTTGCTCGTGGTTGGTGGTGGCATGGTATGGAAAGCGATTGAAAAAATACTAAATCCAGCTGAAATTCCCGATGTGCATATTATTGCTTTGGTTGTCGCGCTATTATCACTTATTGTTAAAGAAGGTCTGTTTCGTTATATGCTTTGTGTGGCAAATAGGGTTAATTCAAGTATGTTAGTTGCTAATGCCTGGCATGCACGTTCAGACGCAGCTTCTTCTTTAGTGGTTGCTATTGGTATCGTTGGTAGTTTATGTGGTATTAAGATCTTTGACCCTATTGCGGCCTTAATTGTTGGTGCTCTGGTTATTAAAATGGGGTATAAATTTACTTATCAAGCGTTTAACGATCTGATGGATAAGAGGGCTGATGAACAGACACTTGCGGCTATCCGTAAACAGCTGTTGGCAATGGAAGGGGTGATTGATATTCATGATCTTAAGACGCGTAAATCTGGTGATTATTTGTTGGTTGATGTTCATCTTGAAGTGAATGGTCTTTTAACGGTAGAACAAGGCCATCAAATTGCTGTTGCCGCGAGAAAAAAATTACTTGAAAATCCTACTATCTTAAATGTCATGATTCATATCGATCCGGTTGAAATTCAATAAATCATTTCCTTACTAATAAGCAATGGTGATCCCATAAATATTATTGTCGCCTACTGAGTTTATACTGGCCGTTACAAGATTGATGAATATAATAGCTAATTTATAAGTATAAGAGATTATCTTGCTGAATAGCGAGACAGATTAATTCGCTAAAATGCCCGCTATATCGATAAATAATTGACTCAAAGAGTATAATATTATGCTTATTGTCGGTTATAGAGACAAACAAGCGGTAGGCTAATTTATTTAATTATGAATGAAAAAAGAGGTTAATGTGGAAATATTAGTAACAGGCGGTATGGGTTATATTGGTAGTCATACTTGTGTTCAGATGTGTGCAGCAGGTATGCAGCCTGTTATTTTAGATAATTTGTGTAATGCCAGCAGTGAAGTATTGACGCGAATGGAAACATTAACCGGTTGTCGTCCGGTTTTTTATCAGGGGGATGTGCGTGATGAAAAATTGTTAGACACCATTTTTTCCAACCATTCTATTCAAGCCGTTATCCATTTTGCTGGGTTAAAAGCGGTTGGTGAATCTGTCACAAAACCTCTTGAATATTATGATAACAATGTAAATGGTACACTGGTATTAGCGCGTAGTATGCAGCGAGCTGGTATAAAAAATATTATTTTTAGTTCTTCTGCCACTGTTTATGGTGATCCAGCAACGGTTCCTATCACCGAAGAATTTCCGATTGGCAATACCACCAATCCGTATGGTAGCAGTAAATATATGGTTGAGCGTTGTTTATCGGATCTACAGTTTGCTGATAATAGCTGGTCGGTTACATTGCTTCGCTATTTTAATCCGGTTGGAGCCCATCCGTCCGGCACCATGGGGGAAGATCCGCAAGGTATACCTAATAATTTAACTCCCTATATTACTCAGGTAGCCATTGGCCGGCAGCAGAAACTAATGATTTTTGGTGACGATTATCCTACACCAGATGGCACAGGCGTGCGTGATTATATTCATGTCATGGATCTCGCTGATGGGCATATTGCGGCGCTTAAAACGGTTGGTTTAAAATCCGGTTTACATATCTACAATTTAGGCACTGGTAAAGGCACAAGTGTATTAGCGATGCTGAAAGCATTTGAAGAAGCTTGTGGTAAAAAAATCGCTTATGAAATTAAATCCCGCCGACTAGGTGATATTGCTGAATGTTGGTCAAGCCCACTGAAAGCCGAGAGTGATTTTGGATGGAAAGCCACTCGCTCGATTCAAGAGATGGCTGCTGATGCATGGCGTTGGCAATGTCAGAATCCACATGGGTATGGTAAAAAATAATAGCTAAATTGTGGTTTAATTTTGTAATGGTAAATATCAATGCCCAGCATTTTAGCTGGGTTTTTGTATGGATTATTTATCAAAATTGATCCTTATTATTTGTATTGTAAGTTACAAAGTTATCTGTCTTCTTTTTTACTAATAAGGATTAATTAAATTATCATGTTAGGCGACTATAGTGATTTATCAATTTGCCTAATAAACAAATTTTTATAACATATTTATTTTATTATTATTTTTTATTAGTTGCTGTTTATTTTTGAGAGGTAACCACTCAGATCCTTTAATATAAAATATGTCACTAACTCTAGCAACATTAATATTATTTATTTATTCTTTAGTATATAATTTTTATCAGGTATGCCAGAAATATAAATAAATGGGTTAAATAAGTCATTCTGCAAAGTTAATAACTTTAATAACAATTTATTATTTTGTCTAGATTGAATAACATCTTTATTAAATTTAATAATGAGTTAATCTTTTTTTATATGAAATTACCATTGTTGGGAGTGATTTCTATTATAAATGGGTGCTACAATAAAGTATTTAATATACCAACATTAACAGGTATATTTAAATATCATTAATATGGCTAAAAGTTAGTTTTATTAACAAATTTAAATTTATAATAAAATAATAATCAAATATTTAAAATTAATTTTTACCTAGTAATAAATTATTTTTATTATTTTAAATTAACATAGTGAATTTAATCTTCGAATTTAAATAAAAAACAATAATACAATCATTTATGGAGAGAAAAAATGTTATCTATATATAAAGAAGAAATGGTATGGAATACCGTAAAAGATAAAATAGCCACTCTGTTTCAGTTACCTGCAATAAGTCAATGGACTTATCAGCAATTTAGCCAATCTATCCCGGTTATGGAAAAGAAAGGCTATTTGGCTAAAAATGATCAAAGTCTCCATCTGCTTAATAGTAAAAATAGTTATCTTATTGGATTTACTAGTGGCACCAGTGGCACCTTGAAACGTTGTCTTTATAAAATGAGTGGTGATGTTTATAACGTAAAAGGATGTGAAGAATATAATATATTTTGCTCAACCGATACATGCGCTAATCTTTTTACCATTAACTTACTTTTTTCCGCTCATTGCTTATTTAGTAATGTAGCGAGCGCTTGTGGTGCTAATATTATTTCGATCGGTGATTTTAATGTATTAGCAAGTGAGCATTTTGATGCATTAATTGATGTGAATACGAATGTTTTAATCGGTATTCCTTGTGAAATTATTCAATTTATTCAAGTTATGCAAAAGAAAGAAAAACTTCTTGCTATTAATAAAGTTATTTTTGCCGGCGAGGCGCTGAAAGCTTATCAAAGGGAAATAATAAAAAATACTTTTGGTAATGATGTGCATATTATTGGTGCTTATGCTTGTTCAGAAGCGGGGATAATCGCTTTTAGTTTGGGTGAGGATAACAATAGTTATGAATTACTGACAAACCAATTTTTTATTGAGCGTGATCAGGATCGATTATTAATAACCAGCCTCGATAATATGAATGTTATTCCATTATTACGTTATAATTTGGGCGATAGCGCAGATATTAGTCTAAAAGGTAATATTATTCGATTAACAAATATTAAAAGAAATAATATTAGTTTTAATTTTATGGGATATATTATTGAATATGAAACGATTGTTGCAGTTGTCCATAAATTTCATCCAGCGGATATTAGTATCCAAATCCATTTATCGGTTGCAAAAGATACCAGGGAAGTGATCACGGTGTGGGTTCCTACAGGTATTTTTTCTCCACAGCAAATTAAATTGTTAGAAAAAGAATTAACAGAAATTCCAGATATTTATGAGTCTAAACAGTTAAATCAAGGATATTTAGTCGTAAAAGAGGTTGACCCAATACAATATATCCGTTCTGTTAGAGGTAAAATTCTTTATATTGTCGATAATAGAGATTAAAAATTAAATGAACATCACTAAATTTTTAATATAAGAACCATCATATTTTCATTTGATGGTTTCTTATATTAAGGATTTTATTAAATTAATCATAGCAATATGAAGTAGAAAGCATTGCTAAAGATCAATAGCTTAGTTAGCGTAAGTGAAGTAATAGTTTGATGTAACTTTAATTCCATTTTATCGATATGTTAAAGGATTAACCAAACGGAAATTTTAATAATAATTTATCTTAACTTAACGAAGTCATTTTAAAATAAATGGCTAATGAAAAGTGAATCTAGGCCAAATTTATTTTGTACTATCATTATCATTCGCATGAATAGTGTATAATTCAGGTTCTTCATTACAATTAACGGCCGTTATTTTATTATTGCTAGTTAATAATCTATTAACTGTATAGGCTGTTGAAAACCCGTGACAACATTGAGCAAAGTTCGCATAGGAAGGCAGAGAATAGAATAGTAACAGCATGATAATAATGAAGATTTGAACGGGTGATTTCATAAGTTATTCTCCTAACATAATTAAATATTGATAATATTTTTATGAATGATTATCTGAATTTGCTTATCTGTGAAAAACAAGTGGCTCATGGCATAAAAAAGTAGGCAAAATAGAAAATAACTCTACTTAAATTATTAATGACCCCTCTTTTATGACTATTAAATTAAAATTTTAAACCAATAACGTAAACACTTTGCCTAGCTTTCCCATTTATCGTTTCTATACAATTATGTCCCTCCTTTGCTGGTACGCAGTGAATGTAGTCTTTATTGGGATGATCATTGGCAAGGGAAAAACAACTAAAATTTGAGAAAAAAAGAGCAATAAGTGCTTCTTTAAAAAGTGGCATAAATTACCTCGATTAGGAAGTGACATAAATCGATATTAATAATACGCTTATTATTTAACATTTCAATAACATTCAATTGATTAAATTTTATAGATTGAAGAATAAGCGTATTGAGTTAGGTATCATTGATAGTTAGCGGAGAGGGTATGCAAGTTTTTATGATTTATAGTGATTAAGTTAAAAGGCAAAACAAACTTGCCACGCAGTGTTGCTAATATGGCAGTGAGATTGATTAACAACTTTTCTGTTAAATAAAAAGCGTTACACAAGGCTGTTTTTATCAATTCCAAGCCGTTTCATGCGTGATAGTAATGTCGTGCGTTTTAGCCCCAGCCGTAGCGCTGCACCTTTAGGGCCAGCAATAACACCATTCGTCTCTTTTAGTACACGGACAATACGTTGAAACTCATCTTCTAGCGGATGAAAATCACGATTTTCACACTTTGTCGGAATTTTTGTTTCATTGGTGTTGAAGCACATTTCAGCTAATGAAAGCTGAAGTACATTGCCTCGTGTCAATAAAACAGCACGTTCAATGACGTTTTCTAGTTCGCGTATATTGCCCGGCCAATCCATTTTACTTAATAGCTGTAAAGTTTGTGCAGGAATACTATCAATCTTGCGTCCAAGACGGTTGGCAATTTTAAAAGTAAACGCTTTCACTAATAATGGAATGTCTTTTGCCCGCTCGCGTAGTGGGGGCAGGTAGATAGGAAAAACATTTAGTCGATAATAGAGATCAGCTCTAAATTCACGATCTGCAACCATTTGTCTAAGGTCACGGTTAGTAGCAGCGATAAGACGTACATCTGTCCGAATGATCCTATTGCTACCCAGGCGTTCAAATTCTTGTTCTTGCAATACCCTTAACAACTTAGGTTGAAGTTCTAGTGGCATATCACCCACTTCATCTAAAAATAGCGTGCTTTTATCTGCTAATTCAAACCGACCAATACGCTGGGTATTAGCGCCAGTAAATGCACCACGCTCATGACCAAACAGATCACTTTCAAGTAAGCCCGCTGGCATGGCGGCACAATTAAGTTTTACCATCCGACGATTATTACGACCACTGAGTTTATGAATGGCACGTGCAATCAGCTCTTTGCCGGTGCCTGTTTCGCCTAAAATCAGTACGGTACTATTGCTGTGCGCTACCATTTCAACCTGTTTCATGACCGTTATCATGGCGTCACTTTGACCAACGATTTCACCAAAATCTGTGCTGACATTATTAATTTGTTCTGTCAGCGCTAAATTTTCATCAATCAGTCGCTCCTTTAAACGGCGGATTTCTTGATAAGCAAGTGCGTTATCTACCGCAATCGCAACGCGTTCTGCGATTTGGCGCAGCAGTTTCAGCGTCGAGGAGGTAAAAACCGGCGCTTGAACGTGTGCCAGTTTTAATACACCCAGTACCCGATCGCTAAAAATTAGTGGCAACAAACATAAGGTTTGCTCCTGCTTATCCCATAATTCAAATAGCATGCGAACGCATGCTGAGTGTTTGTCGTAGTGGTGAAGATTTAGCAAAAGCATCTCTTTCTTTTGCATGACTTTTTGGTATAAAGTCCCTTTTTCATCTATCTCACGTTGATCATGTAGCGGAATATTTTTATCGACATAATGGATTGAATATACGCTAAGTTTCCCTTTATGGTTACTGCGTAATACGATGCTAATTGAATCGATAGCAAAATTAGTCTGAATTTCTTGCGCAACCTCGGTGATCAGTTCATCCAAATTTAGCTTGGATAAGACGGCATTAGTGATAGCCACCAACAAGCGATAATCGTCACGTTCACGACATAGTTGGCCATAATTAATATTATTGTTCAACCGCGATTGGATCTGTTCCACTGCCAGGCTGATGATTTGAGCAAGTGTTTGTAGGCGCGAGAAGGCGTGTTCCGTCCAGGGTTCATTTGTGGTGCGCAGAAATTCGCAGCCACCAAATATTTTGCCTTCAGCGGTCAACGGCATCAGACTGTAATAATTGAAGACTGGATAGAGTTTTAATTCATTAAGTTGGGGCCAGGTTTGATTAAATTCTTGGTAGCGGCAATGGAGTACATCTGGACGTGACAGCATATGGCGGATTGGGCCACAGGCTAGCAAAGTTTCATCTTCATAGCGAATATCATGTTGCTGTTCGTCAACACTAAATAGGCAGACTCTCCGGCGTTCAAATTGCCACAGCAGGATATTAACGTGATCGGCCAGTTTCAGTTGCCTGACATGGGTTTTGACGGCTTGGGTTAGCGCACAGAGATCAGGTTGTTGCAGTAAGGTACGAGTAATATCAAATAAACCTTGTTCGTTGCTTATACTCGTCGGTGTATACGACATACCTCATATTCCGAAAGTTAATGGCCAATGAGTGGCGTGATTGGTTAGCAAATTCTGGGTAATGGTTCACTGTAGGGTAGATCAAGTGTACGTTTGATACCATAAAGTCCGGTTAGCTTCACGCCTTTTTGGCTAACGACTTCGCCAATAATTGCCGCGTCTAAGCCCAAAGGATGTTGTTGTATGTGCGTCAAAATACGTTCTGCCGCATTGCGTTCGACTGCGATGACCAGCTTTCCTTCATTAGCAAAATTGAGAGGATCCAGACCTAATAGCTCACAAATACCGCGCACAGCAGGTTTTATCGGTAGCGTGCTTTCATTGAGTTCAATCCCGTAGCCGCAACTGGCAGCAAATTCGTGAACCACGGCATTTACGCCGCCGCGAGTCGCATCTCGCATTGCTTTGATCCCAGGTTCATTATGCAATGTTTTGATTAGCGGGGTTAGCATGGCGCAATCGCTTTGTAAATCGCCTTCCATCCCAAGTTGCTCTCGTAGGTTGAGAATAGTTGCACCATGATCGCCTAGCGAACCCGTTATCAGTAACCGATCGCCAGCTTGGATCTGACGCATACCCCAGTTCAAATGGCAGGGGATCATACCGATGCCGGCCGTATTAATAAATACCTTATCGGCCGCCCCACGAGGAACTACTTTGGTATCACCGGTTACGATGCTTAATCCTGCTGCCTTGGCCGTTGCCGCCATACTATCGACAATGCGTTCCAATGTGGCGATGGTTAATCCTTCTTCCAGGATAAAACTACAAGAAAGCCAACGAGGAAAAGCACCACTCACCGCCACATCATTGCTAGTGCCACAAACTGCCAGTTTACCAATGTCTCCACCAGGAAAAAATAACGGATCAATAACATAACTGTCAGTGGAAAAAGCCAGTCTATCCCCTTGCTGAGTTAATAAATGCAATGGGATCCGCGCCTGATCTTCCTGCTCATTAAGTAACGGGTTATCAAAGGCTTGAATAAAAAGCTGATTGATGAGTTGCTGCATAGCTTGCCCACCACTACCATGGGCGAGAGTGACAGTTTTCATACTTCATACTCCTGAGAACGATACTGGTACCAAGCACTGCAAGCACCTTCGGACGAAACCATCAACGCCCCTAATGCATTTTGGGGGTTACATTGTCGACCAAAGCGTGGACATTGAACAGGTTTACAACGCCCGGTTAGTACTTGGCCACAATAAGTCTGCGGATCATCATAACCGGTTGGTGGACGTAAGTGAAAATGCTGCTCAGCATCAAATTGCTGATATTTTTTATTAAGGTAAACACCAGAGTGCTCTATCATACCAAGGCCACGCCACTCGCTGGTGCCTTTAATAGAGAATACTTGTTGCATTACTGTCTGCGCTTTACTATTGCCGGCGTCAGGTACCACACGGCGATACTGATTTTCTACCCGACTATTAGCCGCTATTTTTTGTTCAATTAACATTAATACCCCTTGCAGCAAATCAACTGGTTCAAAACCGGCGACAACAAGCGGGCGTTGATATTGTGTGGCGATAAAGTTGTAAGCGTAAATACCAATAATCATACTGACGTGTCCAGGCGCTAAAAATGCATCAATACTATTATCAGGCTGTTGTAATAAATTTTTTAGTACCGGGATCAAGGTTATGTGCTGACAAAAGAAATAAAAGTTATCAATGTTAGCTGCTTTTGCTTGTATTAAGGTGAGCGCGGTGGTTGGCATGGTTGTTTCAAATCCAAGACCAAATAGAACCACTTTTTTGGTCGGATTTTGTTGGGCAAGTTTTAGTGCATCCATTGGTGAGTAGATAATCCGTACGTCAGCTCCGCCAGCTCTGGCTGTTAGCAATGAGCCATTTTTGCCCGGTACGCGCATGGCATCACCAAAAGTGCAGAATATGACTTGTGGTTGGTTAGCAATTTCCAGGCAGCTATCAATACGGGCCATTGGCAGTACACAAACAGGACAGCCTGGGCCATGGATAAACTCAACATTTTTCGGTAATAGTTGATCGAGACCAAATTTAAAAATAGCATGGGTGTGCCCACCGCAGACTTCCATAATGCGAAAAGGTCGTTGTTCACTGTAGGGTAGATGCTTAGCGCGCTGGTTAATGATTTCAATAAGCGACATCACTTTTTGTTGATCACGATATTCATCAATAAAACGCATTAGCCCTTCTCCTCACCATATAGTAAAGCACCCACATCAGGCTCTACGGCGTGCATATTTTGTAATGCAGCCAGTGTATCTAACGCTTCCTGTTCATCGATTACGCTCATGGCAAAGCCAACGTGGATTAGCACCCATTGGCCTAGGCGGCTATTACCCCTTTCGTCATGCTTACCAACAAGCGTTAAATCCACATCACGGCTCACCCCACCGATCACTACTTTGGCTAACATAGTGTCAGTTAGTTGACTAATTTTTCCGGGAATACCTATACACATCGCTGATTCTCCAACCAGGCTAACCAGTTGTCCATACCTTTACCCGTAGTGGCCGATACCAGCAAAATTTCAATCTGCGGATTCACTTGATGGGCGTAAGCTAAACATTTTTTTAGGTCAAAATTAACATAGGGCAGTAAATCGACCTTATTAAGCAACATTAGCGAGGCGGCCGCAAACATATGTGGATATTTGAGTGGTTTGTCTTCACCTTCTGTTACCGATAAAACGGCAATTTTGTGTTGTTCGCCTAAATCAAACCCGGCAGGACAGACCAAATTGCCAACATTTTCGATAAACATGATCCCGCCTGCGGCAAGGGGAAGTCGTTGCATGGCATCAAAGATCATCTGTGCATCAAGATGACACCCTTTACCGGTATTTACCTGAATAGCTGGGGTTCCTGTGGCGCGGATCCTTTCGGCGTCGTTAGTGGTTTGTTGATCGCCTTCAATAACTGCGCAAGGAATATCGTTTTGTAACCGCGTAAGTGTTTCTGTCAACAGCGTTGTTTTACCTGATCCTGGACTGGAAACCAGATTTAGCGCTAGCTGTTTGTTGGCGATGATTACGCTGCGCTAATCGGTTGTTTTTGTCCAGTACATCGATTTCAATTTCCAACATTTTGCGCTGACTTAAACCGGGCGCATGGGCACCGGCTTCACCTTGGCCATAATCCAGGTTAGTGGCCTTTGGCTCACTAGCACTGAGGCTAGTTTTATGAATGGCTTTTATTTGTAATGATTGACGAGGCACGAGAGAGAATGGGGCGCTGCGAAAAGCAGAATGTGGATTGCGTTCATCGCCTTCAATATATTGGTTGCCTTGTTCGCAACCGCAGATGGTGCACATGGTTTACTCCTATTCTATTTCTAACCGCATAATTTGTAGCCCATCATCCGCAACAATATGGAGATTATGGCTATTACATTTTGGACAGAGCCTTACACGATGGGTTAAGAGTTTTATAAATTGCTGACATTGACGGCACCAGCATTCTGCCTGCTGTTGTTCTAAATGAAGTTCGCAACCTTCAGCGACCGTATCCCGGCAGACTAACTCAAAGCAAAATTGCAGCGCACTGCTTTCTACGCAGGCAAATGCGCCAATTTTAAACCACACCTGGGTGACGCGTTTTGCATTGCTTTGTGCTACTTGTTGCTCAATAAGTTCCAATGCCTGCTGGCAGAGGGTGATTTCGTGCATAAAGCCTCCAGCATCTGTTTATATTGATTAATGCAATATGGATGCCATTGCTTAGCAATCATAGGCTTTTTATTGACATAAATGGGGATTCAAAAGTGCTATCCAACGATTGTGTAGCCGCTATGCTTAGTTTATTGCTCAAAACAAAATGAACAGCTAAAGGGCCATTAGCAGCCGCTGGCATTTCATGTCTCTGATATCTAAATAACAACTTAAATGGGCCAGCTTTTTGGCTGTTTTATTATTTAATTATATGAAAATAAAATAATTATATTTTGGCATGAGATCTGCTTAGTGAGGTTATTTTTTATAAATTGAGTCAATCACTATGATCTTTTCATCATTAAGCCAGAAAACCGATGTTATGGCTAAACACCTTCTTGCTCGTCTGGTGGCGCGCTATCACAACTATGACGGTTATATTATGCGCCAATTTATCGCGCTTGCAAAAGTAGAGCCTCAGCGCCTTAGCTTTTGTGGTTTTTGGGATGGATTAATTTACCGTTTATTTACTGGCATTTTGATTCTTATCATCTCGCCATTAACTGCCATTCGTCATACTTTGCAGCATACCATTGAAACTGGCAAGGCCTGGCAAACTAGGTTACGGCAAATGATCATGTTGAGTTAATTTACAGCTAGCTAACTAGGTTATTGGATAATGTCGGAAGTGACTATTTCGACATGGTTTAGTCAAAAATGACTATCACTAAAGGATCAAAAATGACTATCACCACAGGATCACCGGTGAATCGTTTTGTTATTGCTGACTCTACGCTTTGCATTGGCTGTCGTACTTGTGAAGCTTCTTGCTCGGAAAATCACCGCTTACAAGGGCTACAAATGCAAGCGCGTCTGAAAGTGATGCGAAATGAAAAACAATCAGCCCCTCAACTTTGTCACCAATGTGAAGATGCGCCTTGTGCGCAGGTTTGTCCGGTTAATGCCATTAACCGTATCAATAATGCTATTCAATTAAACGAAAGTTTGTGTGTCAGTTGTAAATTGTGTGGTCTCGCATGCCCGTTTGGTACTATCGAATTTTGTGGCAGTCGCCCACAGGGTATTCCTGCTGATAGTAATACGCCGATGGCCCCGCCGGCACCACCGGAACCGGCACGTGTTAGTCCCTTTTTAGACTGGATAGCTGGTGTTCGCGCCATCGCTGTTAAATGTGATCTGTGCTATTTCGATCAACGAGGGCCAGCGTGTGTACGCACCTGCCCGACCAAAGCGCTACGTCTGATTGATAACCATGATATTGCCAACGCCAATAAACGTAAGCGTGAGCGGACTATCCAAATGGCGTTAGGCGATTTGTCGTTAATTAACGGTCAAAATGGAGAGTTGTAATGAGTGTCGAGATGTTAATTAACGCAGCAATTTTTACCTTTGTCATCAGCGGGTTGTTAGCCGCATTACTGATGTTCAACAAGTCGTTAAGTGGGTTAATCGCAGGGCTTGGTGGTGTTTTAGCTAATCTTGCTATGCTATTGGCCGGCGGACAAGTGCTGTTGGGCATCGCCAATGCCAGCGATTTTATGTTAGCTGTCGGTAACTGGTCACTGCATATCACGGCACTTAATGGATTATGGTTAGTGGTTTTTGGTTTGCCAGGAATTTTTGTCAGCTTGTTTAATATCAGTTGGCATCGACATCATGCAACGCAGCCTAATGGGTGGTTAATAAATCTGTTATTGGCAGCGGCAACATTGGCGGTGGTGGCTGGGCATCTTGCTATGTTGGTGATGATGGCAGAAATTATGATGCTATGTGCGCTATTTCTGACCGGTTGCCAGCAGGCGAGTAAAGTGTGGTTTGTGTTAGGACGGTTGGGTACGCTGCTATTGGTTATGATGTGCGTCATGATCTGGCGAACTTATGGCACCTTAAATATTGCTGAGCTGCGTCTGTTAATGGTAACGCTACCAATGAGTAGTGTAACTTGGATATTGGGGCTAATTGGGTTTGGCTTATTAGCCGGTATTATTCCTCTGCATGGCTGGGTGGTGCCAGCTCATGCTAATGCTGTCAACGATCACCGAAAACTGATCCACTTTTTATCTAAATCCGATCAATCAAAATTGATCCACTGTTTTACTCAGTTATTGCTCCTGAGCGCCGCTTATCTTTCAATCGGTAGCTTTCACCGCTTAATTGCAGTACATGCGAATGATGAAGTAAACGATCAAGCATAGCGGCAGTTAATGTTGCGTCATCAGCAAAAGCACTTGGCCATTGCCCAAATGATAGGTTACTCGTCAATATGACACTGCCATGCTCATAACGCTTGGCAATCACATTGAAAAACAGGTTTGCTTCTTCTCGCCCA